>CAYUAW010000527.1:1982-4729 GCA_964442485.1 uncultured Polyangiaceae bacterium
GCGCGTCGAGAAACCCAGCAGATACACGGGGGCCGAGCACGGCACGCGCCGGAAGGACTGGAACGGTGTACAGGCGCGCGTCTGTCTGGCCTTCCCCGACATCTACGACATCGGGATGAGCCACCTCGGCTTTCGCATCCTCTACAAGGTGCTGAACGACGACCCGCGGACGCTCGCTGAACGGGCGTACGCGCCCTGGGTCGACATGCAGCGAGAGCTTGCGCGCTCCGGGCACCTCTTGCTGTCGCTCGAGAGCGCACGGCCGCTCGTCGACTTCGACGTGGTCGGCTTCTCGCTCCAGTACGAGCTCACCTACACGAACATCCTGAAGATGCTCGACCTGGGCGGCATCCCGCTCCGGGCGAGCGCGCGGAGCGACGCCGACCCTCTGGTCGTCGCGGGCGGCCCGGTGGCCACGCACGCGGAGCCCATCGCGCCCTTCATCGACGCCTTCGTCATCGGGGATGGCGAGGAGACGGCCACGGAGGTGGCGCTCGCTTTCACCGAGCGGCGGCGCGCCGGCGCCTCACGGGAGGAGTGCCTGCTCGCGCTATCGCGCATCTCCGGCGTGTACGTGCCCTCGCTGTACGAGACGCACGTCGACGCGGACACGGGCTTCGCCGTGGTCACGGGGCCCACCCGCGCCGGCGTCCCGTTCCCCATCGAGCGCCGCATCGTGCCGGATCTCGCCAAGTTCCCCTTCCCCGACGACGGACCGGTAGGCGGCCCGGAGGCGATCTTCGATCGCATGAGCATCGAGGTCGCCCGCGGGTGCACGGAGGGCTGCCGCTTCTGCCAGGCGGGGATGATCTACCGGCCCGTTCGCGAGCGGAACCCGGAGGAGGTCGTCGACACCGTGATGCGCGCGCTCGACAAGAGCGGCCAGGACGAGGTGAGCCTGACGGCGCTCTCCACCGCCGACGTGAGCTCCATCTCGCCGCTCATCAAGCGCCTCGCCGAGAAGACGGCACCGGAGCGCGTCAGCCTCGGCGTCGCGTCGCTGCGCGCGTACGGCCTGGCGGAGGATCTCATCGACGACATCCGCAAGGTGCGCGCGACGGGCCTCACCTTCGCGCCGGAGGCCGGCACGCAGCGGATGCGAGACGTCATCAACAAGAACGTCACCGAAGAGCAGCTCATGGTCACGGCCGAGCGTGTCTTCGGGCGCGGGATCGACTCGATGAAGCTCTACTTCATCATCGGCCTTCCGACGGAGGAGGACGAGGACGTCCTCGGCATCGTCGCGGTCGGGAAGAACGCGCTCACCATCGGCAAGCGCGTGAGCAAGGGACGCCCGAAGGTCACCGTCAGCGTCTCGACGCACGTCCCGAAGCCCCACACCCCTTTCCAGTGGTGTGCGATGGACCCGCTGGAGGAGATCGCACGAAAGCAGCAGATGCTGCGTGACGAGGCGCGCGGCCCGCGCGGCCTGAAGCTCCGCGTCCACGACGCCACGACGACCGTGCTGGAAGGCGTGCTCGCGCGCGGCGACCGTCCGCTCGCGGACGTCATCGAGCGCGCGTACCAGTCGGGTGCAATCTTCGATTCGTGGGAAGAACACCTGCGCATGGATGCCTGGCAAGAGGCCTTGTCACATTTCGGCATCGACACGAACCGCTACCTCGGCACCATCCCGGTGACGGCGCGCCTCCCCTGGGATCACATCGACGTGGGGCTCGAGGACGGCTTCCTCGCTCGGGAGTACAGGAAGGCGCTGGCGAGCCGGCTCTCGCCGCCGTGCGGCAAGGTGCGCGGCATGTTCATCCACCACACGAACGTGACGGACGCCGCCGCCGATGAGCGCCGGCTCGTCTGCTACGACTGCGGCGTCGCCTGCGACCTCGGGAAGATGCGCAGCGAGCGAATCGGTTTCCTCCGCAAGATGGGCGCGGAAGAGCCGGGCGTCCGTGCGCGCCTTCCCGTGCTCCGCGAGCGCACGGCGAACCAGGGCCCCCCCGCGACGGGTCCGGAGGCACACCGCCCACCGCAAGCCGGCGGCGAGGGCGAGCGGTTCCGGCTCCGCTTCGCGAAGACGGGGCCCGCGGCGCTGCTCGGCCACCTGGACCTCATCCGCGAGCTTCCTCGCGTGATCCGGCGGGCGGGCGTGCGAACGGCCTACACTCGCGGCTTCCATCCGAAGCCGGACATGACGTTCAGCCCGGCACTGTCGCTCGGCGTCGCGACTCTCTCCGAGTACCTGGACGTCCGTCTCTCGGGGGCACCCGATCCGGCGGAGCTCGTGGCGCGCTTGAACGCGGTCGCGCCGCAGGGGCTCTCGTTCTCCGCGGCAGCGCTGCTCGGCCCGATGGATCCTCGCGTGACGGCCATCATCGACGGCGCCGAGTACGTCGTGGCGCTCGCCCAGCCGGCTCTCGCTCCGCTCGGAGGGAAGGCGTGGCTCGCGGAGCGCATCGCGGCGTTTCACGTCGCCGACTCGGCTCGCGTCCGTCGCAGCATCGAGGGCATCGGGAAGATCGTGGACGTGAAGGCGTTCGTGACGCGTCTCGAGCTCGGAGGGGTCGACGCGCTCGACGCGCTGGCGCGCTCCGGTATCGTCGGGAGCGTGGTGCCCCTCGCGGTCACGACGCGCATCCTGCCGAACGGCTCGGCGAAGATCTCCGAAGTGGTGGAGGCGCTCACCGGGGACCCGCACTTCCCCTTCAAGGCCGTGCGCGTCGCGCTCACCGGCCAGGGGCGCTCGCCGATGGAGCTCTCGCTCTACCGGAAAGTGCCGACGGCGCCCGCGG
>CAYUAW010000528.1:0-4715 GCA_964442485.1 uncultured Polyangiaceae bacterium
CCGGCGGAGCCGGCGCAGACTGTTCTCAGAGCAAGAATGTCGCGCGGCGGTTCTGGTAGGCGCGGTGAAAGATCAAGGCAAATCCATGCTGCTGCAGGCTCGAAGGACGGCGGTTGCATCAGGCAACGCCGGGCTGCCCATCATCGCCAGGGCATCGGCGACGTAGGGCGTGTCCCGCATACCGACCAGCACGGTGGTCACTCCTGGAACGCTCCGGACGACGGAGAGCGCCTTCTGGGAGAGGGGCGCCGTACGGCGCTCCGGAGGCAGCAGCGGATCGATGGTGCGCCCGATGAGGAGCGTCCGGCGCCGCGATCGATCCGCCGCACGCTTGCGCAGGGCGAGGAGCAACGCGTCGACCTGCTGCACGTACCGCTCCCGGAACGCGTGCCACCGTGCGGCGAGGGGTCCGGTGATCCCTCGGTCCAGCGCAGCCACGGTCTGCATGATGCGCGGCGCGACGGCCTGTGACTCGAGGTCCTTCCACTGCTCGAGCCCGTCGAGCTCCGCGCCGATCGCGCCGAGCTGCTCACCCCAGCGGAAGATGTCTCCGGGCTTGGGAGCGTTCTCCTTCGCGAACTGGAGCGACGGCGCGATGGTCTTGGTGAATTCGACCTCCAGCTCCTTCACGGCTTGCACCTGCTCGCTGAAGGACGGCGCGTCCGCGTAGTCCGGGGGGTCGGCGAGCCGGATGAGGCGATTTTCGATGATAGCGTTGAGCGGTCGATTGACGAGGACGGCGAGCCCATGGGTCTCGGCGGCTCCGATGGCCGTCTCGGTCCCCTCCGGGCCGCTGTTCGCCTCGAGCGCAGGGCGCGCTTCGAGCAGATTCATCGGCAGCTGCACGACCTCGAAGTGATGGTCGTCGCCGCCCGCGTCGCGGGCCGCTTTCACGAAGCGCTCCACGTCCGTGGCTTCCGGGTCCTGCCGTGCCGACCCGAGGGTGTTGCTCGACACGCCGTAATAGCGGAGCCTCCCGCGCTTCACCTCCTCCTCGAAGTGAGCGAACGCCTGCGTGACGCGCCGGTAGAACTCGTCACGCGCCTCGTCGAGCGGGACCCGCCTTGCCTTCGCGTCCGCCAGGAAATACTCCGGGTTGTGGAGCAAGCAGACGTCCAGCGTCTCGATTCCGAGCCGCTCGAGCGAACGCTCCAGCTGCTCCTCGAGCCATGCGGGATGGATGCAGTGCCAGAGCTCTTCGCCGAGCTTTACCATCTCGGGGAACGGCGTCCCGGCTTCCTCGTGCGCCTGCGCGAGCTCGAGGTTCTCCCCCTGGGCATAGCCGATCTTCGACACGACGATCGCGGCGGCGCGCGGCACCGTCCCGTCGCGGTCGAGCTCCGACAGCACGCGCCCCACGAGCCGCTCGGAGTGGCCGTCCGAGTAGTTCGTCGACGTGTCCACCAGGTTCACTCCGCGCCCGACGGCACGCGTGAGCGCGTCCGCGTGCTCCTTGATACGGTCGTCCACGCGATACGTACCGAAGCCGAGGCGGCTCACGACGAGCCCGGTGTCGCCGAAGGGGCCGTACGCCGTCTCGCCACGCACCGGCGAAACGCGCGCAGCGTACGCGCGCGTCCCTTCGGCCGTGGCGTGTCCCGGCAACCGCCTTGCGATGATCGAGCGACCGCGGCCGGCGTGGAGCTCCGCCGACGCGGCCTCGAGCACGCGGGGGACGTCCTCCGGGCGCGTCACGGGCGCCTGGCAGGCGAAGTCCTTGCACACGTACAGGGCCGGCTGCCCGCCGACGAGCGACTTGCCGGCGAGGAGCGGGAGCTCGCTAGAGAGCGTCGCACCGACGGCCGGCGCACCGTGCGCCACGACGCGATTCGGCAGGTACTGTCGCGCAACAGCCGCTTCCAGCGCGGTGCGCCCCGGGCTCCCCGGCTCACCGGCGAACGCGAGCTCGACAGGGCCCTCGAGCAGCAGATCGACGACGGAGAGCGTCGTGACGAACGCTCTCGCCGAGCGCTCGATGGACCTGCCGTAGGCACGAATGGCGGCAAGGGCGCGTGTACGCAGGTCGTCGCGACCGAGGTGCAGCCCAAGACGCGCGAGGACGCGCGCCGCGACCGCGTTCGCGCTCGGCACCGCGCCGTCGTGGCCCTCCCTGGGCCGCGCGATGAGCGCTTCGTGCCGCTCCGCGGTTTGAAAGAACGCGCCGTTCTCGTCGCCGCCGAACTCCGCGATCATTCGCTCCGAGAGCCGGACGGCCTCGACGAGGAACGACTGCGCGCCGCCCGCTTCGTACAGATCGACGAGCGCGTCGGCCAGGAACGCGTAATCCTCGAGATAGGCATCGATGTGTGCCCGGCCGGTGCGCGCGGTCCTGTAGAGACCGCCGTCGGAGCGCATCAGGGTGGAAAGCGCGAAGCACGCGGCGCGCTCGGCGGAGTTCAAATAGCGGCGCTCGCCCAGCACGCGCGCGCCCTCGGCCATCGCGCCGATCATGAGACCGTTCCATGACGTGAGGATCTTGTCGTCGGTGAGCGGCGGTACGCGGCGGAGACGGGCCGCGTAGAGCTTCTGTCGCGATTCGTCGAGGGACTTCTTGAGTTCGTCCTGGCCGAGCCCGAGCTCCTTCGCGACATCGGCGAGCGGGCGCGGCGTGTTCAGGATGCTGACGCCCTCCCAGTTCCCCTCCGGCGTGACGTCGTAGTAGCGGCAGAAGTGGTCGCCCGCGGGCTGGCCCACGACCTCCTCGACCTGGTCGGGGCTCCACACGAAGAACTTCCCCTCGACGCCCTCGCTGTCAGCGTCGGTCGCCGAGTAGTAGCCGCCTTCGGCGTCCTGCATCTCGCGCGCCACGTAGTCGAGCGTCTCCTGGGCGACGCGACGGTACTCGTCGTTCTTCGTGACCTGGTACGCCTCCAGGTAGACGCGCGACAGCTGCGCGTTGTCGTAGAGCATCTTCTCGAAGTGCGGGACGAGCCACTGCTCGTCCACGGAGTAGCGGGCGAACCCGCCGGCAAGCTGGTCGTACATCCCGCCGCTCTTCATGTGATCGAGCGTCGTGGTCACCATGGTGAGCAGCGTCGGCTCGACGGTGCGGCGGTGGAGCCTGAGGAGGAGCGACAGCGACGCGGAAGGCGGGAACTTCGGCGCGGAGCCAAACCCCCCGTGCACGGGATCGAAGGATCCGGCAAGGTCACTTGCCGCAGCGAAGATCGCCTCCTCGCCCACCGAAGCCTCGCGCTGCGCGTCGCTCTGGCCGCGGACGTGCTCGGTGAGCTCCGCGGCCTGCTCGGTCAGCTTGGTCCTGTCTCCGTGCCAAAGCTCGGCGATCCGCTCGAGCAGCGTCCTGAAACCCGGGCGGCCCTGGCGGTCGTCGGGCGGGAAGTAGGTGCCGGCGTAGAACGGCTGCTGCTTCGGAGTCAGGAAGACCGTCATCGGCCACCCGCCATGCCCGGTCATGGCGACGGTTGCGGCCATGTAGATCTCGTCGAGATCGGGGCGCTCCTCGCGATCGACCTTGATGCACACGAAGTGCGCGTTCATCACGCTCGCGACCTCCTCGCTCTCGAAGGATTCGCGCTCCATGACGTGGCACCAGTGACAGGCGGCGTAGCCGATGCTGAGCAGGATCGGCCTGTCCTCCCGCTTCGCTCGCTCGAGCGCCTCCGGCCCCCACGCGTACCAGTCCACGGGATTGTGTGCGTGCTGGAGCAGGTACGGGCTCGTCTCGTGGGAGAGCCTGTTGGTATGCCGGTGAGGTGCTGGTGGCATGATGAGAGCCGTAGAGCGGAATCTGCTGTGCTGCAATGCGATGCGGGGTTCTAGGGGCCGTGCGGCGGGAACACCTTCGAGAAGGGTCGCGGCGCGTCGCCTCCAGGCGCGTGCCGAGCCGCGATGTCGCGCAGGGCGTTCACCAGCTCTCGCAGGTCTTTTCCGCGGACTTCTCGCGCGAGCGTCGCTCGCTCGCAGAAGAAGGTCCGGCACCCGAACGGCCGGCTGCCGTACACGGAGCAGCGACCCGAATCGTCGAGGAAGGCGCAGATGCGCTCGCGCCCCGCGCCCTCGAAGAGGGGCAACGCGCGACGCTTGCGCGACAGCGCTCCGCCCCGACGGCGAACGGCGCGCTCCACGGCGGCTACCTCGATCGAAGTCACGTACGGCTCGCGCCCGGTGACGCCGAAGCGGCAGCACTCGGTGGTCGCGGGACAGCTCGAACCGGCGTACGCCGCGTCCACGCGACGGTAGAGCTCCTCGAGCTCGCCGAGGAGTGCGTCTTCCGTCGCGCCGCGCGTGCGACCGACCATGTCACCCTCGGCCGCGCGCGTTCTTGACGAGCGCGAAGAGATGCTCGCGACGCGGATGCCCCTTGAAGGCGTCGCGGCTCGGTTCGTGGAAGTGCGGGCGCTTCTGGGACGCCACGGCAGCGACAGAGAGGCCCGCGCGCGGCGCGAGCCGATCCATGGTCTCGTCGGCATACAGCGCGCGCCCCTGGACGACCGAATCGGCGATGACGAGCACGGCGCAGGCGTCCTTGCGGAGTACGCGGCCGAGTGCGCCCATGCTCTTCACGAAGTCGTTCTCCCACGCCGCCATGCCCTCGTCGCGATCGCGGCCGCGGAGCTTGCGCCGCGCGCCGATCTCGCCACGCTCGAAGGGCTCTGCCTCGAGCCCGAGCCAGCGCAGCCGCGCGGCATGGTGGTGCGCGTAGTCGTACACTCCCGGGTACGGCGGCGACGAGACCACGAGATCGACGGAGCTCG
>CAYUAW010000529.1:0-3512 GCA_964442485.1 uncultured Polyangiaceae bacterium
CGCGAGCGCGAGTGCCACTCCTGGATGCTGCGCACCTGCGTGATCCCGCCGCTGAGCGCAATCGCCTCGAGAGACGACACCGCCGCAAGCGCCGCCGACATCGTCGTGAAGTAAGGGACGTTGGCTAGCAGGGCGCTTCGCCGGATGGCGTAGCTGTCGCGGATCGCCTGCGTGCCCTGGGTCGTGTTGACGACCAGGTGGATGGTGCCCGCGCGGATGGCGTCCACGATGTGCGGCGAGCCGTCCTTCACCTTGTTGATGTGCTCGACGGGGATGCGCGCGCGCTCGAAGACCTGGGCGGTGCCGCGCGTCGCGACGATGCCGAAGCCGAGATTCCGGAGGCGCCGCGCGACGTGGCAGGCGGCGATCTTGTCGTCGTCGTTGACGCTGACGAACGCGCTGCCGCCGCGCGGGACCTTCGACCCCGTGGCGAGCTGCGACTTGCCGAAGGCGACCGCGACGTCGGTCGCGATGCCCATCACCTCTCCCGTCGACTTCATCTCCGGGCCGAGGATGGTGTCGACTCCGGGGAACTTGTTGAACGGGAACACGGACTCCTTGACGGAGACGTGGGTCGGCAAGGCAATCTCGCGCACGCCGAGCTCCTCCAGGGTGTGCCCGACCATGAGCTTCGCGGCGATCTTCGCGAGCGGTCGCCCGGTGGCCTTCGAGACGAAGGGGACGGTGCGCGAAGCCCGCGGATTGACCTCGAGGACGTAGATCTTCCGATCCTTCACCGCGAGCTGCACGTTCATCAGCCCGACGACGCCGAGCTCGACCGCCATGCGGCGAACCTGGCTCTCGATCTCCGCGACGATGTCGAGGTCGAGCGAGTGGGGCGGCAGCACGCTGGTCGAGTCGCCGGAGTGGACGCCGGCCTCCTCGATGTGTTGCATCACGCCGCCGATGACGGCCGTCCGTCCGTCGGCGACGCAGTCGACGTCGACCTCGACGGCGTTCTTCAGGAACTGGTCGATGAGGAGGATCTGCGTCCCCGCTTCGCGTGCGGCCTCGATCGCGAGCTCGGCGTATGCGCGGAGCTCGCTCTCGTTGAAGCACGTCATCATCGCGCGCCCGCCGAGGACGTACGAGGGCCGGACGAGCACCGGGAAGCCGATGTTCTGCGCGATGCCCACGGCCTCGTCGACGCTCCGGGCGATGCCGGCGGAGGGCCGGGACAGGCCGAGCTTGCCGAGGAGCGCGTCGAAGCGCTCCCGATCTTCCGCGCGATCGATGGCGTCCGCGGACGTGCCGAGGAGCTTGACCCCGGCGCGCTCGAGCGGCACGGCGAGCTTGAGCGGCGTCTGCCCGCCGAACTGCACGATGACGCCAAGGAGCTCGCCCTTCTTCTGCTCCTCGGTGCAGATCGCGAGCACGTCCTCCAGAGTGAGCGGTTCGAAGTAGAGCCGATCCGACGTGTCGTAGTCGGTTGAGACAGTCTCGGGGTTGCAGTTGACCATCACCGTTTCGAGCCCGAGCTCGCGCAGTGCGAAGACCGCGTGACAGCAGCAGTAGTCGAACTCGATGCCCTGCCCGATGCGATTCGGGCCCCCGCCGAGGATGATGACCTTCTTCCGACCGCTGACCTCCGACTCGCTCTCCGACTCGTAGGAGGAGTACAGGTACGGCGTGTGCGCCACGAACTCCGCCGCGCATGTGTCGACTCGAAGGAAGGACGGCGTGACCCCGGCGCGCAGACGCGCCGTGCGGACCTCCGCCTCGGTCGAACCCCGGAGCTTGCCGATCTGCGCGTCGCTGAAGCCGAGTCGCTTCGCCGCCCCGAAGAACTCCGCGTCGAGTGACTTGGCGTCGCGGATGACGGCCTCGTGCTTCACGATCATGTCGAGGTGCTCGAGGAACCACGGATCGATGGCCGTCTTCTGGTGCACCTCCTCCACGGAGAACCCCGCGCGGAGCGCGTCGCCCACGTAGAAGAGCCGGTCGGCGGTCGCCACTCCGATGAGCCTGCCGATGGCGTCCTTCACCTCTCCGGGAGCGGGCGGCGGCAGGGTGGGCCTGGGCTTCACCTCCGGCGGCGCCTCGAGCGCGAGATCGCGCCCGGGCTTCGGCACCGAGGTGATGGTGCGGTAGTCGATCCTGTCGACCAGGCTGACGAAGCCCTCCTTGCCCGTCTCGAGAGAGCGCGCGGCCTTCTGCAGCGCCTCCGGGAAGGTGCGACCGATGGCCATCGCCTCCCCCACGCTCTTCATCTGCGTGCCGAGGCGCGGGTCGGAGCCCGGGAACTTCTCGAACGCGAACCTTGGCCACTTCACGACGACGTAGTCGATGGTCGGCTCGAAGGCGGCGCTCGTCTTGGTGATGTCGTTCTGGAGCTCGTCCAGCGTGAAGCCGACCGCGAGCTTCGCGGCGATCTTCGCGATGGGGTAGCCGGTCGCCTTCGACGCGAGCGCGCTCGAGCGCGACACCCGCGGGTTCATCTCGATGACGAGAACGCGTCCGTCCTTCGGGTTGACGGCGAACTGCACGTTCGACCCGCCGGTCTCGACGCCGATCTCGTGCATCACGGCGCGCGACATATCGCGGAGCCGCTGGTACTCGCGATCCGTCAGCGTCATTGCCGGAGCGACGGTGATGGAATCCCCCGTGTGGACGCCCATCGGGTCGATGTTCTCGATGGAGCAGATGACGATGAAGTTGTCCGCGCGATCGCGGATGACCTCGAGCTCGTACTCCTTCCAGCCGAGGACGCTCTCCTCGACGAGGACCTCGTGGGTGGGCGAATTGAAGAGGGCCCACTCGACCTTCTCGTCGAAGTCCTCCGGGCGGTCCACGATGGCGCCGCCCTGCCCGCCCATGGTGAAGCTCGGCCTGAGGATGACGGGGTAGCCCGTCGTCTCCACGACCTTCCGCGCTTCCTCGATGCTGCGGGCGTAGCCGGACCGCGGGCACTCGAGCCCCGCACGCGCCATCGCTTCCTTGAAGAGCTGGCGATCCTCCGCGCGACGGATGGCGTCGACCTGCGCGCCGATGAGCTGAACGCCGTGCTGGGAGAGCACGCCCGACTCGTGCAGGTCGAGGGCCAGGTTCAGGGCCGTCTGGCCGCCGAGGGTCGGGAGCAGCGCGTCGGGCCGCTCGCGCTCGATGATCGCGCGCAGGGACTCGCGCTCGAGCGGCTCGATGTACGTACGGCGGACCAGCTCCGGGTCCGTCATGATGGTCGCCGGGTTCGAGTTGACGAGCACGACGTCGTACCCCAGCTCGGTCAGCGCCTTCGCGCCCTGGGTGCCCGAATAGTCGAACTCGCACGCCTGCCCTATGACGATCGGCCCCGAGCCGATGAGCAGGATCTTCTGGATGTCATCGCGACGCGGCATGTGACTGTTCCGTTCGACCCGAGCTCGGGTCTGGGTCCGTTCGACCCGAGCTCGCGCCTGTTCAGTTCGACCCGAGCTCGCGCCAGGGTCCCGCCGCGTCTAGCACAGCGGCCCCGCCGCGACCGTGCCAAATCCCCCCCGCGCGTTTCACGAGAAATTGCGGTCGAAAATGCGGCC
>CAYUAW010000529.1:3612-4712 GCA_964442485.1 uncultured Polyangiaceae bacterium
TGTTACGAGTCATGCGTGAACCGAAGTCGAGGGGCCGCCTCTCCCTCAATCGACAACTGTACTTGTCACACGTAGTCGACGAGGCGTCATCGGCCCGGGCGCGTGGGAAAAGCCCACCGCTCAAAAAAATCCCCTCACATCAAAACAGCCTTGATCCTGTGTTGGTCTCGGTTGACTCGACTCGGGGAACGTGCGACTCACATCATCGCGATGGTAATGACGGGAGCAATCGCACGGAATGGCTCCATCCAGAGCCGCCGTCCGTTGCATCTGCCGCCACGACCAGGGCAGAACGGGGAAACCGGGCAACGAGGGCAATCATGAGCAAGGCCGTCGCTTTCGCGCTCAGCATCTGCACCGCTCTCGCCGCGGCGCACTTCTTGAATCTGCACCCGCACAGGCCGTCCGGGATGCCTCACCTGGTGCGTTCGGCGGGCGCGGCAATGCTACCGCAGGTGGCTCCTCCGGTGATGAAGGTCGAAGATCTGCCGCCGGTGGTGATGCGCAAGCTCACGCCGGAAGAGCTCACGCCATCGCTCATCAAGAAGGCCGAAGACGTCCTGTGGAAGTTCGACTCACCGGTCGGAAGTGAGATCGTGATCGAGGACGGCGGAAAATCCGTCGTCGCGAGATTCGAGCAGCACTTCCACGAGATCGGCGGCCCCCTGCGTCCCTGGGGCTTTCACAAGGGGATCACGCTCTACGCTGCGGAGTGAGCGCGTCCGCGGCCACCGCCGTCACTTCGGCAGAGCGGCGCTCTTCTTCTTGTCGTCGCCCTTCGCCCCGAGGTCGCAGTCGATCTTGCCCTCGGCGATGCTGCAGCCCCCCTCCCCCGGGCAGCTCGCGACCACGGCGAGCTTGCCGTCGTGGCAGGCGAGCACGACCTTGCCGTCCAGAGTGCAGGCGTGGGTCTGGCCCGTGCACGGGTCGCCAGGCTCCGCCTTCGACTGATCGCACCGGACGATGCCGACCTCGGATTTGCAGCCCTTCTCGCCGCGACAAAAGTCGATGGTCTGCTTGCCGCCGCGGCACGTGATGCGGCGGTCGGTCCCGATGCAGACGGCAGTGCCTTCCTCGTCGGTCGAGCAGGCGTCCCCTTC
>CAYUAW010000530.1:0-4662 GCA_964442485.1 uncultured Polyangiaceae bacterium
AGGTACCAGTCGAGCCGACCCGCGAGCGCCGCAATCCATATGTACGACGGGTAATGGATCACGAGCTTCGCCACGCGCTCCACGAGCCCGACGATCATCCCGATCGGCGACCTCGACGCGGTGGGCGCCGGGGTGCCTGGTGTCACGGCTCGCGGTGGCTCGATCTCCGGACGGCGGACGAAGGTCGTGAGTGCGACTCCCGTCGCGAGCGAGACGAGACCGAAGATCCCGAGCAGCAGGTACCGCTCGTCCCGTCCGTGCTCGAGCCAGAGCCTCACCGACGACGCACCGAGGATCGCGAACGCCTTGATCTCGTCCATGAGGAAGTCGAACAGGTGCCCCGCCGTCGATTGCTGATTGCGCAGGCGCGCGAGCATGCCGTCCGCGCAGTCGAGGACGTACGACGCCTCGAAGACGAGCACGGCCACGACGAGCGCCACGGTCGAGCCTGCGGGAAGCACGACGAGGAGCGCGGCCGCGCACGCCGCGACGACGAGCGACGCGAGCGTGATCTGGTTCGGCGTGACGCGGGTGTCGGCGAGCGCGTGGACGACGACGGCCGCGACGGGCCGGCACACGTACTGGTTCCACGGAAGGTCGGGGAGCTTCCGCGTGAGCCGGTAGGTCTCGGCGATCGTGGGCATCGTCGCCGGCACGATACTTCGGGAAGTGCGCGTGCAATCGTGAAAAGCGAGGGCCGGACGGGGGGCGAAGGTTGCGGCGGAGGGCGCGCACCACTAACGAGGAAGGATGCTCATCGGCCAGATGAAGGAGCGGATGCGGGCTGCGCTGAAGGCGCGGCGGACCCTCGAGAAGGAGATCCTCGGGGTCGCCCTCGGCGAGCTCGAGACGGTCGAGGCCCGCAAGGGCTCCCTGTCGGACGAGGAGGGGTTCGCGATCATCCGGAAGCTCGTCAAGTCGAACCGCGAGACCATCGACGCCTCGCCCACGCCCGAGCAGAAGAAGACGCTGGAAGAGGAGATCGCCATCCTGGAGGAGCTGCTGCCGAAATCGCTGGGCGCTGCCGACATCGAGGCCGCCCTCGCCGGGGTGAAGGACGCCATCCGCGGCGCCGGCAACGACGGGCAGGCGACCGGCATCGCCATGAAGGCGCTGAAGGCGACCTCCGCCGTGGTCGACGGCAAGCTCGTGGGCGAGGTCGTCCGCAAGCTTCGTACCACCGGGTAACTGCTCTCGAAGCGATGGTGCGCGTCGGTCGTCTTCACCTCGGCGCGTCGGGCGCGGCGCTCGCGCTCTCGTTCGCCTTCGGCTGTCGCGCACCGGCGCGCACCGGTGCCGCGGAGCCCACTTCTGCGGCAGCCGCCGCCGTCGTGCCACCGCCCGTCGCGGCGCCGCTGCCGTCGGCGTCCGAGGCCGAGCCTCTCCCGGCCCTGCTCGCGACGGATGACGTCCCGGACAGCCTGCCGGCGGTCACTCCGGCGAGCGCGAAGACGGACGGGCCGCGGCGCCGTTACGTGGTCGCCGCCATCGGCGATTCGCTCACCGACTTCCGCTCTCACGGCGGACTTTACCTGCGGCGCCTCCAGGAGCGCTGCCCCGAGAGCCGCTTCGACGGCTACGGCAAGGGCGGCAACATGGTCAACCAGATGCGCAGGCGTCTCGAAAAGGACGTCTATGCGGCGCCCTCGGAAGCCTACACGCATCTCATCGTCTTCGGCGGCGTCAACGATCTGTACAGCGACCTCACCGCGGGGCGCACCGTCGCGAAGATCGCGAAGGATCTTTCCGCGATGTACGATGCGGCGCATGGACACGGAGCGAAGGTGATCGCGCTGACGGTGTCACCCTGGGGCGGGTTCTCGCGCTACTTCACGGAGGCGCGCGGCGCGACGACGCTCGAGCTGAACCGCTGGATCATCGCACAGCAGAAGACGGGCGCGGCGGATTTCGTCGTCGACACCTATCCGCTCCTCTCGTGCGGGCAGCCGGAGAAGCTCTGTGATGCTCTCGCCACGCCATTTCACGACGGCCTCCACTTCGGCCCGGCCGCTCACCAGAAGCTCGCTGACGCCCTCTTCGCCGCGGTCTTCTCGGATTGTCGATGAGCCTCCTGACGCACCTCGTGGAACGGCTGCGCGACGACGCGAGCGCGGCCGTGCACGTCGTCTGCACGGGCGCCGGCGCGGGGCTCCAGCAGCTCCTGTGGTCGGTGCCCGGCGCGTCGTCGTTCCTCGTCGGGGCGAGCTTCCCGTACGCGGAAAGCGCGATCGACGATTACCTCGGCTTCACGCCGGAGCGCTACGGCTCGGAGGCCACAGCGATGGATCTCGCGTCGGTCGCGTTCATGCACGCCGGCGCGGGCAGAAACGCCGTGGGCATCGCGGTCACGGCGTCGGTCGCGTCGCTACGGCCACACCGCGGCCCCCACCGCATCCACGTCGCCAGCGTGTCCACCGCGGCAAGCTTCCTCTACTACGCCGAGCTCGAGCGAGCGTCGGGCAACGCCGCGCGCGACAGCGACGGCGAGCGCGCCGACCATCTGGGGCTCGTGGCCCTGCTCGACGCCGTTGGGCATCCGAGCGACGCGGTCGCGCCGCTCGTCGGTCCGTTCACGCGCACGAGCGCGGTCGAGCTCGGACGGGAGCGATTCTTCGCGAGGCCGCTCTGGCGAGCCACCGGAGCCCGCGAGCCGCTGCCTGAAAAGGTGGCGCTCGCCTTCCCTGGCACCTTCGATCCGCCGCACGAGGGGCATCTCGGCATGGCCGCCGCGGTGAAGCGGATGACGGGCGACCACCCCGTGTTCTGGGTCACGGCAGAGCCTCCTCACAAGCCTGCGGTGCCGTTCACGGACCTCCTCCGCCGGGCACGCTTGCTGCGCGGCAACGACGTGCTCTTCACGCACGGGGAGCCGCTCTACCTCGACAAGGCGCGCCGCTACCCGGGTTGTCACTTCGTGATCGGCACGGACGCGCTGGTCCGGATGCTCGATCCTCGCTGGGGTCCGGCCGTCGACGCGCTCGTCGACGAGTTCCGCAGGCTCGGCACGCGGTTCTACGTCACGAGCCGGGTAATGGACGGCACCCTCGTCACCCTGCACGATCTGGCCGACGCGCCGCGCGATCTCTGCGTGGAAGTTCCGGGGCGTTGGGACATCAGCTCGAGCGAAATCCGGCGCTCCAGCCCGCCCTGAACGCCGCGTGCGGCGCCGCCAGGACCCTACCCCTGGACCTCAACCGCCCATTCGAGTGACAGCGCAGGCGGTTCTGGGGTATCAGGCTGGCCGCCATGGCAGAGGAGCAGAAGCGAATTCCCCCGCGTCCACCACCGGTGGAGGCGAAGCCCGTGCTCGCTGGCCGGCTCTGGATCGGCGTGGCAATGCTGCTCGGCCTGGGCCTCATCGCGAACCCCCGGTTCAACTCCTGCGTGATGAATGTCGCGCCACCGGAGGACCTGCACACGGACTTCGCGAAGTGGAAGGAGGGCAGCGAGGCCGAGGTGCGCGTCACGCTCGTCACGGCCGACTCGACGCGCCTCGCCTGTGCGAGCGCCACGAACCCGGAGGGAACCCACTGCGAGTTCGGGGCGGATCACAACCTGTGGGGCCGAGGCCCGAACGATCCGGCGGACGACAACCGTCCGAACATCATCGTGCCGTACCGCACGTCGCCGGACAACGCGCTCATCCTTCTCGCCGGCCTCTGGGCACAGCCGGAGGTCGCGATGCGGCTCCACCGCGAGCCGCCCGCGGCGATCCCGGTGAAGCGCGAGGGCCGCTTCGACGTCACCTGCAAGGTGAAGTTCCTGTCGCGGCTCGACTCGGTCGATCTGCGCTGGGACGTCACCGGACCATGGCAGACGGAGCGCGGCGCCTGGGTGGCGCGCGCCCTGTCGTGCACCGTGAACAACAGCTGACCTGCGAGCAGGCCTTCCCGTGCAGCGACCAGACCGCTCCGGCGCGCACGAACTGACACCGCTCGATCGCCTGGCCTTCGTCGTCGGGACGTGGTTCGGCTGCGGCCAGTCGCCGAAAGCTCCGGGCACGGTCGGCTCGCTCGGCGCCGTTCCGCTGCACCTCTTGCTGATCCGCTTGCCACTCTCCGTGCACTGCGGCGTCATCCTCGTGATCACCGTGCTCGGCACCTGGGCGTCGCAGCGCATCTCCGACACGCTCGGCGAAGAGGATCCCCAGCGCGTCGTCGTCGACGAGGTCGCGGGCGTCCTCATTGCAATGGCCGCCGTGCGCGCCTACTCGGCGGCCTTCGCCGTCGCGGCGTTCGTCCTCTTCCGGTTCTTCGACATCACGAAGCTCGGCCCCATCCGCGCGGCAGAGCACGCACGGCCGGCGGGCGTCGGGATCATGGCGGACGATCTCGTGGCCGGCGTCTTCGCTGGGATCCTCGCGCGGCTCGGCGCGATGCTGCTTTCGTAGGGGCTGGGGTAGGGCCAGAGCTAGGGATAGGGCCAGAGCTAGGGGTAGGGCCAGAGCGAGGGCAGGGTTGGGGGTCGGGGGTCGAGGTCGGGGGCCGTGCGCAGGAGTCACTGAGTCGCGCGCCGCGGCGCGGGCGGATTGCTTCCCGCGCCACGGCGCGTTCCGTCAGAAGCGAGACTTCGTCAATCGGACGAGCGTGCCGATCACCCGGTGGAATAACGCCGCGAGCTCCGGCTCCATCGGGTTGCACCAGCCGAGCGCCTGAGCCGTCT
>CAYUAW010000531.1:0-2913 GCA_964442485.1 uncultured Polyangiaceae bacterium
TTGACCGCGGCCTCGGGCGCGTAGCGGACGAAGAACGCCGCTATGCTCGACCACCTGGCCCGCGATGGCCGCGCCTCCCCGACCTCCCAGCGAGTCACCGTGCGAGGGTGGACGCCGAGCCCCTTCGCCGTCTGGTCGAGCCTCAGCCTCGCCGCCCTCCTTGCCGCGAAAAGCGCGTTCGAGGCAGGCGTCTTTTGTCTTGTCGGGCGGACATACCGCCTCCGTCTGCGAGCCATGATGTCCGATCGGTAACACCCGACCGGCCAGCTTTATTGCATGCCGTCAGCCGGGCAAGACGGGCGGTGTGTACAAGCAATCCGGATGCCTTCCGGAACAGACATGTGGCGGCGAGGGGTCCCAGGCATGTCTTCCTGATAAGACATACACGATGCTGAATGCGTTGCGATGTCTTACCGAGCGGACAAAGCTGCCGGCAGCCGGGGACTGGCGCAACGCACGCCAGCCAGATACTTTCGTCGGATGAGGACGCCGGGGTTCTGGGTGGCGGTGTTTGCTCTATCGAGCGTTCCGCGGGTGGCGGCGGCGGCGGTGCCGACCATTCAGTCGTTCACTGCAACCGTGACCGATTTGAATCGCATCAAGTTGAACTGGAACGTCACGGGCGGTGTGACGGGCAACCAGGTCTACATCTACGAGGACGTCGGGCCCGAGCCGGTGTCCTGCCCCGCCACCGAGAAGGTGGGATGCTCGGTGACGCTACGAGTCCGCGACCCGGGGGTCTACCGCTACGTGCTCTCCGCCACGAACGCGAGCGGCACGCGGACGGCCGTCGTCGAGGCGAACGTCCCGGATTCACTCACCCCGCCCGTGGCCACGAACCTGCCCATCCACGTGGACATGTACGACGTGCAGCCGCAGACGTTCTCGTGGACCCATGCCGGACCGGGGTACGTACGCGTCACTCCGCCGGGCTCCTTCTTCACCCTCGGAACCCAGTTTCCCGCGAGCGGCAGCTACTCCGTGTCGGCCGGGTCACTCGGCCTCGGACAGAACAGCTACAGCCTCGCTTATTGCGAGGCGCCCGCGCCCTCCGAGCAGGAGTTCTGCAGCAGCAACGTGGAAGTCACCTATTCCGTCGAGGGAGCGAAGATCGCCGGTGAATACCGTGAATTCGTACCCGCCGGTCAGCCCGTCACGCTGACCTGGTCCGGCTCCGGAAACGGCTGGTACGTCGACGCGCCGACCCTCGGCGTGAGCACGTGGGTGAGCGCGCCCCAGTACACGTTCACCGCGGCGCAGCTCACCAGCGGTATCCATCAGGTTTCGATCACGACCTGCGACTTCAAGCCCGGGGATATCCACTGCAGCAACCGGTGGGAGATCTATTCACCCGGCGCTGGAACGCTGACGTTCACGGCGGCCTCGGGCGGGCTCGTCCTCGAGGGCGGCCTGGTCGGCACCCTCGCCCCCGACGCGGGCGGAACCGTCAACCTCAATGCACCGCGAACGGGGACCTTCTACGGCGTCGCCGCGAGCGGCACGCACGTGGACACAGGGGCCGACCTGGCGATGGTGATCAGCCAGGACAACACCTACCACGACATCGTCGTCGGCTCGCCGGCGTCGGTGCCCGTGTGGACGGAGGTGCCCTGGCAACAGGCGTTCACCGCCTCGGCGTTCGACGTGTGGACCCGCAGCACCACCGGTTCTCCCCTCGACATCACGTTCGACAGTTCGGGCGACATCTGGGGGCTCGGCGAGTTCAGCAAGGGTGTCGCGCACGTGCAAGCCGGCGTGCTCACCCATCACGACGTGCCGCTGAGGCACAACCTGGACTCGCAGTCGGGCTTGCTCTCGCCCGTCGCGCCGTTCGGCAATCCGCTCGGCTTCGACGGCTCGAGCAGCGTCACCGCCCTCGGAGAGAAGGTGCTCGCGGTCGGAAGCTCTATCTGGTTCACCGAGGGCGGGACACTCCTTCATCAAGGAACGTTCCCCAATCACAGCCGCCTCGTGCGATTCGACAAATCGGCGACCGACAGCGCGGCAACGCCCTACGACGACCGCTTCTGCACCATCCACGTGCCGGGCGACGACAACGAGATCATCGGCTCGGCGTGGGACGGTACGCGCCTCTGGGTCGCGGAGTCTCGACCGTCGGCGACCCAGTCGGCCCTGAGCTGGCTCGTGCCGGGCGATTTCACCGGCGCGTGCGACGACCTCCTCGACTACTCGGATCCCGCGGCCGTCGCCGCGGCGGCGGCGGCGAACCATTGCAGCTCACCGTCGCAGACCCGCTGTTTGCACGAGGTGCTGCTGCCGGCGGCGGCCGGGAGAGCCACCCACCTGCAATGGGACTCGCAAGGGTACATCTGGTTCACGGACATGACCGGCAAGGTCCTCGGCCGCTACACGGTCGCGTCGGGCGCGCTCAAGCTGTATCCGCTGCCGCCCCCGCACACCAACACATCGATCGTCTCGGTGCTCTTCCAGGGATTCCCGTGGCAGCTCCGCGTCGACGCCAACGCAGTCTACGTCGGAGAATACTCCGACATGGATCTCCTGCGGTTCGACAAGAAGTACGCGACGCCGAGCGCCTGCGAGTCGCTCGTGAACGGAAAGAACCCGTGCATCACCGAGCTTTACGTCCCGAAGGCATGGGCCGGGATGGCCCTGCACTCTGTCGCGGTCCGCTCGAACCACCTCTGGTTCACCCTCACCAACGAAAGCGACGCCCCGGACGACCCCACCGCCTCTCAGTTCGGCTATGTCGACGTCTCCACCTGGGCCGCTGGCGCCCCCAGCGGCGTTCTCTACACCAACCTCTCCACGCTCGGCTCCGTGAGGCCCGGAGAGCACCATGCTTTCCGCGGCATCGAGCTCTCTTCCACGGGCCAGCTTGCACTGGCCGACATGCGCTCGACGGAGCTCCTGCGGCTGACGCCGCTGCCGTGA
>CAYUAW010000531.1:3013-4662 GCA_964442485.1 uncultured Polyangiaceae bacterium
ACGAGGCCGTTGGTTCGCTCGGTCCAGTAAATGTTCGTGGAGTCGAGTGCCATGCGATAGGGCGCTCCAGCTCCGGACACGACCGGCACAACGCTCCCACCAGCGAGCGGGACGCGCTCGACCGCGTCGGTCGTCGTCGGACCCCAGTATGCGTAGTTCGCGTCGACGGCGAGCCCGATCGGCCGCTGTGACTTGCCCGTCGCGACGCCGACCACCGGCCCGCCCGCCTTCGGGACCGAGGCGACGTTCGCGCTGTCCGCGTAGCTGGTCCAGAGCACGGCATTGCCGCCCGCCGCGACTACCTGCGGCTCCGTCAGCCCGCTCGCAAGGGGCGTGATCGCTCCGAGCGCAGCTCCTCCCTTTGCCGGGACCTTGTTGAGCGTGGTGTTCGTGATCCAGTACATGTTCGACTCGTCCACCGCGATGGAGCGCGTCGTGCTCTGCCCGAGTGCCAGGGTCGTCGGCTGACAGATCCCCGAAGCGCAGATCCCTCCCTGACAATCATGCCCGCACCGCCCGCAGTTCTTCGGATCGTAGAGAACTCGCGTCTCGCAATCGGGCGCTGCAGCATCCCCCGCGTCGCCACCCGCGCTCGCTCCGCCGGATCCGCCTCCGGCCCCTCCGGTTCCACTCGGTGGGCCTCCGGCGCCGCCGGAGCCGAGCGAAGCGTCGGAGCCGCCTCCGCCTCCGTCGATCGCCGCGTCGCCCGAGGTCGAGCGACCTCCGCTTCCTTTCCCGGCTGCGCCCGACACTCCGCCGTCTACTTCGCCTGCTTTCCTGGGCGGCATCGTCGCTGTTGCAATGGACCGACAGAAGCCCGAGACGCAAACGGGTGCGCCGGGGGTCGCGTCGCAGTCGGCCGTCGCAACGCACGGCACGTCGCAGGCCTTCGCGGGCGACGTTGCGCCGCAGGCCGGGTCGGTGCTCGAGGTCGCGACGCACGTTGCCTGACTCTCCCAGAGCGAGCGTCCGCGGTCGGTGTTGCTCTCGGTGAGGCGCTGGATCTTCCTCTGGTAGCTGCGGAGCGCCAGACCGAACATGTCGGCGCCGACCTTCCGGCTCACCCCTGCTCGTCGAGCTCTCGGACGAGGTCGAGAAAGACCTGGTTCGCGATATGCGCGAGCGGCGCCCTCGCGCCGCCAGCCGTGGCAAGCTGGGCGATGAGGATCGTCGTCTGGCGGACGATCGAATCGATGAGAATCTGGATATTCACGGGCTCTCCGCGCTGGAAAGCACGTTATCGCTGAAGTCCCCCCCGGGGGAGCGACAAGAACGCCGCCCCCCCTCTCTTTGCCCCATCTCTCGACTGTTCGCGACGAGCGTCCTGGCGGTCGTCTCCTCTTCGGGCTTACTTCGGCGTGATCTTCACGATCGTGCCGTGGCTCGGGACGGCGAAGTTCACCGTGGCGTAGAGGCTCGTGCCGTCGACGACGAGGTCGTAGGGCTGTAGCTGCGCAGCGATCGTCGTCGGCGTTCCTCCTGCGATCGGGACGCTCATGAGAGAGCCGTTCGTCATCGTCAGGGTCTGCTGGCCCCAGTCGTTCCAGTAGACATTGGTCGAATCGATGGCGAGGTCGAAGACGGTGTTCTGGCCCTTCGCAAGGGTGACCGCCGATCCGCCGGCGAGGGGGAGCTTCATGACCATGCCG
>CAYUAW010000532.1:0-1498 GCA_964442485.1 uncultured Polyangiaceae bacterium
AGCAGCCGATTCCGGGAGGCGGGATCGACGGAGACCTCGCCGACATCGGCGGCGTCGGCCATCGTATCGTTCACGTGGCGATCACGGACGAGCGGCCGCTGTAGTCGCGCTCGCTGCTGCTGCGAGTCCGGCTCGCTGACCTCGGGGTGTTGCATTTGATCCCAGGTGCGCGCGTGCGGTCGTTCGGCGGACGACGATGACTGGCCAGCGGCAAGGAGTCCGTTCGCGCATCTTTCATCAGATCGTCGGACAGATGCTCGCGGCACGGAGGATGCACTCAGTAGTGCGAAGGACGGACGAAAGCAAATACCGTCCAAAGGAGCGGACCATGGGTTTCATCGGAATGTTGATCGTGGGTCTCATCGCGGGCGCGCTCGCGAAGCTCGTCATGCCTGGTCGTCAGGGCGGGGGAATCATCCTCACCATGCTGCTCGGCATCGTGGGCGCTTTCGTTGCGGGCACGCTCGGCCGCGCGGCGGGCTGGTACCATTCGCCCAACGACGGACCTGGCATCATCGCGTCGACCGTGGGCGCTCTCGTGGTGCTGGCGATCTACGGCATGGTCACGCGCCGACGAGGTCTATTCAACTAGCCGTCTCAAGGGAAGAATTCCGTCTTCATAAAACGAACGCAGCGCGTCCGTCTAAGACAGGGCCATCCCCGAGAACCTCGCGCGGGAATGGCTCAGGACGACGCATGATCCAGAGCCCTCTCATCCCGCGCCTGCTGTTCTGTTGTTTCCTCGCCACCTCTCCCGCTGCATGTGGCGGCAACACGTCCGGTTCGTTCGCGGGCGGCGTGCCTTACCATCCAGGCGACGTAACCGTGGTCGGCGACAAGACGGACGACGGCACCGTTCCCGCGCCGGGCGGCTGCGCATCGGCGGAGTGCAGCACCGCAGTAGGCCAGTGCGAGAATCAAGACGCCGCCGACGTCGTCGTCGACGCCCAGGGCAAGGTCGTCGACGTCATCTGCTACAAGCCGGATCTCGTCGTCACGAACGTACCCGCCGCGGGGCCGTCCGGCAGCGCGAGCGTCGGAAACAATGCTCTGCTCGTCATCGACGGAGCGAACGACGGCGTCGACGTCGCAGGCGACGTCACGCTCGCTGGCAACAACGACGCCATCTACGGCGAAGGCCCCGCCGTCTCCGTCATCGGCGGCACGGTGGACATCCAGAAGAACAACGCGAAAGTCCGCGGGGTCCGCATCGAAGGCGACGTCACGATCGACAAGAACAACACGAAGCTCGTCTTCTGCGTCATCGACGGCAATCTCACCATCAGCGGCAACAACACCACCGTCGCGAACTGCGACGTGTACGGCACCACGACGGTGACGGGCCAGAACACCGTTCTCGCCGGGGACCGCTTCGGTGGCCCTCAGGCCTTCACCGGGGGCAACATGGTGTGCAGCGCGGACGTCGCGTTCACGGACGCGAACGGGGACCATGTCGTCGACGTCAGCGAGCTCGGCGCAGCCGTGACCTGCGGCAGCC
>CAYUAW010000532.1:1598-2910 GCA_964442485.1 uncultured Polyangiaceae bacterium
TGCGTGACGGATCTCGTGCGCGTGACGGGGCTCTCGCAGTCGCGGGTGTCGACGCACCTCGGGCGTCTGCGTGAAGGGGGCTTCGTACGTGATCGACGCAAGGGCCCGCAGTCCTTCTACGCGCTCGCAACCGAGTCGCTGCCCTCGGCCGCAAGGACCTTGCTCGACGAAGCCGCGAGGTCCGCCGATCCCACGCTCGAGGGCGATCAGGCGCGTCTGCAGGAGCTCGAGGCCGAACGGCGTGATGGGCTCCCCGAGTCCATCGCCGACGAGCTGGAGCGCTATTACTCCCCCGGCCGCACGTGGCAATCCCTGACGGTCGGCCTCGCGGCACTCCTGAAGCTAGGTGACGTGCTCGATGTGGGGTCGGGCGACGGCGCCGCGGCGAGCTCGCTTGCACCCTACTGCCGCTCCTTGACCTGTATCGACACGAACACGCGGCTCATCGAGGTCGCGAAGGAACGGCTCGCGCGGTTTCCTCACGTGAGCGCGCTCGTGGCCGATGTGCATTCGCTCCCCTTCGCCGACGAGTCGTTCGACGCCGTCCTGGTGTTCCACACGCTGACCTATGCGGAGAATCCACCGCGGGCGCTCTCCGAGTGCGCTCGCGTGCTCGGGCCCGGGGGCCGGCTGGTAGTGCTGTGCTTGGACGAGCACCGGCAGCGAGAGGTGACGGCCCCATACGGCGAACGCCATGCGGGGTTCTCACCGGGCGCGGTGAGGGCCATGCTCGCAGCCGCGGGCCTCGACGTCTCGATCGCCGAGGTGGCGTGCCGCGAAAGCCGGAAGCCGCACCTCCAGGTCGTCCTCGGAATCGCCGACAAACCGCACGACGCTTCGTCGAATCTGAGAAGAACGAAGGGCAGCTAATCTTGGCCTCCATCTCGCGCACATCGCCCCAGCATCATCCCCTCGCGGACCTCCTGCGCCGCCGCATCGCCATCATCGACGGCGCGATGGGCACGACCATCCGTACTTACGGGATGAAGGAAGCCGACATCCGCGGCGCTCGCTTCGAGAACTCGAAGAAAGACCTGCTGAACAACGGCGATCTCTTCTCGCTGACCCAGCCGAAGATGATCGGCGACATCCACCGCCGCTTCCTGGAAGCTGGTGCCGACATCATCGAGACGAACACCTTCGGCGCGACGAGCATCGCCCAGAGCGAGTTCTTCGTCGACGACCCGCGCGAGCACGGCGGGCGGAAGGATCCGGAGTTTTACCAGAAGATCATCGAGAACAGATTCCTCGGCGACCTCGCCTGGGAGATCAACGAGCAGTCGGCGCGTCAATGCAGAGAGTGGGCCGATCG
>CAYUAW010000532.1:3010-4646 GCA_964442485.1 uncultured Polyangiaceae bacterium
CTCGTCGCCATCCGCGAGGTCTTCGACCAGGACGGCAAGGAGCTCCCGGTGATGATCTCCGCGGCGGTCGGCCGAGGCGGAGAAACGATGATCTCGGCGCAGACGGTGGAAGCGTTCTGGAACGCGGTGGAGCACGTCAAGCCTCTCTCGGTGGGTCTCAATTGCTCGCTCGGGCCGGACCTCATGTACCCGTTCCTCGCCGAGCTCTCGGAGAAGTCCGCGGCGGCGATCTCCTGCTATCCGAACGCGGGCCTGCCGAACCCACTGTCGCCAACGGGCTTCGACCTCGAGCCGGGCGACATGGCGCGCTACCTGGGGGATTTCGCGAAGAACGGCCTAGTCAACATCGCCGGCGGCTGCTGCGGCAACACTCCGGAGCACATCGCCGCCATCGCGCGCGTCCTCGCGGACCAGCCGCCGCGCGCGCTTCCGGTCCCGGCGGCTGAAGAGCAATCGCCGAAGCCGCTGCGGCTCTCCGGTTCTCAACCCTTCAAGCAGCAGCCGGGCGTCTTCCTGATGATCGGCGAACGAACGAACGTCGCAGGCTCCCCGAAGTTTGCGAAGCTCATCAAGGAGGGCAAATACGAGGAAGCAGTGGCGATCGCCCGCCAGCAGGTCGAAAACGGCGCGAACGTCATCGACATCTGCATGGACGAGGGAATGATCGACGGCGTCCCCGCGATGACCCGCTTCCTTCATCTGCTCGCGAGCGAGCCGGAGGTCGCGAAGGTTCCTTTCATGGTCGACTCCTCCAAGTGGGAGGTGATCGAGGCAGGGCTCAAGTGCCTCCAGGGCAAGGGGATCGTCAATTCCATCTCGCTGAAGGAAGGCGAGGACACCTTCCGCGAGCGCGCGCGCGCCGTCGCGAAGTACGGCGCCGCGGTGGTCGTCATGGCGTTCGACGAACAGGGTCAGGCCGCGACCTTCGCCGAGAAGATCCGCATCTGCGAGCGCGCGTACCGGATACTGACGACGGAGCTCGACTTCCCCCCCGAGGACATCATCTTCGACCCGAACGTCCTGACCGTCGCGACGGGCATGGAGGAGCACAACAACTACGCGGTCGACTTCATCGAGGCGACGCGGTGGATCAAGACGCACCTGCCGCACGCGAAGGTGAGCGGCGGCGTCTCCAATGTTTCCTTCAGCTTCCGCGGGAACAACCGGGTCCGCGAGGCGATGCACTCCGCGTTCCTGTTCCACGCCATCCAGGCCGGCATGGACATGGGCATCGTCAACGCCGGCATGCTCGAGGTGTACGAGGAGATCGAGCCGGAGCTCAAGGTGCTGGTCGAGGACGTGCTCCTGAACCGACGCCCCGACGCGACCGAGCGACTGGTGGAGCTCGGCGAGCGGCTGAAGGGCGAGGGCTCGCCGGGCGACGCTCCCTCCGCGAAGAAGGAGGAGGAGTGGCGCAAGGGCACCGTCGAGGAGCGCCTGTCGCACGCGCTGGTGAAGGGCATCGACACGTACATCGACGGCGACACCGAGGAAGCACGTGCGAAGCTGGGGCGCCCGCTCTCGGTGATCGAGGGACCGCTGATGGACGGCATGAGCGTGGTCGGTGACCTCTTCGGCGCGGGCAAGATGTTCCTGCCCCAGGTCGTGAAGTCGGCGAGGGTCATGAAGAAGGCGG
>CAYUAW010000533.1:0-4620 GCA_964442485.1 uncultured Polyangiaceae bacterium
GAGCCCCCGGAAGGGCCGCGCGCCGTTCACGAGTACCCCGCGGTGGAGACTTCGAAGCTCGACAACGGAATGTCGCTCTTCGTGGTGCGCCGTCCGGCGGGCGTCGTGTCCATGTCGGTGGTCGCGCTTGGCGGAGCGAGCCGCGTGCCGGAAGGCAAGAGCGGGCTCGCGGCCCTGACCGTGCGAATGATGACGGAGGGCACCACCCGGAAGAGCTCCCTCGAGCTCGCGGAAGCGGTCGAGTCGCTCGGCACGTCTCTCGAGCAGTCGGCGGGCCGCGATTTCGTGCGGCTCGCCATGACGACCCTGCGCGAGAACATGAAGGACGGCCTCGCCCTGCTGGCGGAGGTCGTCGAGAAGCCCGCCTTCCAACCGAAGGAGCTCGAGCGCGTCCGCCACGAGTGGCTCGACTCCATCGAGGCGGAGCGGCAGAGCCCGTCGCGGCTCTCGTCACTCGTCGGGTTGCGCGTGCTGCTCGGCACGGCCGCCGGAGCGCCGGTCAGCGGTTCGCGGCACGACGTGGAAGCGCTGAAGCGCGCGGATCTCGTCGACTACTACGGGAAGAGCTTCGTCGCGAGCAACCTCGCCCTGGTGGTCGTGGGGGACGTCGGCATGGCGGACGTCAAGCCGCTCGCCGCGGGGCTCTTCCCGGGTGCACGCACCGCCAAGGCGGCACCGGAGGCGACGAGGCCGACTACCCTCGCGCAGGGTCCGGCGAAAGTGCTCGTCGTGGATCGACCGGGCGCCGTGCAGTCGGCGCTCTTCATTGCGCAATCGTTTCCGAAGCGGTCAGAGCCCGGCTACGAGGCACGGGAGCTGCTGAATGGCCTCCTCGGCGGCGTGTTCACGTCGCGCCTGAACCTGAACCTGCGCGAGACGCACGCCTACACGTACGGCGCAACGTCGCTCGACATCGCGACGCGCGGCTGGGGTGCCTTTGCCGTGATGACGTCGGTGCGAAGCGACGTCACCGGAGCGGCGCTGAAGGAAGCCCTCACGGAGCTCCGAAAGGCGAAGGATCCCGCGCTCGGGCACCCGATATCGGAGGGCGAAGTAGCCCTGTCTCGCGCTCTTCTCGAGCAGCACCTGGGCGCGTCGCTCTCGCACACCGAGGAAGTTGCGGAGCGCGTCGAGGAGCTCTTCATCCACGATCTGCCAGCCGACTACCTTCGGAAATATCCGTCTGTGCTGGATGCTACGACGCCCACGGCGATTGCTGCGGAGGCGCAGCGACTCGATCCCGACCACGCCGTGATCGTCGTGGTAGGCGACAAGGCCAAGCTCGCGCCGCAGCTGGACATGCCGATAGAGGCGGTCCCGGACGCTTTGACCGACTGACGCTCTGCACAACGCGAAAAAGCGCCCGGCACCGTTTGCGCGCACCTGGATCCTAGCCCTACTATTTCGCCACCGTGCGGGAGACCGAGCCGATCCTGGTCGTCGAGGACGACGCGGCCAGCCGAGAGGTCATCGTCGCCTTGCTCGCCCAGGCCGGGCTCTCGGCCGTGGCGGTGTCCGACGCGGCGACGGCGCTCGAGTGGCTCGAAGGAGAGCTCCCCTCGGTCGTGCTCCTGGACGTGATGCTGCCGGGCATGGACGGCTACGAGCTTCTGCGGCGCCTTCGCGAAAGTGAAGCCTGGGCCCACCTGCCGGTGGTGGTGCTGACGGCGCTCGACTCCGAGACGGCGATCGAGCGCTCCTTCGCGGGCGGCGCGGACGACTTCTGCTCGAAGCCCATCCGCTCCGCCGAGCTCGTCGCGCGCGTGCGCGGGCAGATGCGCATCAGGGACTACGTCGAGCGCCTGGCCCACCGCGAGCGCGATCTGCGCGTCGTCGTGGAGCTGATCCAGACGCTCGCATCGCGGCTCGACATCCGCGACATTCTCTTCACGCTGGTCACTCGTCTCGCGGCGATCGCCAAGGTCGACCGTTGCAGCCTGGTCCTGCTCGGCGAGCGGCCCGACGTCGGATACGTCGTGGCAACGAGCGACAACGAACAGCTCCGCGATTTGCCCATCGCCCTCTACAAATACCCGGAGATCCAGGAGGCGCTCTCGACGGGCGCGACCCTGGTCATCCGGGACGCCACCCGGCACCCTCTTCTCGACGCGGTCCGCCAGCGCGACGGGGTCGTCGGTTTCGCGTCGCTCGCGCTCCTGCCCCTGGTGCACGAGGGTCGGGCCATGGGCGTCCTCTTCCTGCGCGCGCGCCGGCCGGTCGCGTTCGACACGGACGAGATGACCCTGCTGCAGACCGTCGCGCACGCGACGGCGATCTCGCTCCGCAACGCGCGCATCCTGCAGGACCTGAAGAAGGAGACACAGGAGAACGTGGAGGCGCGCGCGGAGGCCGAGCACCGCATGCAGCTCTTCCAGCGGTACCGCGACTTCTTCGAGAGCTCGGCGGACGGCATCGTCGTCATCGATCAGGTCGGGCGCATCCTCTTCGCAAACCCGCGAGCTCGAGAGATCACGGGCTTCTCCGAGACGGACCTCGCGGACTTCAAGCTCGGAGAGGTGCTGCCGCAAGAGGAGCAGAAGCGCGCGCTCCGCCTCGCTCGCGGTTTCCGCGAGAGCATCTACCCGCAAGGGGTCGACGTCCGGATCCGCCCGAAGCACGGCGAGGAGCTGGTCCTCAGCGTGAATTTCAGCTCGGTGCTCCGGGAGGAGGGCGCCGTGCTCTTCACCTTCCGCGACGTGACCACCGAGCGAAGGACGGAGATCGAGCTCAAGCAGACGAAGGAGTTCTTCGAGCGCGTGATCGAGAGCTCCGTCGACGCCATCGTCTCGGCGAGCCTCGACGGGCGCGTGCTCCTCTTCAATCGCGCGGCTTCCCGGGTGTTCGGCTACGAGCCGAGCGAGGTCATCGGGAAGATGTCCGTCGAGAAGCTCTACCCGCCCGGCGTCGCGCGGGAGGTGATGCGCAAGATTCGCGACCCGGCCGCGTCCGGCCCTGCGAGGCTCGAGGACTACCGCGTCGACATGCTGAACTCCAACGGCGAGGTGATCGCCGTGAAGCTCTCGGCGGCTCTCATCATGGAGAACGACCACGCGGTCGGCTCCGTCGGCATCTTCACGGATATCCGCGACAAGCTCCGGATGGAGGCGAAGCTCCTGCGCACGCAGGAAGAGCTGCGCGAGCGCGAGAAGCACGCCGCGGTGGCGGAGCTCGCCGGCGCCGCTGCTCACGAGCTGAACCAGCCGCTGACGAGCATCATCGGGTACGCCGAGCTCCTGTGCCGGCGGCTCGAGAAGGAATCGCCGCTCCACAACGCCGCCGACATCATCATCGCCCAGGCCGAGCGCATGGCGGAGATCGTCCGCAAGATCGGCAAGATCACGAAGTACGAGACGAAGAGCTACGTGGGGGGCCAGAAGATCCTCGATCTCGACAAGGCGACGAGTGACGCCGACCGCAAGGGAGCGCTGCGATGAAGACGCACGCCATGAACGCTCCCGCTGCGTCCCTCGTCTCGCAGGAAGTGGAGTCGGCTCGCGTTCGTCGTGGGCCCGACCTCACGGAAGCGTATGCCGCGCTGCTCGACGCCGCAGCCTCGCTGCCCCTCGATGGAGGCCCGGGCGCGGTCGCGCGACGGCTCGTCGATAGTCTCGCCAGTATCTTGCCGGGGAGAGCCCTCGGCGTGTGCCTCGTGCTGCCCGACAGCGGCGTGCCGCTGGTCGAGCTCTCGCTCCCGGAAGGGATGCCCGCGCCCGGGCGTGATCCGACCCGGCTCTTCCCCGAGCTCGATGGCGAATGGATCGTCGATCTGGACGGGCTCTCGGGCTCGACCCTGCACGCCGCGCCGTGTGGGATCCGGCTGGAGGAAGAGCCCCTCGAGCGGACCATCATCGAGCGCGCCGCAGCGCTCATGGCCGCCGGAGTCAGGTCAGCACTGGTCCTGCGTGCCGCGAAGCCCGTGTCCGTCGAGATGACCGAGCTGCGCGCGCAGCTCATCCAGGCCGAGAAGCTCTCCACGCTGGGGCAGATAGTGGCGGGAGTCGTTCACGAGCTCGCCAATCCCGTCACGTCCATCGTCGCCAGCACGGAGCTCATGATGCGCAACGGCGCCGGTGAGCACCTGCGCGCCGAGGAGCTCCATCACCTCTCGCGGATCCGCGTCGCCGCGGATCGCATCCTGAAGTTCAGCCGCGATCTGGTGCACTACGCGCGGCCCGCTCGCGAAGCGCCCGGTCCGGTCGCGCTCGCCGATGTCATTGCGCAGGCAGCCGGGTTCTCGCAGCACGAATTCGAGCGTCACGGCGTCGAGGTCGGCGTCGCCTGCGGCGAGCGGCTACGGCCGGTGCTCGGACGCTCCGGTCCGCTGACGCAGGTCTTCGTCAATCTCTTCACCAACGCTGCGCATGCCATGAGCGACCACGGAGGACGCCTGTCGGTGGTGGTCCGGGAAGAGGTCGACGGGTCCGAGGTGGCCATCGACGTGACGGATACGGGGGTCGGCATCCAGCCGGAGACCATCGGAAAAATCTTCGAGCCATTCTTCACGACGAAGGAGACGGGCCGGGGCACCGGCCTCGGGCTCGCCATCGTTCGTGAGATCGTCGAGTCTCACGGTGGAGCGGTGACGGTGGCGAGCACCCCGGGTGAGGGAACCACCTTCAC
>CAYUAW010000534.1:0-4607 GCA_964442485.1 uncultured Polyangiaceae bacterium
CCCTCGAACGCCAGGATGTGCGTCGCGATGCGATCGAGGAACCAGCGATCGTGGCTGACGACGACCGCGCAGCCCGGGAAGGCGAGCAGGGCACTCTCCAGGGAGCGGAGCGTATCGACGTCGAGATCGTTCGTCGGCTCGTCGAGGAGAAGCAGGTTTCCCCCCTGGCGGAGCAGCTTCGCCAGGTGCACGCGGTTCCTCTCGCCCCCGGAAAGCGACCCGACCTTTTTCTGCTGGTCGCTCCCCTTGAAGCCGAACCAGCCCGCGTAGGCGCGCGCCGAGACCTCGCGCTTGCCGAGCGGGATCTTGTCTTCGCCGCCCGAAATTTCGTCGTACGCGCTCTTGACCGGATCGAGCGAGGCGCGGCTCTGATCGACATACGCGACCTTCACCGTCTCGCCGAGCACCAGCTCACCGGAGTCCGGCTTCTGTTCGCCGATGATCATGCGAAAGAGAGTCGACTTGCCTGCTCCGTTCGGTCCGATGACGCCCACGATGCCAGCCCGGGGCAGGCGGAAGCTCAGCGCATCGAAGAGCAGCTTGTCTCCGAACGCCTTCTTCACGCTCTTTGCCTCGAGGACGTCGTCGCCGAGGCGCGGGCCCACCGGGATGCTGATCTCCGCCGTGTCGGCGGGGCCCTGCGACGCGTCCGCGGCAAGCTGCTCGTACGCGGCGAGGCGTGCCTTGCTCTTCGCCTGACGCGCGCGCGGCGACGCACGGACCCACTCGAGCTCCTGCTTCAGCTTCCGCTGACGCGCGGACTCCTGCTTCTCCTCGTCGGACAGGCGCTTCTGCTTCTGCTCGAGCCACGACGAGTAGTTCCCCTTGAAGGGAATGCCGCGCCCGCGATCGAGCTCGAGGATCCACTCCGCGACATTGTCGAGGAAGTAGCGGTCGTGGGTCACCGCGACGACCGTCCCGGGGTACTCGTGGAGGAACCGCTCGAGCCACGCGACGCTCTCGGCGTCGAGGTGATTGGTGGGCTCGTCCAGGAGCAGCATATCGGGACGTGCGAGCAACACGCGGCAGAGCGCGACGCGGCGCGCCTCTCCGCCGGACAGATGCTTGATGTCCGCGTCGCCCGGCGGGCACCGGAGCGCGTCCATCGCGACGTCCACGGTGGTGTCGAGGCTCCAGGCGTCTGCGGCGTCGATCTTGTCCTGTAGCGCGCCCTGCCGCTCGAGGAGCTTCGTCATCTCGTCGTCGCTCATCGGCTCGCCGAGCTTCGCGCTGACTTCCTCGAACTCCGTCAAGAGCGCGCGCGTCTCGGCGACGGCATCGTCGACGGCCTCTTTCACCGTCTTCCACTGCGAGAGCTCCGGCTCCTGTGCGAAGTAGCCGATGCGAGTACCCGGATGCGCCTTCGCCTCGCCGATGAACTCCTTGTCGACGCCGGCCATGATGCGCAGGAGGCTCGACTTGCCGGAGCCGTTGACGCCGAGCACGCCGATCTTCGCACCGGGGTAGAATGCGAGGTGGATGTTCTCGAGGACGCGCTTGTCAGGCGGATGCACTCTCGTGACATCCGTCATGGTGAAAATGAATTCCGGCATGGGATCTTCCGGGGCGGGCGTAGTGAAATACCCGGGCCGAATCAGTCGTGTAGCACGGTGTTGCCCCCCGGCGACAGGCCCCGTACCTTGACCATCCGGATGAATCGATTGCTCGCCGCAGCGCTCTCGTTACCCCTCCTGTCCGGCTGCGCGGGCGCGCAAACGTCCCGGCCGGGCCAGAGCGGCGCGTGCGCCAATGCGCTGCCGGTCGTCGTCGTTCGCGGGGCACGCGGCGTCGTACTGCCGAGCAGCGTCGCACGACGCGATCTTTCGCTCCGGGCGAAGGACGTCGAGGACTACTGGGTGCCTTCGGAAGACGACGTCGGCGACGTCGAGACGTCGCTCCGCGATGCAGTGAAGGAGCGGCTCGCGGAGGCGACGAAGGAGCCCGCGTCGACCGAGCGCGACGCCGACGTCGCTGCCCTCACGCACATCGGCGCGCACCTCGCCGAATACGTGCGCCAGTACGCCGGCGTGGTCGTGAACGGAAACCGCCGCGTCCTCGTCAACGCGTTCCCCGAGGACACGTACTGCTATCGCGATCAGCTCGTCATCGTGCAGGACGGCGGGCCGTGGTTCTGGACGATTCAGTTCGACGTGAAGCTCCACCAGTTTCTGCACTGGGGGCTCGCCAGCGACACCCTGAAGGCGCAATCGGGCTGACGCGCGTTCGGCGTGTGTGAGCGCACTGTGTGGGCGCTCGCGAATTTTTTTCCGCCCAACCGGCGGGGCTGCGGGCACCAACTCAGGGACTGCTCGGGGGGTGTTCCCCGAGGGAGACCCGATGAACGTGCTTCATGGACGTTGGAGGCATTCCTGCGCGCTCGGCGCGATTGCGATCGCGGCGTTGCTCTTCGCGAGTCCGCCGGCCCGCGCCGACGGCGGCAACCCGCGCGGGTACGGCATCCTCTTCGAGCCGGGGAATCCTTCGCACGTCGTGCTCCACTCGCAGTTCTGGGGCCTGTTCGATTCCCGCAGCGGTCCGATGGGCTTCAAGCTCTTGTGCTCGCAAGCCTTCGGGGGAAGGACGGTCGACCCGGATTACTACCCCACGGTCATCGCGCAGGGCGGGCGCATCCTCGTCGCTGCGGACTTCGACGGGCTGATCGTCTCCGACGACACCTGCAGCTGGAGGAAGATCGACGCTTTCGACGGCATCCCCGTGCCGACGATCGCCGCGGCCGACGCCGTTGGAACGAACTTCCTCGCGGTGACCGTGGCCAGCCAGGGGGGCAACAACACGTCGCGCGTGTACTCGAGCACCGATCGCGGAGACACCTGGACCAAGCTGAACGGGACGATCACGACGAACGTCGACATCGACGGCATCGCCGCCGCACCGAGCGATCCGAAGCGGATCTACGGCGTGGGCGTGGTGATCAACGGAGGCCCGCGCATGCTCGCGGTGAGCCGGGACGGTGGGGCGACGTTCGACATGTCGCCGCTCGCCGCGACGACCGAATACGACAGAAGTCAGGTCGCGCCTCTGTCCGTCGCCGGCATCGTCCGGAACGACCCCGATACGCTCTTCGTTCGCGCGGACGGCTCGGACTCGTCCGGCGCCGTACTCGCCGACGAGCTCTGGGTGTCGAGCGACGCGGGAAAGACGTGGAAGAAGGCCTATCAGCCGGCGGGCGATCTGCCCGGCTTCGCTTTCACCCCGGATGGCAAGAACGTCCTCGTCGCCGGCCCCCTCGACGGCATAGAGCAAGCGACGCTCGCCGACGCGATCGCTGCCAAGCCCGGCGCCTTCACGAAGATATATCCGAACGCCGTGTGGGGCCTCGCCTTCAACGAAGGCAAGCTCTACGCAGGCAACGACGACAACGCCATGAAGCCGCCGTTCATGTTCGGCGTGTCGACGGACGGCGGGAAGACGTTTGCGTCGCTCATGCGGCACTGCGACGTCGCCTTTCCGACCTGCAGCACCGACAGCACGATGGAGAAGGTCTGCCGGGACGAGTGGACCCGGATGGGGGGTTACGTCTACGACTACATCGACGTCGACACGTGCCGGGCGGGCAGCGGGGGGGCGCCGGGAGCGGGGGGAGCATCAGGGGCAAGCGGCAGCGGCGGCGCTCCGACGGGCGGCACGACCGGCGCAACGTCCTCCTTGGGCGGCGCGCCCGCGACCAGCCGCTCTTCGGGTTGCTCCCTCGGGACGAGCCCGCGGCGCGGGTCATTTCCGACCACCGCGATGGTCGTACTCATGGGGATCGCGGCCGCGCTCCTTCGACGCTCGCGCACCGCTGTACGGCCGCGACGCGCCGCGATAGCGGCGTTCGCGGCGGTCGGTGCAATGGTGACGCCTGCCGCGGGCGGCCCATACGTGCCGCGCGTCGACCGCATCCTGTTCGAGCCGGGGATGATCTCGGTGAGCACCGACGGCGGCGCGACGTTCGAGTCGCTGCCCCTCGGCGCGATGACGGACTACGACGCGACGGAGGTCACGCCGCTCTCCGTCGTCGGCATCGTCCCGAGCGACCCCGACACCCTCTTCGTTCGAGCGGACGGCTCCGACAACGCCGGCTTCGTCCTCGCCGACGAGCTCTGGGTGTCGAGCGACGCGGGGAAGACCTGGAAGAAGACGTACCAGCCAGGCGACATGCACGATCTACCGGGCTTTTCCTTCACGCCCGACGGCAAGAACGTCCTCGTCGCAGGTCCCGGGGAAGGCATCAGGGAAGCGTCGCTAGCGGACGCCCTCGCAGCAAAGCCAGGCGCGTTCACGCCGATCTCCTCCGGCGCCATCTGGGGCATCGCCTTCAACGACCGGAAGCTCTACGCGGGCACCGACGACTACGCGATGAGTCCGCCTTTCATGTTCGGCGTGTCGACCGACGACGGAAGATCGTTCTCGCCGCTGCTGCATCACTGCGACGTCGAATTTCCGAGGTGCAGCGCGGGCAGCACGATCGAGGCGGTGTGCCGGGACCCCTGGGAGCGGTTCGGCGGATACGTCACGGACTACATCGATTCGTGCCGCGCCGCGGACGCGGGCGTGCGAGCCGACGCCGCCGACGGCAGCGCGCATGGCGCCGACGGCAGCGCGCA
>CAYUAW010000535.1:0-1494 GCA_964442485.1 uncultured Polyangiaceae bacterium
CACGAACGCGGACGGCGAGGAGCTCTTCGCAGTGAGCGTCGTTTCATTCTTCCCTCCCTTGTCGAACACGACGGAGGTCCCGTAGATGCCCGACACGAACGTCGAGCCACTGTCGACCGGGGAAACGTACGCGAAGTACGCCTCGTTCATGCTCCCCGAGATGATCGGGGCGGCCCACGTCGCGACGCCGTTTGCGTCGAAGCCAGCGACCCATTCGCGCGTCGCCGGCAGAGCAATGGTTGCGTGGTTCGGCCCCGCGAGCGAGATGGGCACGGTCGGATCGAGCGGTTCGCCGACGGCGACGAAGGAACCTCCGCAGAACACACCGAGCGCGAGGGGATAGCTGCCTTGAGTGACGTCGGTCACTCCGATGAATGCCCCCTTCTGCGGCGGCGAAGCGGTACAAACGCCGGCTCTCGAAGTGCCGCTGGCGCCGGCGTCACCGCTGCCGCCAGTGCCTTCGCCAATCGCACCTCCAGAGGTCGAGCCGCCTTGATTCGCACCGCCGGTGCTGCCGGCTCCAGCTCCGGAATCGCTTCCGCCTGAACCGTAGGCGCCCGACCCTCCGTCCAACCTGTCTCCCGTGTCGGACGCTCCCTGGCTGCCTGAGCTGCATGCGTAAAGAACGAGCGCCCACAGCAGCGATGCCCGAGCGCCGGGTCGAGTCTTCATGAATCCGCGTCCCCTGCGTTGCCCCAAGCCCCTCGGCGACGGCCCGCAACGACTGGCCGAGGGGCCCCTTCAGCGCCGTGCACGTCCTCGAAGGTCGTCCTGGAAGTTCGAGGAGGACACGCTCGCACGATAGCACGACGCCGCCGGCAGCAGAGCCTTACGCGTTGAGACTCCGTCTCGACGACGCCGAGGCGGCGTCTCTTCGGCCAGGTCTCCTCGACGCGCCCTCCGCAAGGACCTCGAGCAGCCGCTTTGCCAGGACCGCGGCCGAGTCGGGGTTCTGCCCGGTGACCAGGTTACGGTCTTCGACCATGTACGGCTTCCACATCTCGCCAGAGCTGAAGTCGACGCCGATCTTCTCCTTTAGCTCTGTCTCGAGCAGCCACGTTACCCTGGACGCCAGACCTACGCCCTCCTCTTCCTTGTTGGTAAAGCACGTGATCCGGTAGCCCTTGAAAGGCGACACGCCGTGGATTCGGGTGGAAAGCATCGCGGCGGGCCCATGGCAAACGATGAAGAGCGGGTTGCCCGAGGCGAGCTGCGCGGTCAGCAGTCGACCCACGTCCGCGTCAAACGCGAGATCGGCCATCGGACCGTGACCGCCCGGCAGGTAAACCGCGTCGTAGTCCTCGAGCCGGACGTCCGACAGCTTGAGCGGCCGCCGCATGACCTCCGCCGACCGGATGATGGCCTCCAGCTCGAGCGCTCCCTGTTCCCCGCCCGCCATCTGAGGACGCAAGCTCATCATGTCGACGTTCGGGATGGCGCCGTTGGGCGTTGCGACCACGACGTCGTGTCCCGCATCGGTGAGAATCTTGTACG
>CAYUAW010000535.1:1594-4584 GCA_964442485.1 uncultured Polyangiaceae bacterium
AGCGCCGGTAGCGATCGGCTGGGGCATGACAGCATGACCGATGAACGCAGGGTCGCGATCGTAACCGGAGCGTCACAGGGCATCGGGGCCGGACTCGTTCGGGCGTACCGCGAGCATGGCTATCGGGTGCTTGCGACCGCGCGGTCAATGACCGCTTCGCAGGACCCAGACGTCGTGACGGTCAACGGGGACATTCGACTTCGGACGACCGCACAGTCGATCGTGGACGCCGCCAAACGCCAGTTCGGGCGCATCGACACGCTGGTGAACAACGCGGGGGTCTACGTCTCGAAGCCGTTCCTCGAATACACCGACGAGGACTTCGAAACGGTCACAGGCGTCAACCTCGCCGGGTTCTTCCATATCACGCAGCTCGTCGTTGCCGAGATGATTGCCAGGCGCGCTGGGCACGTCGTCAACATCACCGCCGCCCTTTCCGACCAACCGCGCGCTTCGGTGCCGGCCGCGCTGGTTTCGCTGACCAAAGGCGGCCTCTCGGCGGTGACCCGAGGCCTCGCCATCGAGCTCGCCCGCCACGATGTCCGCGTCAATGCCGTCGCCCCGGGCGTCGTCAAGACTCCGTTGCACCCGCCGGAGTCATACAAATTGAGCGCCGAACGGACCCCGCTCGGGCGCGTGGCCGAAATTCGCGAGATTGCCGACGCCGTTCTCTTTCTCGAATCGGCGCCGTCGATCACGGGTGAAGTGCTTCACGTGGACGGGGGCGCCCACGCTGGAACCCAGTGACGAGTCGGCGTTCCCGCGAGCGGCCGCGCTGCTGGCCGAGTTCGCCGACTGGAGTCGGTTCGCTACGCTCGAGTCGCGCGCGGATCTCTTCGGCCGCTGTCGCGAAGTCTTCCTGCGCCTGCCGTCGAGACGGTCGCTACGCGAGCTCGACCGCCGCCTCTCGCTTCACGGCCGCGTCCATCTCGGCCAGGGACCGCGTTGGGCCCTTGTACCCCGTGCATCCCAGCAGGCTCTCGACTGCCCGCGCACGTCCGAGCGACTTGGGCCGCAGCACCACGCCGTCTTCCGTCGCCTCGACCTCGAGCTCGAGGCCAGTGCGCCACCCGCCGGCGTCGCGGATGGCCTTGGGGATCACCACCTGGCCCTTCGCCGAGAGGTGCGTGAACGACTTGATTCCGGGCTTCATCTTACTTCTTACTTCTCAGTCTTACTTCCTGACCCGGCCAAATGTTCGCCCCGGTCCCCGTCAGCTCCCCGTAGTCAGCGAGGCGCGAGCAGGCCTTCCTCCTGCGCCATTCGTTTGAGCTCGGCCTTGACGCGCTCGAAGGCCTTGCGCAGGCGCACCGAGTCGCGAGCCACGGCGTCGTCGTCGAGATCACCGTCGCCTGCCATCGCGAGCGCGATGTCCCGCCACGGCAGGTCGCGATCGACCCGCAGGATGAGCAGCATCTGGTCGTCCGGATCGAGCCGTTCCCGCAGTGCGCGGAACCGGTCCTTCACGTCCGTGCGCTGGTGGACCTGCGTGGCGGTGCGCACACGCTCCACCAGAGCGGAGAGCCGCCCCGCCCTGGAGAGCGCCACGTTTCGCTCCGCGCGCTTGTGGGGCGACGTGGCGTAGCGGCTGGCGGCGTTGCGCGCGAGCGTGTAGCCCCAGGTTCGCATGCTGCAGCGCCAGGCGAACTGCGGCAGGCCCGCCCACAGATCCTCCGCGAACATCGAGAACGCTTCCTGGGCATCGCCGTGGCTCCGAAGGCGCGCGCTCAGGAAACTCAGGATCTCGTCGGCGTAGGTCTCGATCGCGAGCGTGGCGGCGTGGTCGTAATCCTTGGCGTCCCAGGCGCTCCGGATCGCCTGCTCGAGCTCTGCTCGCTGTTCGCTCATGGAGACTCCTTCGGCGTTCGACGCACGCCGGTGCTCATGCCAGAAAAGCGACCAGGTGGGTGATTGTCAATCGGCGGCTTGTCACAAATCGGGCACGGTCACTCCACCCGAGCATGAAACATCTCGGACTTTCCCGGCTCTGACCGCACGCGAAGCGTGTTAGATCGCGGGAACTACCGGGGAGGTGCCTCATTTCCGCAAGCATACCGGTGTCCTTCATCAGCATCGAGCTCAGCGTCTATGTGCTGTTCGCATGGGGGCTCTACACGGCTGTGCGCCGCGGTCGCCTCGACGCCATGAGCTTGATCGCCACGTGCATCGTCTCGTTCCTGGTCGAGTTCATATTCGCGACGAACATCGCGGACCTCCCCGCCTGGCTCCAGCCATGGATCGCCGGCGCAAGAAAGGGAAGCGACGACGGGTACGACTACGGCACGTTCCTGGTGATGGTCGGCGGCGTTCCGCTGTGGGTCGTGCTCGGCTGGGGGAGCATCGTCCAGGCCGCGATGCGCACGACCGCCAAGCTCGGTTTCGGCGTGGTGCTCGCGGCGCTCGCCGACGGCCTGCTCGCGGCGAGCGTGGACTTCGGACTCGATCCGATCGCCGAACAGCTTGGCTACTGGAAGTGGTGGATGTCAGGTCACCAGCCTGGCCTGAACACCGCGTTCGGAATCCCGCTCGACAACTTCCTCGGATGGATGATGATCGTCGGAGGGCTGTCCCTCACGCTGCGCATCGCGTGTCAGTTGAGCGTCAAGTGGGGTTCCCGGCTCTGGGTGGAGCTCGCCTGCCTGACCGTGGCGATGGCCTTTGCCTTCGTGATCGCGGTCGGGCTGCAGAGCGTGTGGGACTGGCTTTATGCGCGCGTGACGCCGGCCGGCACGTTCATGCTGGTCTACGGTGCCGCGGGGTTACTGACGGTGACGCGACTACCCTGGCTGCGACGCGACGCCCCGATCGATGTCTGGTCGCTCAGCTTGATCGGTTATTTCCACTTGTTCTTTCTGACCATGCTCGTGACACAGCGCGTATACGTCGCACAGCCTGTGCTGATCGCATTCATGCCGCTCATGGCCGCCGGCAGCTTGCTCGCGTTCGCGTGGCCCTCTTCCGCCACGCTCCTCGAACGCATCAAGTCGGCG
>CAYUAW010000536.1:0-4582 GCA_964442485.1 uncultured Polyangiaceae bacterium
CCGCGAGCGTCCGGTACGGTCTGATGAAGCCGAAGAGCCGGCCGAGGTGAGCCACTCCGGCGGCAGTGTAGTCGATCGGGCGCCTCGCAGACCTTTCCTCGAGAACCCTCTTCACCGTGCACGGGAAAATCCGGGCCACGCTGCGTGGAAACCAAAGCGCTGCGAGCGCTCCCGGACGTTCTGCGCCGCGCACCATGAATGCCGCGAACGTTCCCGTCTGCCTTCTGTCGTCCGGGAAGAACGCCGTGATCGCTAGTCGATGCGTTCCATCGTGCTCCACGGAACGATGGGATCGCTAACCGATGCGTTCTGTCGTGCTCCACGAACCCCGCGACCGCTTCCAGATGCGTTCTTTGGTTCTACACGAGCCGTGCAAGAGTTGGCGCTGTGCCATTCACTCCAACCTGCTCGGCCTTCTCTGAACATGAGCTCGACAGATTCCCGAGGTCAGTAGATATCCATCGACGCAGACGTCGTCCCCGAGGCATCAAAGATGCGGAACTACGCGAGCGGAGCGAGCACGCGAAGGCGGCGGGGGGCCCAAGGCCAGCCAAGGCCCCCCTTTGTTAGTAAGGGCTTCGCGCGAGACGCGGCCGCTGGCCGACCGACGCGCGACGCGGCCGGTCGGTTCGGAGCGTGAGAACCGTAGCGTTCACGCTGCGCGCGGCGGCCAATTCGAAGGAATTGACACGCTCAGCGGGAGGAGCGACGCATCAACGATGGAGTGGGTGAAACCAGGTGAGGAACGCGGGCGAGCCCGAGGTCAAAAGTGGCGCTGGTTCGTTTACTGGGCGCTGTCCTCCGTCCTCGCATGCAACAAACCAGTGCAGACCGGGACGCCCGTCGTCGCTGTGGCGCCGCCTGGAACGGTCCTCCCTCCGGCGGCGCCCCAAGGGCACGTGCCGTCACCCGTTACGTCGGGCGCCGCGCCTAACGCGCCGGCGCGCCTCGAGTCGCCAGTTCCCGTCCTCGCCGACGACGCAACCTGGGGGGATCCGTCAGCGCCTGTCGAGATGGTCGCATTCCTCGACCTGCACTGTCCGTTCTCCCAGCGAGCTCAGGCGACACTCGCAACACTCCGCAAGCGCTACGGTCGCGCCCGCCTTCACCTGGTCACGAAGCATCTGCCGCTCTACATTCACGCCCAGGCCCACCTCGCTGCGCAGGTAGCTCGCACGGTGCAAGAATTGGCGGGCCCAACAGCGTTCGAGGAATTCGTGCAGCTCGTCTATGTCGGCCAAACCGACCTCGACCGCGAGCATTTGCTCGAATGGGCGGAACGCGCCGGCGCCGCCCGCGCTCAGGTCGAGCCGCTGATGGACTCGGACCGAGTCGTGCGGCGCGTCGATCAGGACGTGGCGACGGCAGACCGGCTCGGGATCCTCGGCACGCCGAGCTTCCTTATCAACGGGCGCCGACTGCCGGGCGCTCAGCGTCTCGAGCGTTTCACGGAGATCATCGATGGAGAGCTGGTACACGCGGCCGATCTCGGTAGAGCGGGCGTCCCCTACGCCAACATCTCCGCTCTTCGGACACGAGAGAACTTCGTTCCAGCGCCGGCCAAGTCTCCTCCTGATCCTGACTTCAAGGATTCCGTCACCGTCTGGAACGTCCCGCTCGGGAAGTCCCCGACGCTCGGAGATCCCGCAGCGCTTGTCACGATCGTCGAGTTCGCCGACTTCCAGTCCCCGTTCGCGAAGCGCGCCCAGACGACCCTGGACGCGGTCATCGCCAAGTACGGTCGCGATATACGCATCGTCTTCAAACACGACCCCGCCCCTTTTCACTACTGGGCCATCCCTGCGGCGATGCTCGCAATCGAAGCCCGTGCAGAGAAGGGAGAGGATGGTTTCTGGCGCGCATCGAGACTCCTCTTCGCAACGCCCGAGACTCCGAGCGACCAGGATCTCGATCTCATCGCGGGTGTGCTGAAGCTCGACCCAAAACGAACACGACAAGCAGTGAAAGACGAGATGTACCGGGCCGAGATGCTCGCCGATGAACGCCTCGCCCTCGACCTCAACGCACGGCTTTCGCCGCACTTCTTCATCAACGGACGCCGTCTCCCGGGCGCGCAAAGCGTCGACGCCTTCTCCGCCATCATAGACGAGGAGCTGACCAAGACCCGAGCCATGGTCGCGAGCGGGCTGCCTCGTACGGCTGTCTACGCCGCCATCATGAAGGCATCCAAGAGACACGCACCCCAAGAGCAAGACGCCGCGCGCGCGGCGCCGACAACGCCGCCCTAGGGCGCGCCGGCCATGGCACCGGAACCTGCACATCCCCTCGCGACGGGCGCAGAGCTCGCAGCGGCGGCAGCACTCGAGGCGTTCATGCGAGGACGACAAACCGCATTTTTCGTCCCGCCCTTTCGTCCATTCCCCAACCGCGCTAGCAGCCGCAGTGGCCAGCGGGGTTTCGATTCTCTCTTCAGTCCGTCAGGGTGCGAAGGGGGGGACTCGAACCCCCACAGGAACTACCCCACTAGCACCTCAATCTATCTGACCGGCCCCGAGAACCCCGCCTCCGCGACCGCCATGTCCTCGGCGGCGTAGTAGGCCGCAACCATGGAGCGCGCACTTGGAAACGTGTAGACGTCGGCCCGCGGCGTCTCGATCACGTCGGCGATGACGGCCGCGACCGCTTCCGCGGATTGCCCGCCGGGCAGCTGCCGCGAATCCACACCGCCATGCAGCGCGTTCGCGCCGAATGCAGTCGCAACCACGCCGGGGTGCACGGTCGAGATGTGGATGCCGGGGAATTCGTCGCGTAGCTCGACGCGAAGGTTCGAGGTGAGCGAGTTCAGCGCGTGCTTGGAAGCGGAGTAAGCCGACCGGAACGGGGCGAGCGGCAGCCGGCCGAGCAGTGACGACACGTTCACGATGTGACCCAGCTTGCGCGCCTTGAAGTGAGGCAGCACGGCCTGCATGCCGTAGAGCGCCGATTTGACGTTGGTGGTCATCATCTCGTCCACGTCGCCGTCGGTCAGCTCCGAGACGGGGCGCGAGATGCCGCGCCCGGCGTTGTTCACCCAGACGTCGATGTGCCCGAAGCGCTCGAGCGCCGCGTCGCGTGCCCGCTCCACGTCCGCGCGCCGGGTGACGTCTGCCGGCACCGGGAGCGCCTTCGCGCCGGCGCGCGCCGCGACCTCGCCGAGCTCCTTCTCACGCCGCGCAACGAGCACGACGCTCGCGCCGCGGCCGCCCAGACGCTCCGCGAGCGCCGCGCCGATCCCGGCGCTCGCGCCCGTCACCACCACGACCTTCGATTGCATCCGCGCGAGTGTACTGCATGCAATCCGTCGAACGCGCACCGGACGAGGCAACGCGAGCTCCGCCGATGGCACAGCTGGCACAGAGGGTGATGCCTCAAGGTACCGGAACCACGAGCACTGCAAGGGCATGCCCCTTGCTTTGCGCGCGGAGATGCGCTGCCCCCCTTCGCTTCTCGCGGTCGTGCCCCTTCTCGCGGCGTGCAGCAGCTCCACCGATTCGCGCTTCACGTCCTCCGGTCCCCGAGACGGCGGCGCCACGGGAGGGAGCAAGAACGAGGCAGGCGCGACCGGCAACGGCGGCGCCGCGACCGGACCGGGAGGCGCAGGCGGCAAGAACCAGGGCGGCGGCAACGGCGGCGCCGTGAGTGGAACGGGCGGCGCAGGCGGCAACACCGGCGGGACCTCGAGCGGCGGTTCGAAGGCAGCAGGCGGTTCCGTCGCGAGCGGCGGCTCACCCGGCATCGACTGTCGCACGACGCTCGACTGCCCCCAGACGGATTGTTTCGGGTGCCCGCCTTACGTGTGCATCGATGGGAAGTGCACGACGGCCACGGGCTCCGGTGGAGCCGGCGGCGCGATCGGCGCGGGAGGTGCCGGGGGACAGGCGGGCGTTGCCGGATCGGGCGGCGCCGGGCAAGCGTGCGTGCAGGCTGATGGCGTCTGCCAGTGCACCTGCGGCACGGGGCAGACCCCCGCGTCGTTTTCGTTCTCGCAATCGGCGTGTCCGCAGCCGTGCCCGACGTGCGGGGCGTGCAACGAACAGTGCTGCTTGCGGACGGCAGGCTCGTTCGCCTGCGGAGCCGAGACCTGCTCGGCCAAGCAGATGTGCGTGCAGCAATGCAGCGGCATCACCGGCTCCCAGCCGACCCCCCACTGCATGAACGTGCCCACCGCCTGCGCAGGCACTCCGAGCTGCGGCTGCCTCCCCGAGGTCTGCAACGGCGGAAGCACCTGCACCACGCCGGACAATCACTCCGTCGTGTGTCAGGGCTGTGCGTGAGGGCTCCCGGGAAGCCTCGCACTACTCCGGCTCGAACGACCGCCGGAGCGAGCGCTCGATGACCGGATAGGAATCCCTGGCGGCGTTCTTGCCCCAGTAGAGCTCTTGCAGGTTGTAGCCAGGGACGACTTCCTTCTTGAAGCGCTTCGTGTCTTTCGACTCCGCGTGGGCCAGCAGCCACTCGTACATCAGATCGATGCAGTCGCGGTGCCACACGCGGTTCTCGGATGCCGAGATCAGCGTGACGTACTTCTCCATGAAGGGAGCGGGGTCGAGATCGCCCTTCAGCAGCGCGGGGCTCCGGCCGC
>CAYUAW010000537.1:0-3318 GCA_964442485.1 uncultured Polyangiaceae bacterium
CGATGACAACCGCGCGCACTCGGTCTCGACGCCGATTCGGACGAACGGTCGTACTTTGGAGGAAACCCGAGTGCGTGCTGGCGTGCGCGAACGTCACACTGACTCTCTTCGCCCCGGGATCGTTGGCGCGGGCCGCCACGATGCTCCGCAATGCCGCCGGCGTCAAATAGCCCCCAGCGCCGCAACCAGCGTCCGACCCGCCATGAAGAGGATGATGAGGGAGCCCGGCGTCCACAGCATCGCGCGCGTGTCGTGCGTGCGTGCGGTCGCGTACGCGGCAAAGTGCAGGAACCGGGTGACGACGTAGCCGTAGAACAGCCCGCGCGCGAGCATGAGTGAGGGATCGGTCAGGACGAAGAGGAAGCCCGCGACGAGGAAGAACGGGATGTTCTCCAGATCGTTCAGGTGGATCCGGCGGATCCGCTCGACCCTTTCGTTCGGCTCGGTCTGCCTTGGGTGAGGGCTCGGGTTGAAACCAGTCTTCTTCCCGTCCTCCGGGTTCCTGAAGCCTCCATTGACCTGCATCATGCGAACCACCGTGAGCCACGACATGCTCGCGGCCTTGAGGATCATGAGCGTCGCTGCGACGACGTACGTGGCGAAGACGGGATTGCGCAGGCTGAGTGCGTCCATGGGGGCCAGGTCCTTCCGTGTGGGCCGGCCTGCAGCCGCGCCGGTGATTTCGAGTAGCACGAATTACTGACCGCTGATCAACAAAACTTACCGTTGGTCAAATAACGATACCATGAGTAGAACGTTCGGGTGCCGACAGCCCAGAAACCGCCCAGGAAGACGCGCCGAAAGGCCGAGCCCAGCGAGGTGCCCGAGCGGCTCGCGCGACGCGAGCGTCGTCGGGAGCGCTCGCGTGAGGAGATTGCCGAAGCCGCCCGCCGGGTCCTGCTCCGGGACGGCCTCCGCGCGACCACCCTGGACGCCGTGGCCAGGGAGGTCGGGGTCACCAAGGCGGCCCTTTATTACTACTACCCGTCGAAGGACGCGTTGCTCTTCGACCTGATCTTCGGCACCGTCGAGGCCCAATCGCGCGCCATCCACGACGCGGTGGCGGACGCGAAGAACGGCCGTGACGCACTGCGCGCGGTCGTGCGCGAGATGGTGCGTGTCTTCGCGTCGCGCATGGACGACTTCCGTCTCGTCTTCATGCATGCGCAGGTCGCGGGTCCCGGGGCGGTCCATCTCGGTACCGAACAATTCGCGCGCCTCCGTCCGCTGAACGATCTCGCGTTCGGCGGCGCCGCCAAGCTTCTCACCGCGGAGTCGAAGCACGGGCGTGGTCGCGCCCGCGTCGAGCCCCGTCTCCTGGTGTTCCTCGCGTACCTGGCCTCGGTGGGGCTCCTCACGATGAAGGGCATGGTGGAGAGCGTTGGAGATCCGCTCGCTTACTCCGACGAGGAGCTCATCGAGGGATTCGCCCGGGTCTTCGCCGCCGCAGCGGAGCCTTGAGATCCGATGACGACCTGGATCAGTGAAGTCTGCGAAACGAACGGCATCGGCACCCACTACCTCCGAACCGGAGGCGCCAAACCTCCCGTCGTTCTGCTGCATGGATTGATGGGGAGCGGCGCCTGCTGGACTCCCCTGGCGCGCTCGCTCGAGGGAGAATTCGACGTCGTCATGCCCGACGCCAGAGGGCACGGCGGCTCGAGCGCGCCGCCCCATGGGTACCGGTACGACGACCTCGCGAGCGACGTCGTGGGCCTCATCCGCGCCCTCGGGCTCTCTCGTCCGGTTCTGCTTGGCCACTCCATGGGCGGCATGACAGCAGCGGTGGTGGCGAGTCGAGGTGCGGGGATCATCCGTGGCCTGATCCTGGTCGACCCGACGTTCTTGAGCCCCGAGCGCCAGCGCGAGGTGCGCGAATCCGACGTCGCCGATCAACATCGCCGGGCTCTCGGTCTACAGAAGTCCGACCTCGTCGCGCAGGCCCGAGCCCGGCACCCGCATCGCTCGCCAGAGCTCATCGAGCTCCAGGCCGAGGCCAGACTGAAGACCCGCATGGACGCCTTCGACGTGCTCACGCCGCCCAATCCCGCGTATCGCGACGTGGTGAGCGCGATTGACGTCCCGAGCCTGCTCGTCATCGGCGACAGCCCCGTCGTCACCCTCGAGATGGCAACGGACCTCCACGGCATCAACCCACGCGTGCGAATCGAACAGGTCCAGAACGCCGGTCACGGCCTTCCGTTTGAACAACCCGAGCGCCTGGGAGAGGTGGTCGTGTCGTTTCTGCGTATGCTGGCTTAGTCAAGAACGCGGCGTTTCCTGGAACCAGGTTCAACGTCGAGATATGACGTTTGGACGATGACACGCGCCGACGCAGCGCCCCAACGCGACAGCGTCGCGTGCGCGCTCGGGCTCGGCCTGCTGACGGCGAGCGAGTTCCGGGTCTTCGAGCGCCTGCTCTTCCAGATCCCCACGGACTACGGGTTCACGCTCGAGAGCGTGAGCGGCGTGCTCTCCGGGCGGCCAGTACTGAAGAGCTGGGCACATCGCGTGCTCGCTCCGTTCGCAGTCGAGCGGCTCGGCGCGCTCGTCGGGGACCGGCTACTCGCCCTGGAGCTCTTCTTCGCAGCGGGGCTGCTCTCCGCCAACGCACTGCTCTTCGTGCTGCTCCGCAGGAAAGGGCTTACGCACGCCGCGAGCTTCCTCGGCGTGGCGCTCTTTGGGCTGGTGCGCCTGCTCCTCGTCTTCAAGCTCGAGTACCCCTGGGACGACGTCGACGTGCTGATCTTCATCGGCTTCGGCTACTGGGCGTCGCAGGCAAGGAGCCTCGTACCCTTTCTACCCGTGGTCGCGCTCGGCGTGTTCAACCACGAAACGATCCTCTACGTGCCTGCTTGGTACCTCATCTCGGCGTTCGCAGGGGAAGCCGCCGCTCCGGCGGCGGAGACGTCGTCGAGCCAGTCGGGCAATGGCGTTTCACGCCGCAACCTGCTCGCCGTCGGCGCATTCACGGCCCTTGCCGTCGTCGGCGCCGTGGGCGCCCTCAGAGCCCATTTCTACATCGGCCGCCCCGATCTGCCGAACCAAAGCTTCGTCGATCCCACCCCGGTCATCGCCAACCAGACGAACCTCGCGCACAACCTCCGCGAGCTATTCATAAGGGACTGGCTCCACGTGCGTTTCCCGATCGCCGCGGCCTTCTTCGCGGCAGTCGGGACGCTCGGCTATCTCGCAGCGGGCGGGATCCGACGAGTCGCCGCGCTCTGGTCGCTCGGCATTCTCGCGTCGATCCTGTGCTTCGGGTACGTGAACGAGACGCGGCACTATCTGCCGCTCGTTGCGTTCTGGTTCGCATAC
>CAYUAW010000537.1:3418-4577 GCA_964442485.1 uncultured Polyangiaceae bacterium
GCGCCGCGCGTCAGGGGCACGAGCCAACGTCCAGCAACGTCAGTCGATCGACATGGCTCGCCGTGACGAGCAAGCGCGTTCCATCCGCGGACAGAGCCATCGCGTGGACGCCCGCGGCGTAGCCGTCTAGCGTGGCCGTGTTCACGAGCCCGCTCTCCGTCACGTCGAAGTAGCGAACGGTGTCGTTGTGCCCGCCGCTCATTGCCCGCATCCCGTCACCGCGCCAGGCGAAGGCGCGGACGAGCGGCGCATGCCCGCGAAAGACCGAGACGAGCCGCGTGCTGTGGGTCTTCGCCTCGAGCGCCCAGAGCTCCACGACGTTACACAGCCCCCACGTGCCGACGAGCAGCCGATCGCCGCGGGGTGAGGGCGCGGCGACGGTCACGGGTTCTTCCTCCGTGATGCGAGCGAGCTCGCGAATCGAGGGCGGCGACGTCTCGATCGCGAGCCACCGTGCGGTGCCGTCCTGCCCTGCGGTCCACGCCGTCTTCGCGTCGACCCAGCTCGCCTGATAGGCCTTCCGCGTGTGACCGCGGAACACCGCGAGCTCCGTCAGCGTACCCCCATCGACGTCGACCCCGAGGAGCCGGACGCTCGAGTCCTGTCCGGCGGTCAGCGCGTATTTTCCGTCCGGCGACCACGCCACGGAATAGACGCTGCCGACGTGGCCCGTGTAGATCGCCCGCTCGGTGAGCGCGGGAGGATCGCGAGAGACCGAGAGTAGCCGCACGTCGTTGCACCCGCTCAGCGCAGAATTTCCGTCGGGCGACCAGTCGACGAAGATGCGGTCGTTCTGACCATCGTATTCGGCTAGCTTCGTGAATGCGGGCGCCTCCGAGCCAACGCGAAGAAGGCGCAGGGGGCCCTCCGCTCCCGAGAGAACGTAGCCGTCGTTCAGCGGAGACCACACGGCGGAAATGCTCAGGTCGTTTATCATCTCCCCGAGCGCATTCGTGCCGTCGTACGTGTCCACCACCCGCAAGCACTCGCCGCTCGCTGCGGCGCCCGGCGCGGCGTCTCCCGTCGTACAGAGCGGAGCGCGAGCACCCTCGCAAGCGTGGCACGTCGTTGTATCCACCTGCTCCTTCGCAGTAGTACAGCCGAGCCCGGCGAAGGCCAGTACGACCGCACTCCGGAGCGTTTGCCTGAGGCGCACACG
>CAYUAW010000538.1:0-4574 GCA_964442485.1 uncultured Polyangiaceae bacterium
CGCGGGCCGCCACCACCATCCGGTCTTGGCAGACCAGATCTCGATCAGCCAATGAAAGGCTAGTGAGACTACCGGCGCGGCCGGCGCGGATTGCTCTCGATCGTCGGAAGTCGCACGACGCCTTCATGACGGAGCGGTGGACAAATCAAAACCCGTGAGACTACCGGCGGAGCCGGCGCAGACTGCTTTCCGCGAGGAACGGTCGCGACAACCATTCCGGTCGGCGCGGTGGAAATTTCACGAACCTTCGCTCGCAGGGAGCGAGCCGTGAGCTAGACGCCGACCACGAACGAGACGCTCGTCGTGCCGCTGCCGCCGATGTTCAGGGTCTGGAAGTTCTTGGCTCCCTCCACCTGGTAATCGCCGGCGGTCCCGGTGACCTGACGGTAGGAGTCGAGCAGCTGGCGGACGCCAGTCGCGCCCACGGGGTGCCCGGCGCCGATGAGGCCGCCGCTGGGATTGATCGGGTGCTTGCCGCCGATCTCGATGGAGCCTTCCTCCACTGCCTTCCAGCTCTCGCCCGGCTTGGTGATGCCGAAGTGGTCGATGGCCATGTATTCGCTCGTCGTGAAGCAGTCGTGCGTCTCGATGCCGTCGACGTCGTTCACGCTCCGCATTCCGGCGCGCTTCCACGCGTCGGTGATGGTGGAGCGCACGTGCGGGAGCACGTATTCTGCGTTCGCGCTCTCCGCGACCTTGTCCACGAACCTGAGGCGGCTCGTGTGGTGCCCCCAGCCCTTGATGCGGGGAAGACTCTCGAGCCGGACACCCTGGGCCTTCGCGAAGCGCTCGGCGTAGGCGCGCGACGCGAGGAACACGACCGCGCTGCCGTCCGTGACCTGCGAGCAATCGGCGATGCGCACGCGGCCGCCGACTGCGGCGTTGAACTCGTCGCGCGAGCAGGCGTGCGCCTTGTTCATGTACCAGGTGCGCGTCTGGGCGAGCGGGTTGAGCTTCGCGTTCGCGTAGTTCACGGCGGAGATGCCCGCGAGGTATTCGTCCTTCAGGCCGTAGCGCTTGTCGTACTCGTCGCCGAGCTTTCCGAAGAGCTTCGGGAACGGAAACTCGATTCCCTTCGCCTCCTTCTCGTACCAGGCGGCGGTGCCGAGATAATCTCCACCCTCGGAGGCGGGGACCGTCTTCATCTGCTCGATGCCGACGACGCAGGAGAGGTCGTACCAGCCCGCCTGGATCTCGGCGAGCGCCGCGAGGAGCGCGATGCTCCCCGACGCGCAGGCTGCTTCATGCCTCCCGGTCGGCACGCCGCTGAACGCGGGATCGGTCTCGACGAAGAACGCGCCCAGGTGACCTTGCTTGCAATAGAGCTCGGCCGCGAAGTTGCCGACGTGCCCGACCTGCACGTCCTTCGGGTCGATCCCCGTCGTGTCGAGGGCGCCCTGGACGCCTTCGCGCATCAGCGCCGCGAAGTGCTTCTTCTCCTTCGTCCAGTTGCGGGCAAAGTCTGTCTGATAACCACCGAGAACGTAAACTTCCGGAGTCGTCATCTTGGGATTCTCCTGAAAAAACCTGGGCTCAGCCTGCGACGAAGTAGCGGCCGATGTTGCCGAACGGGCTCGTGTAGAAGCGCTTGGGAGAGCCGCCCTTCGCGGCGTCGGCAAGCAGCCGCGGAACGGGCAGCTTCGCTTTCTCGATCATCGCGATCGTCTCCTTCAGGCCGATGGTGTCGACCAGGACGCTCGGCGGCGCCCAGTTGAAACCGAAGCCCATGATCTCGTCGATGCCGGTGATGGTGTCCGTCACCTCGCCCACGCGGTGGAAGGCGTAGCTCACGTAGCCGGCCACCACCTTGCGCGCGAGCGCCGCGTAGTCGCCGGGCGCCTCGACGAACGCCTTCATCGCTTCCTTGTACCGGCCGTCGTGGTGCAGCCGCGCAATGTCCTTGATGTAGGCGAGATCCGGGAGCTTCACCTCGGACTCCGGGCGGTAGCTGCCGCTCTTCGGGTCGAGGACGAGCTTGACCTTGTTCTCGACCTTGAAGAAGCCGCCGCCGCTCTTGTTGCCGAGCGTGCCCTTCGCGATGAGCTCGGCCATGTAGCCCGGGAGCTTCAGCGTGGGGTGCACCTCGTCGCTGGAGTTCTTGTAGATGTTGTCGACGATGGCGCGATGGATGTCCCACCCGACCAGGTCGATGGTCGCAAGCGGCGTCATGGCACGCCCGGTGTAGGGCCCGACGACCTTGTCGACGAGCAGCGCGCCGTGCTCCTCCGCGAGCTGCGCGGCCTCGTTCAGGACCTTGAACCCGACGCGATTGCCGGCGAAGCCGGGCGTGTCGGCGGTACGGATCATCACGCGCCCGAGCCGCTTCGTACAGTACGCGTCGACGAACTCGACGAGCTTCTTGTCGGTATCCTTCCCGGGAATCAACTCCGTCCCGACGATCACGTTCGGTGGGTTGAAGAAGTGCAGGCCGAGAAAGTTCTTCCGGAACGAATCGCTCCGCCCCTCGGCGAGCGCGTTGATCGACAGACCGCTCGTCACCGTCGCGACGATCGAGTCCGGGCGCCGCACCCGGTCGATTCGCTCGAACATCTTCTGCTTGATGTCGAAGTCCTCGGTGACCGCCTCGAAGATGAGATCCGCTTTGCCGATCGCGGCGTCGAAGTCCTTGTCGTAGTCACCCACATCCGCCTTCGAGGCGACCGTCGACGAACGCACGGCATTCACGGCCGCCTTCAGGCCTTCACTCGCCTTGTCCCTCGAACGTGCCAGAAACGTAACTTTCGGCACGGCGGTGGTGAAGAGTGCGGCACTTCCATAGCCCATGGCGCCGTTGGCACCGAGGACCGTGACGTGCTCTATCTTTCGGCTGCCCAGAAGGTCGTGCAGCTCAGCTCTGCTTCGGGTAGTCACATTCGCGGCGGTCATCGAGGCTCCTTCGAAACGTCGCCGCCATCGGGTCGGCGCGTTTACAGTTTTACAGACGAGCGCTGAGGGAAGCTTTCGCGGAACCCGGAGCGCGTCAAGAGCATAGCCATTTCGAAGGCGCACGCACGTTGACAGGGAAATTTACAAGTCAATGAACCGAAACCTCCACGCCACCGGATCGAGCGACTCGGCAGCCGAAACCGTGACTAGAAGTGGCTCGCCTCCAAAGGAAAATCCGAGAGACCAGTGACCGAACCCTCCTCCCCTTCCATCCCTCCCATCGCGACAAGCGATCTCCCCGGTACAGGCGGCGCCATCGGTCCCGAGCCAGAGGATTTCCAGGTAGACGAGATCCCGCTCTACGCCTTCTCGGGCGAGGGCGAGCACCTCTACGTGCGCGTGCGGAAGCGGCTGCTGACGACTCGCGAGGCAGTGACCCGCATCGCGCGCGCCGCGGGCGTGCCGCAATCGGAGATCGGCACGGCGGGCATGAAGGACAAGCACGCGGTGACGACCCAGTGGATGTCGCTCCCGGCGCGTCGCGCGAAGCCGTTCGGCGAGTGGCAGATGCCCGAAGGCGTCGAGGTCGTCGAGTCGACGCGCCACGGGAACAAGCTCCGGACCGGCCATCTGAAGGCGAATTCCTTTCGAATCCGGATCGTCGACACCGAGCCCGACGCCGAGAGCCACGCCGCTGCCATCGCGGCGCGCCTTCGTGAGCGCGGGCTGCCGAACTACTTCGGTGCGCAGCGCTTCGGCCGGGACGGTGGAAACATCGCCGATGCCCTCGCCTGGCTTTCGGGGGAGGCCCGTGGAGAACGGAGCCGGCGTCCGCCATTCGAGCGAAAGTTCTTCGCGAGCGTCGTGCAGGCGGAGGTCTTCAACCGCTACGTCACGGCGCGCCTCGAACGGAGCCTCGAGCGCCCGCTCGCGGGAGAGGTCGTTCGCCTCGAAGGAACGGGTTCACTGTTCGCGGTGGAAGACCCCGAGCACGAATCGCCCCGCTGGGCCAGCAACGACATTCATCCTACTGGACCCATGATCGGTCCCAAGATGAAGAAGGCGCACGGCGACGCCCTTGTTCTCGAGGAGGCCGCGGCCGCGAGCGTGGGCATTTCTCCCGGCATCCTCGCGGAGCTCGCTCGTCACGCGGACGGCACCCGCCGCGACGTGGTCGTAAAGATCCCCATGCTGCGTCTGGAGATCGAGCCGAGCGGACGCGCCTTCGTCATCGAGCTCGAGCTCCCTGCGGGGAGCTATGCAACACAGGCTGTGCGCGAGTTTTCGCGCGAGCCGTTCTTCCGGTATAGTGGTTGACTGATGCGCAACACCGATCCGGCGTTCGTTCGCGATCTCAGCGACGAGAAGGTCGAGGCCCTCGTGGAGATCATGTATCTCGCGGCGACGGCGGACGGCGAACTCGGCGCGGAAGAGCGCGCTCGTTTCGAGGAGAGCGCCGAGCGTCTCACCTCGCGCGTGATCGTCGGCGCGGAGCTCGAGAAGCTGCTGGCGCGCGCCAGGGCGGACCTCGCCCGTGCCGGCCGAGACGCGCGTCTCGCCGCGGTGAAGGCGCGGCTCCCCGACATGGAGGCGCGGAAGCTCGCGCTCGCGCTCGCCATCCAGATCACCGCGGCCGACGGCGTCGTCCGTACGAGCGAGCGCGAGCTCATCCTCCACACCGCCGCCGC
>CAYUAW010000539.1:0-4558 GCA_964442485.1 uncultured Polyangiaceae bacterium
TACGGCGCACTCCGTCAGCTCTCCCCGCGCACCCGCAGCGTTGCTCGTTCGTCGTCACCGACTCTCACCGCGCACGAGCTCTGGGCTTCGCTCTGCGCGATCGCGTGTGTGCTCACCGTGCTTCCGGTGCTCACCCTGTGGGAGGCTTCGATGCGCTACGTGGGCGACGCCATCGGCGGCCTGGTCGTGCTCTCGACGCTCGCGGCATTCGGGCTCCTCGAAAGGGCGCGCGCGTCGAGGAACCGGATCTTCGCCGCGGCAGCACCTGCGCTCGTCGTCGTCCTGGGCCTTCAGACATGCGTCATCGGGGCCCTCGCTGCCTTCACCTCTTACGACGATCCGCTGAAGACTGCGAACCCCGTGCTTTACAAGAGGCTCGAACGCACCCTCTCCGTATGCGCTCTGCCGGGCTGACGTCACGATAGCGAGGCGAGGAAGCGCTCGAGCGTGGAGGTGCCGGCGAGCCCGTCGTCGGCCTCCGCCAGCAGGACATCGGCGTCGATGCCTTCGCCGGCGAGGAGCGTGCGGCGCGTTTCCAGGTAGGCGCGCACGACGGCGCCGTCCATCTCCGGATGAAACTGGACGCCCCACGCCGCCACGCCGAACCGCACCGCCGCGTGCGGTTCGAGAGCCGTGCGCGCGAGCACCTGCGCCCCGGGCGGCAGCCGCGTGATCGTGTCGACGTGTGTCGCGTTCGCGAGGAACGGCGCCCGCGCCGCTTCGAAGATGGGATCTGGCTCGATGATGTCGAACCTCACCGTCCCGATCTCGCGACCCCGAGGATTCCTCTCGACGAGCCCGCCGAGCGCCTGCCCGAGCATCTGGTGGCCGAAGCAGATTCCGAACACCGGAACGCGTGCCCCCACCGCGGCACGAAGGTACGCCTCCCCCGCCACCACCCATTCGGCGCGGTCGGTGACGCTTGCCGCCGACCCCGTGACCACGATTCCCGCGAACTGCTCCGGCTCCGGGAGCTCGGCGCCGGTCCGGATGTCGAAGTCCTGAAACGAGCGCGAGCTCGCGGCGCCCGATGCGCGGATCATGTCGGCGAAGCTCCCGCGTGACGCCTTCACGCTCTCGATGGGCTCGCCGGCGATGAGGATGGCGACGGGGCGGGTCATGGCCAGCGGCGACGAGCTTACCCGATGTCGCGGCGAACGCACGCCGCTCCACGAGTGCCGGTCCCCACACGTGAAGGGCAAGAGAGGCGCCATCGATGCTACCGTCCCGACGGTGACGGCAACGACCATCGCCGAGGTGAGCGCCGAACCGTGGACGATCGCGCTGACCGAGCCTTTCGGCATCGCCACCGGCGCCCAGGCCGTCGCGGAGAACGTGCTGGTCGAGGTGCGGCTCGAGGACGGCACCATCGGGCTCGGCGAGGCCGCTCCGTTCCCGGCGGTCAACGGCGAGACGCGTGCCGACGCGCTCGCCGGCGTGGCAGAGGCGCGCGCCGCGCTCGTGGGAGAAGACGCGGGCCGCTTCCGCCGCATCGCCGCGATCCTCCGGGAGGCCTGCCCGGCGCCCACGGCGCGCTGCGCGCTCGAGTCGGCCGTGCTCGACGCATTCACGCGACGGGCCGGCATCTCCCTTCATCACTTCTTCGGCGGCAAGGACGTTTCCCTCACGACGGACATCACGATCGTCACCGGCACGCCCGATCACGCGGCACGCGCCGCCGAGAGCGCTCGCGCCCAAGGCTTCACGACGCTGAAGGTGAAGGTCGGCGGAGGGCGCGTGGACGACGACGTCGCGCGCCTCTCGGCGATCCTCGGCGTCATGCCGGAGGCGCGGCTCGTGCTCGACGCAAACGGCGGCTTCACGAGCGACGAGGCCGCGTACCTCGTCGAGCGGGTCGGCGTGGAGAAGATCGCCCTCTTCGAGCAGCCCACGAGGGCGGACGACCTCGACGAGCTGCGCAGCGTCCGCAAGCGGACCCGCGCTCTCGTCGCCGCCGACGAGAGCGCGCGCTCGGCGAACGACGTCGCGCTCATCGCAGCGATGCGCGCCGCGGACGTCGTGAACGTCAAGATCTCGAAGTGCGGCGTCGTGGAAGCGGTGGACATGGTCGCGGCGGCGCGCGGCTACAACCTGGGCCTCATGATCGGCGGCATGGTGGAGACGCCCCTCGCCATGAGCGTCTCGGCGTGCCTGGCGGCCGGCCACGGTGGCTTCGACTTCGTCGACCTCGATACGCCGCTCTTCATGAGGGACGTACCGACGTCGGGCGGGTTCCTGCAGACCGGCCCACACCTCGACGTCTCGCACATCGAGCGAGGCCACGGGGTCACGGTGATTCGGCGGGGCTGAACCACGGCCCCGCGCCGGAGGAACACTCAGCCCCGTCGTGCTACCCTCCCGCCATGGTCGCCGCTGCGTCGATGTATCCGCTTCATGCCCCTCCTGCGGAGGTGGAGCAGCGGATCTTGCTCAGCAACGTACCCTGGGCGACCTACGTGATGCTGAGGGACTCGATCGAAAGTGCCTCGGTCCGGATGACCTACCTTGAGGGGCAGCTCGAAATCATGAGTCCTTCGCGAGGACACGAGGTGGGCAAGACGCAGATCGCCAGGCTGCTCGAGCTTTTCTGCCTCGAGCGAGACATCGCTCTCTTCGGGTACGGCTCGACGACGTTCCGGAAGGAAGAGAAGGAGCGAGGTCTCGAGCCGGACGAGTGCTACTCGCGCGGAGAGGACAAGGAGATCCACGACATCGCGCTGGAGGTCGTCGTCACGCACGGCTCCCTCGACAAGCTGGACGTGTACCGAGGGGTCGGCATCCGAGAGGTGTGGATCTTCGAGAAGGGCGCGTTCAAGATTGGCACGCTGCGTGGGGACCACTACGAGCCTATCCCGCGTAGTGAAGTCCTTCCCGAGGTAGACTTGGGTCGCATCGCGCACTACGCCGGAGAGCGCGATCAGCACGCCGCGCTCCGGGCGTTCCGCGACGAGCTGCGCGCGGGTGCGGCAGAGTAGCCGGTAGGGTTCGGGTTCGTCCACCGCCGAAATGCCCCCCCGGGGGGACAGCTCCGCGCCCGTCTGCTACAGATCTCGTCTCGGTGGGCGGTTCTCGTCCGATACGCCAGCTCAATCTGCCGATGACCCTCGGGTCATCGCCGCCGGTGGCGTCGCCCCGCATCACGAAACCGGAACGCGTCTGGGTCAACCGTGGCCTGAAGATGACGAGCGTCCAGTGGATCGGCTTCGACATGGACTACACGCTCGCCATCTACGACCAGGCGCGCATGGATTCCTTGCAGGTCGACGCCACGGTGGAACGCCTCGTGAAGCGCGGTTACCCGAGCTACCTCGTGAAGCTCGAGTACGACTACCGTTTTCCGATCCGCGGCCTCCTCGTCGACAAGCGGTACGGCCACGTCCTCAAGATGAATCGGTTCAAGGTCGTGCGGAAGGGCTGGCATGGCCTGAAGCAGATCCCGAAGGACACGCTCCGCGAGCTCTACAACCACCAGCAGATAAGGCCCCAGACCACTCGCTATCACTGGATCGACACGCTCTTCTCCCTGGCCGAGGTGACGGCCTATGCCGCCATCATCGAAGCGCTCGAGCGCCGCGGCGAGAAGTTCGACTACGAGCAGCTCTTCCGTGACGTGAGGGAGTCCATCGACGAGGCGCACCGCGACGGGACCATCTACGCGAACGTGCTCCCCGACGTGCCGAAGTTCATCTACCGCGATCCGCACCTCGCCGAGACGCTGCACAAGCTCCGCTCCTCGGGAAAGAAGCTGTTCCTCCTGACGAACTCGCCGTGGAGCTACACGGACTCCGTAATGCGTTACCTGCTCGGCGGGCAGATGAACGAATATCCGTCGTGGCGGCTCTACTTCGACGTGGTAGTGGTCGCCGCGCAGAAGCCGTCGTGGTTCAAGGAGAGCCGCCCCCTGATGGAACGCGACGGCGACGTCCTGCGCGATCTCTCGGGCCCACTCGAGCGCGGGAAGATCTACGAAGGAGGGAGCCTCGTCGAGTTCGAGCGCCTGCTCGGCGTGCCGGGTTCGAGCGTGCTCTACGTCGGCGACCACATCTACGGCGACATCCTGCGCTCGAAGAAGCATTCGGCGTGGCGCACCGCCATGGTCATCCAGGAGCTCGACGCCGAGCTCGAAGCCCACGAGCGCTGCGCCGCGGACATCACGCGTCAGCGGCTCATCGAGGAGTCCCGCGAGAATCTGGAGGACGAGCTTCGTTACTATCAGACGCGCATGAAGGAGACCGCGAAGCGCGGCGACACCGACCCCGAGCTCGCGGTCGAGCGCACGCGCGTGAAGCGCGCCATCGAGCGGATCCGCGGCGAGCTACGCAACATCAAGACGGAGCACGGAAAGATCCGCGATCTGGTCGACGTCAGCTTTCATCCGTACTGGGGCTCGCTCCTGAAGCAGGACAACGAGCTTTCCATCTTCGGGCAGCAGGTGGAGGCGTACGCGGACATCTACATGCGCCGCGTCTCGTGTCTCCGGCATTACTCGCCGATGCAGTTCTTCCGTTCGCCGCACGATTTGATGCCGCACGAGCTCTGAGAGGCGAAGGGCGTGTGC
>CAYUAW010000540.1:0-3185 GCA_964442485.1 uncultured Polyangiaceae bacterium
CGAGGCCGCGGTGGACGAGGGCTCGCGCGTCGGAGAACAACAAGGAGCGGAGTTTCATTAGCCGCGTGCGCGCGCACGCGGGCCTGCATCCGCCGGAACGCCACCCGTTTCTGGGTGAGGCAGGCGCGGTCGCCAGTCGTTCGGGCTACCTCAGCTGAGCCCGGGCGTTGGCCTCTTCGAACTCGCGCAGGGCCTTCCGGACGTCGAAGGGCCGCTCCACGAGCGTCTCGGGGTCCCACTCGCTTCGAGGTTGCTCGAAGAAATCACCCCCGTAAATGTGAAGTGCAGCAGTCAGCCGCGGAATCGGATTGTTGACCGAGTGAATGATGTCTCGTCCGAGCGAGACCACGTCGCCGTTCGAAAGCGAACGCGCACCTGCCGCCTCGACGCGGCTCTCGGTCCCTTCGCCGAGGCGGCGCCAGAAGATGTTGTCCTCGCGTCCCGAGTAGATGCCGATGACGGCCCACATGCGATGATCGTGAGGCATCAACGTCATGCGCGGCGCCCAGATCACGTTGAGGACGGTCAGATCCGGAGCCTGATGGAGCCGCTGAATCTCCGCGCGCCGCGGCTCGCCCAAGGCACGCAGCAAGGCTCCGGGATCGGAAACCGCGCGAACGACGACCTCACGCATCGCCCGCTCCGGCTTTTCCTCGAGCAACGCGCGCCGACACTCCGCGATGAGCTGCGGCAGCTCGAAGCTCGGTGGGACGCCGCCGCTGAGAGCCATCTCTGGTCGGCAATGTACCACGGTCAGAACCTGAGCTTCCGAGCGAGGTATCGCGCTCCTCTCGAGATCTCCACGAGCTTCTGCGCCGTCGTGATCGAGTGATTGCCGCAGCGCCCGGGGCGGAGGCGGCGGCGAAACTTGCGTGCTTTGCAGCATGACGGGGGTACCATTCGCCCCGGAGACGAATGCGCTCGCTGCCCGGCACGCTGGCGTCTCTCGTGGTCTCGTGTGACCCCACAGCGCCCGCGGTGCGGACTCCGATTCAGGTCGTGGAGGTCGTTCCTCCACCCAGCCACGGCGTCGCGGGGAGTCCGGCGCGCGCGACGGAGCGCATTGCTCCCCCGCCGGTTGCAGCGCGATTCCCCGAGCCGTGTCGTGCGTCCCCCCTCGAGCCGGAGAGTGCAGAAACGACCACGATGCTGGACCTGCCGTTCGGATCGCTCGGCGTTCGCGTCGTACATCGAGCACATTCGGACGACGACATCTGCCTTGCGACCCTCACCGACTCGAGCGGCTCCGTGACCGACTGCAAGACGTTCGGGGACGAAGGCTGCGACATGGAACGTCCGGTGGCCTCCGCCGGGCGCGTCACGGTCGAAGGCGTCTGCATCACCGAGTATTGCAGCCTCACGTCGCAGCGCGCGCAACGGATCTTCGAGGTCGTGGCCGCGCCGGCGAGCGGCATCGAAGTCCGGGCGGTCACGGGTGAAGTCGTGGAAGAGTGCGCCGAAGAGTGAAGAGAGAAGCCGCACGCGGCCCGGTGGTCGGTCGGCATGAACGCATTCCGGCGTCACGCATCGTCTCCAGGATGAATGAGGAGCGAAACCGGGTCCGTGAGTCACCACGTCTCGCCGAACGGTCGCGCCTCCACCTCGAACGACCACGCGGAGCGCGCCTGCTTCGTCAGCTGGAGCGCCGTCTCGGCGACGCCGTCGGGCTCGATGAAGAAGTCGTCGGGCTTGTCGGGCATCCGCTTGCGCGTCGTGGCCAGATTGACGACGCCGTCGACGATGATGATGGACACGTGGATGCCCGAGGGCCAGAGGTGCCGCGCCATGGACTCGGCGAGCGTTCGCTGGCCGCTCTTCGCCGATGCGAAGGCCGCTGTCTTCGCTCCGCCACGCCGTGAGGCGGTGGCACCGATGAACACGATGCTGCCGCGGCCCTCCCGCTTCATCGCCGGGATGACCTCCTTCGTCGTGAGAAACGCGCCGAGTGTGTTGACGCGCCACGATGCCTCGAAGTCAGCAGCGCTCACGTCTTCCACCGTGCCCCACACGCCGCTGCCGGCGTTGTAGACGAGCACCGAGACGTCGCCGAGCTGCTCGCGAATGGACGCGAACGCCTTCGTGACCGACGCGCCGTCGGAGACGTCGCACTCGAACGCACGGGCGCCCGGCAGGGACTCCGCGAGCTTGCTCGAGAAGTCGAGCCGCCGCGCGAGCAGGGCCACCGCGTAGCCGTCGCCGGCGAACTTGCGCGCCAGCGCCGCACCGTTTCCTGGGCCCACGCCGACCACGGCGCAGACGGGCTTCTTTCCGGGATCGTCTTTCATCTTGTCTCCTACGTGGTCCATCGCCGGGCGGGTCGTCAAGCGGGCTGCTAAGCTCGGCGCCATGTCGTCCGTCGTGCTCGAAAAGCGTCCGCTCGGCTTCCCCTGGGAAACGGCCGATCCCTTTCTCTTCTGCGTTCATCACGACGACGCGTACCCGGCCGGCAACGAGCAGCTCGGGCCGCGCGCGTCGCTCGCCGGCCGGCGGCTCGGCAACGACTTCGTCGTGAAGGACGGCTTTCGCATGTACCACGGCCAGGTCGTCCCGGGCTTTCCGCAGCACCCGCACCGCGGGTTCGAGACGGTGACGATTGCGCGGCGCGGCTTCATCGATCACTCCGATTCGCTCGGCGCCGCGGCGCGCTTCGGTCGCGGCGACGTCCAGTGGCTCACCGCGGGCGGCGGCATCGTCCACTCGGAGATGTTCCCGCTCCTCGACGCGAGCGAGCCGAACCCGGTGGAGCTCTTCCAGATCTGGCTGAACCTGCCGTCGAGCGACAAGCTCGTCGAGCCGCACTTCACGATGCTCTGGGACCGGAACCTTCCCCGCGTCGTGCACGACGAGGAAGGGCGAAGAGCCGAAGTGACGGTCGTGGCCGGCCGTCTCGAGGGCCGCGTGCCGCCGCCACCACCGCCGCACTCCTGGGCGTCACGGCCCGACTCCGACGTGGCGATCTGGTGCATCCGGATGGAGGCGGGCGCTTCTTTGACGCTGCCGCCAGCCGCCAGCGAGGAGACGTCGCGAACCCTCTACTTCTTCCGCGGCCCGTCGGTGCGAGTGGGCGACGAACAACAGTCGTCGCATGCGGCGATCGCCGTTCGCAGCGACGTCGCGCTGTCTCTTCAAGCCGGGGCAGGGGAGTGCGAGCTCCTCGTCCTGCAAGGGCGTCCGATCGGCGAGCC
>CAYUAW010000540.1:3285-4542 GCA_964442485.1 uncultured Polyangiaceae bacterium
TTCTCCCAATCGCCGATCTGTATGGCGCGTGGAATCAGTGAGCTCGCTCCAGCGTTTTCGGCCGTCACCAGCTTGTCGTTGAAGGCGACCAGCGACGTGCTGCCGTCGGAATTCGTGAGGACTTCGAAGGTCTCCCACTGCCCGACCTGGGTTGCGGCAGCGATCAGCGGGCCGTTGCCGGCATTCGACGCCTGCACCCACTTCGCGTTGGCCCTCGACCAGAAGGCTTGCGGCGGAGCGTAGCACCTTCTGACGTTCCGTCCGGCTTTGCTGTAGTAGACCGTCGGACAGTTGAAGCCGATCTTGCTGGTGATGAAGTCCATCTTCGTGCCGACACGTGAGTAGCGCTCCAGACCTCCGCTTTCAGCGCACTGGTCGGTCTTGTTCGCGAACTGTGCGCTCGACGCAACGCCCTCCACCAGGAGGTACGGAGACGTCTGACTGAAGTAAATCGAGGCGGGACCCCCCGAATCACCTTCACAACTACGCGCTCCGCCACCTACCAGGTTTACGTGTTGCGGATTGACCGCATCGATTTCCCCAGCTCCGACCCGGAGCACACCGCTGCCGGTTCCATTCTGAGCGCTCGGGCCATAGCCATAGAACTCGAGCCTACCATCTTCGCTCAGCCCGGCGTCGGCGTCGATCAGCGCGTAGTCCGCAGGCGTGACACCGGCGAAAATGTCGACGCTTCTCATCACTGCCAGGTCGTGCGCCGCATCCGTGGAAGTTGCGACCCAGCCGGGATAGGTGGACACATCGTACGAACCGCCCGTCACACATTGCGGGTTCGACCCCGCCGGCGTGTTCACGCCTCCGCGCGTCAAGCACACGAGCGTGCCAGACGGCTGCTTGTAAACGACACTTGCTGTCACGCGCTGGGTTTGACCACCTTGCATGTCGGGAAAGCAGTGCGCTGCCGTGAGGATCGAGTAACGATTCAGCAAGACGCCCGAGCATTCGTCGTTCCAACCCGAACGCTGTCTCACGAATGCGACCACGCCGACGCGGGTGACGCTCGAACCCCCGGACACCGCGTCGGAATTGACCCCGACCTCATCGCTCGGAACTTGCGACTTCGAATCGTCGACATCACTCCCGCAGCCGGAGAGTGCGAGGGCTACAGTACCGATCAACGAGCAAAGATGGGTATGGCATCTCGATGGTGAAACAAAGGAGATCATCGGTCCCTCGCAAACAATCCAGAAAACAGGCAATCGACATTCTGGGCCGTGCACGCTCGATTGAGCTGAAGGC
>CAYUAW010000541.1:0-4497 GCA_964442485.1 uncultured Polyangiaceae bacterium
GCATTCCATGGCCCGCGGATCGCCCGGGTCGACATGGAGAATACGGGTCAGCGCGGCGCGAACTTCTTCCACGGACACGTCGACGAGCTTCGTCGGATCGTGGAATTCGAGAAAGTTCAGGATCTGCGCCGCCTCGTGCCCGTGTCGAGGACGCCGCCGCGTGTACACGTCCTCGACGCCGCGCTTCAGCTCATCGAACCCCGTCGCCGTCGCCAGAACCGCGAGCGCTTCTTCACGCGCCTGGCGGGCTGCCTCCTGGTTGGGATCGGTCGGATTTCCCATCCTCTCTTCATATGCCGCCCTCGTGCAGGGTGGCAAGCAGGGTTCGCGCCGCGCGTTTACGGCCTCTGTAGTACGATGGGATGGCGTGACGATATCGCCGCCCGCCCGACAAGAGTCGGTAGAGCGCTTCGAATGCCGGGACGGCTGGGCCACCCTGGCCCGGACTGGTCCCGTCGTTCTGATCACGATGAGCGGGAAGGTGGACTCCACGGTCGGCAAGCGGGTCGCGGCGCTCTTGAGCTCGCATCTCGAAAAGTCGACGGAGCAAGTTCGGACCTTCTGGGATCTCGAGGCGCTCGTGAACTACCACTCCGACGTTCGCGTCCTCTGCACGCAAGCACTGGTTCGCAACTGGGCTCGTGTTGGAGACCTCCACACGCTCGCAAAGAATCGCGTCGTGAAGATGGGCGTCGCGGTCGCGAATGTCGCACTCCGTGGCCGCATCAAGAACACCGAGGACCGCGCGGAGTTCGACTCCCTCCTGCAGGCGGCGATTCGCTGAACGCCTGACGGCCGTTCCCCCTCGTAGCGGCGACGCCTCGTCCGGTAGCGGGCCCGTATTCCCGCCGGCCGCGGGGGAATGCCTGCGGCACCCATTCAAGAAATTTCCATCCTGGCAGCCAGGCAATGGTCCCGAGCATCTTCAGAAAACTTCAGGACGTTTTCAAGAAATCTGGAAGAAACATTATGTCGGCTAGGTATCGTCGAATGACGACGTTCACCTGCCAGAAACATGCGTGGAAGGGGTCGCACCGCATCTTTGCCCGGGTGCTGGCGCTACTGAGTCTCGTCGCGGCGTTCACGCTTTCGCCGCGGAGCCACGCCGATGCACCGGAGGCGACTCCTGCGGCCGCGGCCGCGCCGGGGGCCGCCGCTCCGGGGGCTTCCAACGCCGAGCTCGAGAAGCGAGTCGCGGATCTCGAGGCGTACATGAACAACGCCGCTCGCGTCGACGCCGCAACGACGAAAGTGCCCGGTCCAGGGCCTGGCCACAACGGCTGGATGATGGTGAGCGCGGCGCTGGTGCTCTTCATGACACTTCCCGGGCTCGCGCTGTTCTACGGCGGGCTCGTGCGCACGAAGAACGTGCTCTCCGTCATGGCGCAGTGTCTCGGGCTTTCGGGCATCGTGACCCTGCTGTGGTGGGCGTTCGGCTACAGCCTGGCCTTCGCGCCCGGGACGCCGTTCCTGGGCGGCCTGAAATTCGCGCTGCTCCGCGGCGTGGATTCGATGCCCAACGGCGACTACGCCGCGTGGGTGTCGCACAACGTCTTCGCGATGTACCAGCTCATGTTCGCGATCATCACCCCCGCGCTCATCGTCGGCGCCATCGCAGAGCGCATGAAGTACTCGGCGCTGGTCGTGTTCATGATCGCGTGGATGTGCGTCGTGTACTTCCCGCTCGCGCACATGGTGTGGGGCGTCGACGGCATGATGAACGGCGTGTGGAACGCGAAGGCGTCGATCAAGGCCATCGACTTTGCCGGCGGGACGGTCGTGCACATGTCCTCGGGCTGGTCGGCCATCGTGCTCGCGCTCATCGTCGGCAAGCGCAAGGGCTTCGGCGAGGCGAACTTCGCTCCGCATAGCCTGGTGCTCACCATGGTCGGCACCGGCATGCTGTGGGTCGGCTGGTACGGCTTCAACGCCGGCAGCGCGGTCGCTGCCGACGGCATCGCGGCGAATGCCTTCACGACGACGACGCTCGCGGCCGCAATCGCGGGCCTCTCCTGGGCGGCAGTCGAATGGGTGACCCGCGGCAAGCCCACCGTGCTCGGCTTCTGCTCCGGCATCGTCGGCGGTCTGGTCGTCATCACGCCCGCCGCCGGCTTCGTCAGCGCGTCGTCCGCAGTCGTGATCGGCGTCCTCGCCGGAATCGTCCCGTTCTTCGCCGTGACGCAGCTGAAGACGCGCCTCGGTTACGACGACGCGCTCGACACGTTCGGCGTGCACGCGGTGGGCGGCACCCTCGGCGCCTTCGTGACGGGTATCTTCGCCACCGCCGACGTCAACGCGAACCTGTCGACGAACCTGAAGGACATCGTCGGCAAGACGCTGTGGATCGAGCAGATCAAGGCCATCAGCGTGACGCTCGCGCTGTCGGTGGCTTCCACGGTGGTCATCGCCTACGTCATCAAAGCGGTCATGGGGCTTCGCCCCACCGAGGAGGACGAGGAGACGGGCCTCGACCTCAGCGATCACGGCGAAAAGGCCTACCACACGGCAGACACGTGAGCGGCGGCGCGTAGGGCGCCAAGGCTCTCCATGGGAGCGACGTCACCCGCGTGTGACGTCGCTCTTCGTGCTTCAGCGGGCCTGACGGAGCGCAGCGAGCGCCGCGCCAGCCGCTTGCATGCACGTCTCCACGACCTCCTCTGCGGGCAGGGTGATGCCGAGCTCGTCACGCAGCGCTCCCACGCGCTCCGCGACGGCGGCGACGTCGCCACGCTTGCCGACCTCGAGCAGCACGCCCGCGGCGCGGCGGGCGAACCCCGTCACGCGCTCGTGCGAACCCGCGGCGAGCGACGTGGAGTCTGCCTCGACCGCACGAGCGACCCCCTCGGGCAGGCCGTTGCGACGCAGGAGGCGACCGCCGATCTCTCGGCTGGTGGCCGAATAGCGCGCCCGCTCGAGCTCTTCGCGCCTGGAGAAGTCCGTCGCCTGCTGCCAGATCCGCGCATACTCCGCGGCATCGACGACCGCACACGCCATCGCGCCGATCTCCGAAAGCAGGCCGCACACGAACATCTCGCTCTTGTCCGGGATGCCGACCTTGTCGGCGAGGCTCCGGGCGATGCTTCCGGCGACCACCGCGCGATCGTGGAAGTTGAACGACAGCTCCGCCTTCGTGCGGAACGCCGCGAGCATCCCCATGGCGAGCGCCATATCGTGGATCTGCGACGCGCCGATGAGCAGCACGGCCTGCTCGAGCTCCGCGATCTGCCGCGATCGCCCGAACGCCGCGCTGTTGGCGATGCGCATCACCTCGGCGGCCAGCGCCGGATCCGTCGCGAGGATCGCGGCAATCTGGTCGAGCCGCGTCTTCGGGTCCCCGGCGAGCTGTGCGACCCGGTGTGCGGTGGCTGGAAGGGGGCACACCTCCTGGATGCGGTCTAGAAGGTCGGGAACGTTCACCCCATCATGATGGCACGAGTGGCGGTGCCGGTCTCTCACTCTGCGCCCGTGGCCTGTTGCCGAAGGTCGGGCCAGCGCCTACCGTGGACCCCCATGCTGAAGCACAACACGTATTTCGAGGGGAAGGTTCAGAGCATCGGATTCGAACGCTTCGGCCGGAAGGCCACGGTCGGTGTCATCCTGCCTGGCGAGTATCACTTCGGCACCGACGCGCCCGAGCGCATGACCGTCGTGAGCGGTGAGCTCGAGGCCAAGGTTGGCGACGCATGGAAGACTTACCCAGCCGGCACCGTGTTCGAGATTGCGGGGAAGAGCGGCTTCGACGTGCGTGCACAGCAGCCCGCCGCCTACGTGTGCGAGTTCCTCTGAGCACCCGCGATGCCCGGGCACCCTGAGCGCACCTGGTTCGCTCGTCCGTCCGACGTCGCCGGTCCGGGGTCGCGGTTCTGCGCGGCCGCGCTCGACACCGCGCTCGCGGGGGTGTTGCTGCTCATCTTCGCGGGTACAGTCGCCCCGCACGCCCTGCTCGCGCTCGGGGAGGACGTGCGGCGCGCGGCGTCGGTCGTTCCCTCGCTACCAGTTCTGGCAGTTGCGGTCGCGTCCTTCCTCTACCAGGGTCTGTCCGAGACGTTCGTGAACGGGCGTACGCTCGGCAAGCGAGTGATGGGGATCCGCGCGGTCTCCGCGGACGGCCAGCCTCTCACGAAGCCTCAGGCGCTCGTGCGCAACGCGCTCCGGCCGCTGGACTTTCTGCCGCTCGGCTACGGCGTCGGCGGTCTGCTAGCGTGCCTCGGTCCGTCTTCGCAGCGGCTCGGCGATCTCGTCGCGAAGACGATGGTGATCAAGGAGGCGCGGCGCGGCGCAGCGCGCGCGGCTCGGGGCGGATGGTCCGTCGCGCCGATCGCGCCGCAATCGGTCATGCCGCTGCCCGATCCGTCGTTCGAATTGACCGTAGACGAGCAGGCGATCGTCACGGGTTTTCTCGAGCGCCGTGGCGCGTTGACCCCCGGCGCGCGCGCGAAGGTGGGCGAGTACATCGCCGCCTGGCTCTATCGCCGGCATGGAGGCGCCTTCATCGCG
>CAYUAW010000542.1:0-4494 GCA_964442485.1 uncultured Polyangiaceae bacterium
GACGGGCACGAACTTCTCGGTGTCGGCGGCGATGGGCTTCCTGTCGATCTTCGGCGTCGCGATCCAGGACGCGATCCTCGTCGTGACGTACTTTCAGCGAAGTCACTACATGGAGGACCGGAGCATCGAGGAAGCCGCCGCCGAGGCGGCCGAGAAGCGGTTTCGCCCCGTGCTCATGACCACCCTGGTCGCGATGCTCGGCCTAATGCCCGCTGCGCTATCGCACGGCATCGGCGCGCAGACCCAGAAGCCGCTGGCCATCGCCGTCATCGGCGGGTCGCTCATTCTCGCGCTCTCGACGCGCATCATCCGTCCGCCGCTGCTCGTCGTGGCACACGGCTGGTGGGAGGCGTACCGGCTCCGGAACGGCAAGAGCCCGGATCCGTTCGCTCCCGAACCGAAAGAGATCGACCCTGTATCGGGCCGGCTGTCGATCCCTCCGCAGGCCGGCGAATAGGGTCGGCTCTTCGGGGCGCACGGTGGCCTCGATACGACAGCCACTCCGGCCCGTTCATAAAAGGAGCCGCTGTCCTCCCCTAACCGACGCTGATCCCTCGAAGGCGGGTCAGAACGCGTTCGTTGCCGGGAAGGAACCTCCCAATGCGCAGATCCATCTGGGCGCTCGCGCTCGTCGCGGTGGTCACCGTGGGGTGCAGCTCGAGCACCAACACCGATTTTTCCAAGGGCAAGGGGGGCAGCGGCGGCAGCGCGGGAGTCGACGGCGGCGGCACCGGCGCCCGCGACGGCGGTTCCGGCGCTGGCGTCCGGGACGCAAGTCTCGGCACGGGTGCAGGGTCAGGTGCGGGCGGCGACGGCGGCGCGAGCACCACGGACGGGGGTCCGCACGCGGGCGCATCGGCCGGCTCTCCGAGCGTCGGCGTGGGCTCGGGCACCGGCGGGGCGACCACAGGGACGCACGACCAGGGTCAGCTCACCTGCCGCCGGTTCGGCGACCAGTGCACATCGGCTGCCGACTGCTGCTCGAGCCTCTGCGACGCCGCGACGCACTCGTGCGCGTCGAGCCTCGCGACGTGCTCGCCCGCAGGCGCGAGCTGCAAGACGTCCACGGAATGCTGCAATCTCGCCTGCGTCGGCGGCACGTGCTCGGCCAACGCGTGCGTCGTCGACGGCGCGGCCTGCTCGTCGGCCGGGGCGTGCTGCAGTGGACAGTGCACAGGTGGAAAGTGCGCGGCGCTCGGCTCCTCGTGCACCACGGCGGGCAACTCCTGCACGAAGGACTCGGAGTGCTGCTCCGCGCTCTGCTCGAGCGGACGCTGCCAGCTCCACTCCTCGTTCTGCATCCAGACCGGCGACCTCTGCTCGAACGGCGCCGATTGCTGCTCGAGCGTGTGCAACGTCGCGGCCGGTGCGAGCGTCGGCACCTGCGCGGCGCCGACAGGGGGCCCGAGCTACTGCAGCGGAATGGTCGACGGCACGACCTGCAACGACTGCGGCGGCTGCTGCAGCCGACTCTGCGCGCCGTTCGGGCCCACCGGCGTCTCGATCTGCCAGCCCGCGTCGGGGTGCCACGTGAACGGGGACCTCTGCCAGGACGACAGCGACTGCTGCGGCGCAGCCGGAACCGGCTTGCCCGGCGACGGGAACGTCGTCTGTGACAAGCCGTCCGGCGGAAAGATCGGCGTGTGTCGCAACCCGACGGGCTGCAACCCCGAGGGCGACGTCTGCCACTACAAGAACTACGCCTGCGCCATCTCGTCGGCGCGAAACGACTGCTGCGGGTGCATCGCCAGCAAGGATTGCTGCCAGCTCGATCGCCTCGGCATCCCGCGCTGCAACGCGCTCGGCGATGCGTGCCGCAAGACCGGTGACACCTGCGCCTCCGCCGACGACTGCTGCAACCACGCGCCATGCGTCGCCGATGCGACGGGCACGCTTCACTGTTACGGCGGCCAGTGCGTCCCGTCGGGCGGCTCGTGCAGCATCAACGGTGACTGCTGCCCAGGGTCGACCTGCGTGGAGCCCCCGGGCTCGACGAAGGGAACGTGCAGCGTGCCGCCGCCTCCGCCGCCTCCTTCCACGGGCGGCGCGAGCGGCGCGGGTGGCTCGGCAAGCGGCGGCGGGCCGTCATCCGGGGGCGCGACCGCCACGGGCGGCACGGGAGCCTGCGCCGAGTACGGTCAGATCTGCGCGATGAGCAGCGACTGCTGCGGCGGGGTGCCGTGCACGGCCGGGATCTGCTCGTTCCCGGTGCGGTAGGCGCTCATCCCGCGGCGCGCACCAGGCAGCGCCGTGCAAGCAGCCGGAGCGCGTGCCCCGTTAGACGTGCCTTGTGCTCGCGGGGCAGGCGCTTGATGGCGGCTTCCAGGCGTAGCGCCGTGGACTTCGAGTTGCAGCGCCGCGTCGCGCACACGACGAGGGGACCGCGACCTCGCGTGTAGCGCGCGCCGCGCCCCGCGTCGTGGGCGGCGATGCGCGCAGCGACGTCGCGCGCGATGCCGGTGTAGAGCGTACCGTCCGCGCAGCGCGCCATGTACACGAACCAGCGTTCCTGCGGCGCCGTCGCCATGCGAGGCGAGCATAACAAGGCGAACGGCGCGGTCCAACTTCGCGCCGAGCGGCGTCCGCTTGCAATGGCCGACGTTACGCCCGATGCTGACGTCGAAAGGACGCGGTCGATGAGCTCCACCTCGCACGCTCCGCTCGAAGCCTGGCCGGACCTGCCGTACGTGGAGTGGCAGGACACGTGCACCACCCTGCAGCTCTGGACCCAGATCGCCGGAAAGATCCGCCTATCGCGGACACCCTGGGTGAACCATTCGTGGCAGGTCACGCTCTACGTCACGACCCGCGGCCTGACGACGTCGCCCATCCCCCACGGCGCACGCACCTTCGAGCTCGGCTTCGACTTCATCGACCACCGGTTGCGCATCGACACCAGCGAGGGGCATGCGAGGTCGTTGCCGCTCGAGCCGCAGACCGTCGCCGACTTCCACGCGCGGCTCCTCGGCGAGCTCGCGGACATCGGCTTCCCCGTGAGCATCGAGGAACTGCCGAACGAGCTCCCCGATCCCATCCCCTTCGACCAAGATCGAGTGCACGCCGCCTACGATCCCGGCTATGCGCGCCGTTTCGCGCGCGTGCTGGTCCAGGCTGATCGCGTGCTGAAGCAATTTCGAAGTGGCTTCATCGGCAAGGTGAGCCCCGTGCATTTCTTCTGGGGCAGCTTCGATCTCGCGGTGACCCGCTTCTCGGGTCGCCGCGCTCCGTTGCATCCCGGCGGGATCCCGCATCTGCCTGACGGCGTGACGCGAGAGGCGTACTCGCACGAGGTGAGCAGCGCCGGCTTCTGGCCGGGCGGCAGCGGGTTCGACGCCGCATTCTATTCGTACGCCTACCCGACGCCGCCGGCTTTCGGCGCCGCGCGGGTTCAGCCGTCCGGGGCGGCGTGGAACGCACAGCTCGGCGAGTTCATCCTGCCGTACGAGAGCGTGCGCACGGCCGCCGATCCGGACGCCGTGCTGCTAGAGTTCCTGGAGAGCACCTACGCTGCCGCGGCAGAGGGCGGAGCCTGGGACCGCGCTTCCCTCGATTGCGCGCTGGGGCGGCCCGGCGTCGTTCGACGTATCTGAGCTCGGCTTCTCCCGTCGTCATCGACGAGGTAGGCTCCGCGCATGATCGCAATCGCGGCGGTGGACCACATCGGCATCCGGGTGGCGGACGAAGCGCGTTCAGTGGCCTTCTACGAGCTCTTCGGCTTCAAGGTCGAATACCGTGCCACGAACGGCGACCCCGTGGTCATCCTGCGCAACGCCGAGGGCGTCGAGATCAACTTGATCGTCAACGCCGTACCCGCCGCGGAGCCGTCCAACGTCCTGATGGACGTCCCGACGAAGCATGCCGGCTACACCCACGTCGCCCTGCGCGTCGCAGCCATCGACGCGACGGTCGCAGAGCTCGCGCGCCTCGGAATCCCGCTCTCGGGGAAGCCGGTCCGGCTCGGCAACGGCACGTCGCTCTTCGTTCGAGACCCGGACCGGAACGTCATCGAGCTCCGGGAGAAGGACGCGCGCGGGTAGAAAGCGCGATTGACCCGCGGGACCTCGGCTCGCTCGCGAGGTCTTCGCCGTCAATCCTCCGGCTCTCTTCGCCAACGGAAAGCGCGTGAGCGCCGCATACGGCTTGCCGGAGTTCGAGGCACTCATCACCGAGGCGGAGGCAGACGCGCCTCGTCGATGAGCCCCGCAGTGGCGCGCGGGTCGCGGCGGCGCTTTCAGCAAGTACCGTCCCAGCGCGCGAATGGCACAAGGGGGGACGTGCGTCACTCGCTCCCGAGCTCTGCCTTCGCGCCCGCGTGCTTCGGGTCGATGGTGAGGGCCATCTTGAACGAGAGCTTCGCGCGGAGCGGGTTGCCCTGGGCCTTCTCCAGCAGGCCGAGTGCGTAGAACGCGGGCGCGTTCCGCGACGACGCCTTCATCGCGGCGTCCACGAGCTGTTCGACCTCCTTGGTCGGACCGTTCCCCTTCAGGATGGCGA
>CAYUAW010000543.1:0-4474 GCA_964442485.1 uncultured Polyangiaceae bacterium
CGCTTCTTCGTCAAAGCAAATCCCGGACCAGCCAGTCGGCCGCGCCAAGCCGCAGTTTCGTCGAGCCATCCGGTGCAAAAGTGATCGTGCGTGCGGATCTGTCGCGCTTGCATGCGGCGAACTCCGCAGTACCGGCTGGCCTCGGCGCCTTGCTGCGGTCGCGATTTCCCTGATGACGTGCGCGGCGGCGCCCTGCTGAACTCGGTCTACGCGCGGAAGGCGCCGAGGTAGCGTTCGCGCTCAGGATTCATCACAAATTCATGAGAAGCTCTCCGGACGCGAGTAGCCGGCGCTCGCGCCGGCTACCGCCACGAGCGTCCGGTCGCGGGAGAGCAGATCACGATCCTAGATAGAGACCACGACCCACGGAATCTCGGCGAAACCGAGCGCCCGCTGTCCTTCAGGACGCGAAGGACGCCGCATATCAACCGGTGGTCGAAATGTGATGAATCATTGGAGCGTTCGCGCCCTCGGCGCGTCATTTCTCGCTTCGCGTCGCCTTGGCGCTGTCCACGTACACGTAGCGCTTTCCGTCGGCGGTGGTGAGCGCTGTCTCTCGCAACTCGAAGCGATACACGCCCTTCGGCAATGGGCGCCGGCAATCGGGGTCGTCGGGCCGACAGAACCGGCCGACCGGTGCCGGAGTCGTCTGCTCGACGAGCGGGGTGACGTCGTAGCGAACGTCGGACCCGACGAGCGCCTCCTCGAGCACCCGGCCGTCGGCGTGCGGCAGCTCGAGCGCAAGAATCCTCGCGATCGTCGGGGCGACGTCGACGTTGCCCGACGGATAGTGGTCGGCGAAGCCCGACCTGAAGTCGGGGCCCGCGGCGATGAGCGTGTTGTGCAAGTCGATGGGGGATGAGGAGCCGTGCATCCCGCGGTAGTTCAACGCGCTCGCGTATTCGCTGCCGGGGACGTCCCTCACGGTCGCCGTCCTAGCAGTCTCATTCCAGTCGAAGCTCGCGATGACGTCGGGCGTCGGCGGAGAGCCATGGCCGGGGGGTTCCAGCCGCAGCCGCGCGAGCGAGAGCGTGCCCGGAACGGCGCCGTAGCGATCGCTCACGAAGATGGCGCCGTAGACCACGCGCTCTTGCAACCGCGCGACGAGCTCGCGCACTCGCGCCGGATCGCGCGAGGTGACGTAGAAGTACTCCGAGCCGCCGTTCGGCGCGACCACGATGGCATCGCCGGGAAGTGCGTGGGGTACGCGATAGCTCGGCGTCAGGTAACGTTCGCCGGCCTTGCCGCAGAGCTCGCCGTCGCGGTCGATGCGCGTCGCGTAGAGCGACACGCCCTGCACCGTCGTGCCGGCGAGACCCGGCGCATAGACGCACGACACGCCGTCGTAGACGTGTGGAACGCCGGCGCGCGTCAGCAAGTCCGCGGTGCGAACGGCCCCGGAGACGGAGTAGCCCTTCGTGGAGACGCCGTCGACCACGCCCGACCCGTCGGCGCCCGTCAGGAGCCGTGGTGGAAAGATCGTCGGGTCGCCGGCTACGGTGCTGTGCCCGTGATCGGACATCACGATGATGTCGGTGTCCGACAGCTTGCCGATCGCGGCAAGCTTGTTCAGAAGCGTCACGAGCAGTGCATCTTGATCCTGGAGCGCCGAGATGATCGGCACTCCGCCGGGTCCATAGCTGTGCTCGGTGGTGTCCGGATCACGAAGCCAGACGATGGACAGCGCAGGGTCGACATGCTCGAGCACGTAGTCCCGGAAGACGTTCATCAGGTATCGGTTCTTCGCCAAGTGAGCGGACCCCCGGGTGGAGCGGGGATCCGGTGTCGTGCCGTCCTTGAGCGTGACCAGTACCGAGGTCGTCGTGGCGGTCGGATCGCCGTTGTCGCTGGACAGGGTGATCGAGCCGTCGGGATACGGATACTTCACCGTAGCCTTCGGCAGCGGGAGCCTGGCGCTCTGCAGCGCCTTCGCGAACGAGAGCGGGAACGCGAGGTTCTCGTCGAGGATGACGCCGAGCGCGCCATCTTCCTCGTAGTCCTGGATGAAGGCGGGGCCGGACTTGCCGATGACGGCGGTCTTCAGGCCCGCCGCGTGTGCCGCCTGGAGCAGCGTCTCGGTGCGGAGGAGCGCGCCCGAGTGACGGCGTGCGTCGTCGTCGAGCGCGGTGAGCACGCCGTAGTCCTCCGTGAAGACCGGTCGCGTGAAGTCGATGGCGGCGCCGTCGGCGCCCTTGCCGACGGGGCCCGGCCAGTAGACGGTGTTCCCGAAGAACCCGTGCGTCGCTGGGTATGCACCTGTCGCGAGGGACGCCGCGTTCATCATGGTGACCGTCGGATAGACGGCGTGCTGCTCGCGAAAGTCGACACCGTCGCGATCGCGAAGGGCAGCGAGGCGCGGCGTTTCCTCCGCGGTCACCGATATCGGACGCAATCCGTCCCAGACGACGACGATGACGCGACGTGCTGATCTTCCACGCGAAGGAGCTTCGCGCGGCGCCCCCTCGTCAGAGGGCTGGACGCCGTCCTTCGTCGCGCTGGACGACTCTGCGGCCCGTGGATTCTCGCGGGGCTCGCGCGTCTGCGAGGCGCCACAAGCGGTAACCAGGATCAACCACGGAAGCACTCCCCGCGCGCGCCGGCGAGGAACAGAGCCCTCCGAACCGAGCCGCGCGGGATGTGACGCCACCACGACGCATGATAGCGCGGCGATGTCGCGAACGAGCGGTTGTAACGGGTTCGATACCACCGCTTCTTCGACTCGCAGGCGGGGTCAGTCGAGGACCTCCAGAGCGACGCGCTGGCCTGCTTTCACGTACGCCCGGTTCTGCGTGAGCCCGCTCGACGCGCCTCCCGGCCCTGGGTCGGATGCGCGAGCTTGCTCCTCCTCTATGCGGAGGTTCAGCTGCGGCAAGAGATCTTTCGACACGTAGCGCTCGAAGTGCGCGTAGCACGCGAGGTGGAACGCCACGTCTCCGACTCGCTCGGCTGGGGAGCGCGCGACGACTCGCGCCATGCGCCAGAACAGGGATCGCACGGACTCGTCCCGGTGGAACATGAAGAAGAAGCAGATCTTCGCGAGCTTCCAGAGCTCCGCAGCCTTGACGTCGACGGCGCCGAACCGCGCGCCCGACGCGACGCGGGTGTCGATGCTCTCTATCGCCGTCATCAGCCGCTCTTCGTAGGCTCGAGGGGTGTAGAGCTCCTGAATAAGCCAGCGGTACCCTTCGAAGAGCTGCTTCCGGGACATCTGCTTCGGGATGACGTTCGTGGAGGCGAAATTGTTCGCGAACCCCTCCTCGCTCCAGAGCCGCCCGTCCTGTTCGAGGCGCTTCCACAAGGGCGTCTTGTGCGGAGCGACGAGCATTCCGGACATGACGAGTGGGATTCCCGCAGCCTGAAGAAATTCGTACTGCTCGCGAAAGATGTCCGTGTCGTCGCTATCGAACCCGACGATCATGCCAGCCCACACGACGAGCCCGGATCTCTGGATCGTGCGGATGCTCTCGATGATGTCGCGGGCGACATTGTGCCGCTTGTTCGCCTCCAGGAGGCTGTCTTTGCGGGGGCTCTCGATGCCGACGAAGACCCGGTTGAAGCCGGCCTCTACCATCAGCTCCAGGAGTTCCTGATCGAGCGCAAGGTTCAGCGAGACCTGTGTGTAGAAGTTCAGCTGACTCTTCAGCCCCTTCCGGAAGGAGACAATGGCCCGAAGGAGATCCTTGGCGTAGCGCCGATTCCCGATGAAGTTATCGTCGGTGAAGAAGATGCTATCGGCGCCGTGCTCCACGACGAGCAACCTGATCTCGTCTATCACCCGGTCGATCGGCTTCGGCCGAACCTTGCGACCGAACAGCACGATGATGTCGCAGAACTCACAGTCGAAGGGGCAGCCTCGCGTGGTCTGAATCGCCAGACTGCCATAGCGCCCGACGGGCATCGTGTCCCAGCGCGGAACGGGACTCTCGGCCAGCGATACCTTCTCCTTCTCTTCGTAGGTATCCGCAAACTTTCCACGGGAAAGGTCGTCGATGAAGGCAGGCCAGGTACGCTCTGCCTCCCCGACGAACAGTACGTCCGCGTGCTCGCGGCATGCCTCTGGCACGAGGGAGGCGAAGGGGCCGCCCAGCACCACCAATTTTCCGCGCTCGCGAAACGCGGCAGCCAAGGCAAACATCCGGTCCGCCTGCAGGGTGTAACCCGTGATGCCCACTACATCGGCGTCGGTGTCGAAGTCGATCGGCGTGACGTTCTCGTCGCAGCAGACGACCTCGTGCGGAGCGGGCGTGAGCGCCGCCAGGGTTGGAAGCGCCAGGTTCGGCAGCGAATAACTGAAGCCGGCGAGCTCCTGCGCGTAGCGAAGACCCCAGAACGTGTCCGGACAGCGGGGATTGATGAGGTATATCTTGGCCACTGAGCACCCCGGATTCGTGAACGGTTCTCCTGCTCGGTAGGCCACCCGACGTGGGGGAACAAGGTGAGTGTGAATTCCGTACGTGTCGCAGCGACAAATCGC
>CAYUAW010000544.1:0-2095 GCA_964442485.1 uncultured Polyangiaceae bacterium
CTGCCGGCGGCGTCGGGCGGGGAACTTCCCTCGCTCGCGGTGAGCGCCTACGCGACCGACGAGCACCGCAAGAAGGTGATGAAGAGCGGCTTCCAGAAGTACCTGGAGAAGCCGGTGCCTGCAGCCGTGCTCGTGACGGCCGTGGCGCGCCTGGCGGGGCGACTGACGGACGCGGTCGTTCCCTGACGTCGAGGTACCTTCAAACGAACGCCGTGGTTTCCCGGTGCAAGAACGCGACGACGCGCTCGGCCAGGCGCTCCGGTTGCTCGAGCGACACGTCGTGTCCGGAATCGGCCATGATGACGAGCTCGGCGTGAGGCAGCTCGCGCTCTAGCTCCGCTCGCTCTTTCTCGCCGGCCAGCACGTCCAGCTCGCCGAAGAGCAGCAACGCAGGCAACCCCGCTGGCCAATCTGCCCCCTCAGTCGAATGGTGAGCGGCGGCGAATGAAAGGGCCAGGAGGTTCCTGCGCTTTGCAGGGACTGCGGCGATCTGGCGCTCGATCGCTTCCACGCGGTCCGGCCGTGCTGCACGGAATCGAGGGGACAGGAGCCGGTGCACGAGGGCGATCTCGGCTCCCACACCCGGCCGAGCGAAGCATCGAGCCAGCGAGAGCACTTTTTCGACGCCCCGGCGTGATACGGCGCTCGGCGCCGGAAGAGTGGACGCGAGGACGAGACGGCGAATGCGTTCCGGATGGTCCAGGGCCATCCACGATGCGACCATGCCCCCGAGCGAGAGCCCGAACACGTCCGCTTTCTCCACGCTCAGATGATCGAGCACGGCGACGGCATCGGCCGCCATGGCGCGCGTACCGTGAAGCCAGGGGACGTCCGTCGATTGCCCGACGCCCAGTGGATCGAACGCGATGACTCGAGAAGTGCCTCCGAGGCGGTCTCCGAACGCGCCCCACAGCGCCATGGACCCGCCGAGCGGGCGGTTGAGTAAGATCGGCGCGTCAGTGGTCCGTCCGGACACGGAGTAGGCGACGCGGCGCCCTTCGCCGAGCTCGACGAACCCGCGATCCGGGACGCTCATGCCGCTCTCGCCGCCATTTCCGCGAGCGCACGCTGCATTCCTTGCTGGATGCCATGGGCCGCGTCGGCGACGGGTTCGCTCTCGTCCACGTAAACGGCAGGAAGCACGCGCAGACTCACCCGGAAAGGCAGCGGCAGATACGGCAGCCACGGCCCGGGCGCGACGCCCCACGGCAATGCGAGCGCCAGTGGAAAGCGCTCGAGGCGCGCCCATTCCTTCATGCGCAAAGCCGACGCAATCCATCTGCCCTCCGAGAAGATGTAAGCGCTGCGGTGCGCGCCGTGGGCCACGAGTGGCACGATCGGCACGCCCGCCGCGCGCGCGACCTCGATGAATCCCGTGCGCGGCAGGATCACCACCTCGTTGCGGCGTCGGAACTGCCGGTATGCGTCCAGATCCCCGCCGGGATAGACGAGCACCTGGCCGCCCGCGTGCAGCACTCGCAACGCGTTCGCGCGGCTCGCGGCCACTGCGCCCACCTTCTGGAGCAGCCGCCCGAGCGGGGTGAACTGCCGCATCGCAAAATCGTGCGCCAGCGCGAATAGCGAACTCTTCACGCCGAGGTGACGCCACAGCACCGAGAGGCTGCACGAGAGGTCCGGTCCCATGATGCCTCCGTTGTGATTGCCGACGAACAGCACCGGCCCTCGGGGCACGTGCTCGACGCCCTCACAGGTGAACCGGAAGTACCGAGCGTTGAACCACTCGAAGAGCGGCAGGACCCGCGCAATGAGCGCGGGATCGCGGCAGTCGAGCGAGTCCGGATGATAGGTGCTCATGCCGACCCCGAGCGCTTTCTCGCGTAACCCGTGAAGCCGAGCCGGGTGGAGGGCGTGAATGTGAATTCTAGATCTGCCGGAACGCTCCCGGTGCGAAGCATCCTGAAGAAGGCCGATCCGACCTTCGGGCGAGAGCCGAGCACGGCCGCCGTCTCCATGCCCTGGCGGCGGCACATCGCGTCGACCTCGGCTGGCTTCAGGAACAGATGCAGCACGTGCATGTGCTCCGGCGTGTTCTTCACGAACCATTCGACGCCCTTGATGACCACGAGCCACGACA
>CAYUAW010000544.1:2195-4448 GCA_964442485.1 uncultured Polyangiaceae bacterium
CAGCGACGGATCGGATGAATTCGGTCATGCCCTGCTCCAGTAGAGAACCTGATAGCTCGCGAAGGCGAGGGTGATGAAGAGCTGAACCTGAAAGGCCCACGACGAAACGCCCGTGAGCCAAGCGACCCCGAAGCACGCGAGCACGATGGGGTGCATCACGAAGAGGACGGAGTGCAGCCAGGTCTCGAGCGGACCGCACAGGCGAGCGTGCACGAACTCGTCTTTCGTGATGAATAGGCTCGAGAAAAGCGCGAGCCCCACATAGACGGGCAGGGCGTGCGGCGCGCCGGGGCGAACGAACGAGAGCCAAGCGTAGCAGAACGCCGTGGTCAGCGTGTCGATGGGATGCCCGACCTTCTCCCACAGCGGGAGTCCACGGCGCCGGTGACACCATCCCTCGTCGGCAAGCATGGCCGTTGCCTGGACGAGTACCGGGGCGAAGAGCAGGAGCGCCATTCACTGCTTCCGGAGTAGGCCGCCGCACACCGTGAGACCTGGGCCGAAGGCAAGACTCAAGACGAGCGTCCCGCGAGCGACGCTCTCGTCCTCCACGAGGCGCGACCAGATATGCGGCAACGTGGCAGACGACATGTTGCCGTAGTCCCGGAGTACGTCGCGACTCGCTCGTACCTGGGCTTCCTCGAGCTCGAGCGCGCGACGAACGCCGTCGATGATCTTCGGCCCCCCCGGGTGCACGGCGAACACGGTTTCTCTGATGCTCCGTGGTGCGTCGAGGCCTGCCTTCGAGTACAGCGCGGTCACGAACCCACGAAGCGAGCCGGCGATGCGTTCCGGCACGTCCCGCGCGAGAGTCATCTGCATGCCGGCGTCGGAGGCAATCCAGCTCATGGATCCAGCAGACTCCGGAAGAATTGCTTCGTGCAAGCTCAACACCCCGAGACCGTCCACGTCCTTCCCGGGTCGCACCGAATAGCGAATGAAGCCGTCCGCGAACAGGCTTTGCACCACCAGCTGCTCGAGCGAGTGATTGCTCGGATCGAGGTGAAGCGAGCAGAGCTCGGTGTGGACGATGTCTACCCGAGAGCCCTCGCCAGTGGCGGACGTCAGCGCTCCTGGCAACGACAAGGCTCCCGCGGCAATCCGGACGGCCGGAAGCGCTGCATAGCAGCCCATATGATAGGCGTGCGTCACGCGCGTCTCGGCTCCCCAGCCCTTCGAGGCGACCGTCTTCTGCGCACCGCTCGGGGAGACGTATCCGGTGCACGTGACGTGAATCAGGTCTCCCGGAGGGCTGTGCTCGTCCCGATATTCGGTGTCGAAATAGGCCGAAACGATTTCGTCGAAGAGCTTCGACCGGGCCGCGGTTCCCGCCCCGCGCGGGTATCGGGTGACGTCGTAGATCGACAGGTCGTCCCAGCTGGTCCGCCCGACGTCCGATAGGACGTGCCCCCGCTGGGCAATCTTGTCCGGCCCGCACGCGCAGCGGGCGATCACTTTCCCGAGCCGTTCCTCGAACGCCCTTGTCGCGCTGGGCTCGAGCGCCTCGAGGGTCGCTTGCGAAGCCGCGTGCACGGCGGCGAGCCATTCGAGGGATGGCCCCTGAGCCACCGAATGCGACGGTCGCGTCATCGAGAACTCGCTCAATGCCACGGACGAAAGCTCGGTAGACTTCATGAACGCTCGGGCGCTACGCAGGAGTTGCTGGACCGACTCTTTTGCACCGATCGTGCCGGGGTGGCCCGTGCGCGATCCAACGCGAGAATCACGTCGCTTTGATCGGACGTGGCGAGAATGAGAGAGCTTCCGCCTCACCGAGGCGCGGACGGACGCGTGGCCGCGACGAACAACGTGGGCGTCCCCATGTCGAGTCACCCGAGCGCGCGAGCCCTCGTTCGCAGGGCGATGGGATCGGCCGTCTGGTTTGCTCAGGCGCGGAACGTGCAACACGGGCCGGGGCCTGGAGGGCAACGAAATGGCAAATGTTCTCGTCGTCGATGACGACGCCGATATCGCAGACCTTTCCAAGGAGCTCTTGGAATCGGCCGGACACCACGTCCGCATCGCATCTACGGGCGCCGAAGGATTGGTGTCGCTATCCGCGGCGGCGCTTCCTGATTGCGTCTTGCTCGACGTGGAAATGCCCGTGCTGAGTGGTCCGGCAATGGCTCATCAAATGCTTCTGCACGACGCCGGAGAGGAGAAGATTCCCATCCTGCTCGTTTCAGGGAGGGATGACCTACCTGCCGTTGCGGCACGCATGGGAACCCCGTACTTTCTCAGGAAAGCGAGCGA
>CAYUAW010000545.1:0-4437 GCA_964442485.1 uncultured Polyangiaceae bacterium
GCGCCGGCTACTCGCGTCCGGAGAGCTTCTCATGAATTTGTGATGAATCCGGAGGCTAAGGCCCCCCTTTGTCAGAAATCGCGCAGCGCCGCGAACCGCGCGCGATGGAAGGCCGCGTCGCCAAAGGTCAGCTCCGCCACTTTCGCGCGCTTCAGGAAGAACCCGATGTCGTGCTCGTCGGTCATGCCGATACCGCCGTGCATCTGGACGGCCTCGTTCGCCACCAGGGAGAGGGCATCCGACGCTCGCGCCTTCGCCACCGAGACGAGCTCCGCGGCCTGGGGAAGCCCCTCGTCGACCGCGCGCGCGGCGGCCATGACCGCGGAGCGCGTGAGCTCGATCTCGACGAAGAGACGCGCGGCGCGGTGCTGTAGCGACTGAAAGCTCCCGATCTTCGAGCCGAACTGCTCGCGCTCGCGGAGGTACGTCACGGTGCGGTCGAACGCCTCGCCCATCGTCCCGAGCATCTCGCCGGCGAGTGCCACCGTGGCCCGTTCGACCGCGGCGCTCAGCGTCGCCAGGCCGCCGCCGACCTTACCGACCACCGCGGTCGCCGGAACGGTGACGCCGTTCAGCCGGACGGTGGCGGCGTTCCGCGTGTCGACGCGATCCAGCGCCTCCACGGTGACGCCCGCGGTGCCCGACGGCACCAGGAACAGCGTGATGCCGTCTCCGTCGTCGTCTTTTCCGCTCGTCCTTGCCGACACGAGGAACGTCTCTGCGCCGTTACCACCGAGGACCGGCGTCTTCTCGCCCGTGAGCTCGAAGCCGCCACCCACGGCTTTTGCCCGCAGCGCGACTCTCTCGAGGTGCGAGCGCGACTTTCGCTCCTCGCTGGCGAGGGCAAGCCGCGCCGTTCCGCCGATCATCGGCGCGAGGTACGTCTCCTTCTGTTCCGTGGTTCCGGCCAGGGCGAGCACGCTGCCCGCGAGGACGACGCACGGGATGAAAGGCTCCGTCGCGAGCAGCCGACCGAGCGCCTCGGTGACCACCACGACGTCCGAGAGGCCGAGGCCGAGCCCGCCGTCCGCCTCGGAGAACGCCATCGCCGTCCACCCGAGGTCGACGATCTTCCTCCAGACGTCGGGGCTGAACCCGAGCAGGTCCTTTTTGTCGCGCATCCTTCGGAGACGCGCGAGCGGCTCCGTGGAGGCGACGAACTCCCTCGCCGTCCTGGCGAGCATGGTCTGATCTTCGTTCAAAACGAGAAGCATCACGATTTCTCCGTCAGTCCGGTAGCTCTAGAACGCGTTTGGCGATGATGTTGAGCTGGATCTCGGAGGTCCCGCCCTCGATCGTGTTCCCCTTCGAACGAAGCCAGTCGCGCGTCACCGCGAGATCGTCAGGGGTGTAGGCGCCGCCCTCCCAGCCGAGCGCGGCTTCTCCGGAGAGCGCGACGAGCAGCTCCTGACGCCGCTGGTTCAGCTCGGTGCCATAGATCTTGAAGAACGACGTCTCCGGGCCCGGCTTCGCGCCGCGCGCCGCGCTGTCGCGGCTTCGTTGCATGGTGAGCTCGAAGCAAGCCTGGTCCATCAGGAGCTGCGCGACGCGATCGCGCAGGAACGGATCCGTCACCTTGCCGGAAGCGTCGCCGACGGCCTCGCGAGCTACCTCGATGACGCGATCCGCTCGCGGTGAGCGCTGCCCGGTGCCGAACACGTTCGCTATCATCGTGCGCTCGTGCCCGAGCAGGGCCTTCGCGACCGTCCAGCCGTGGTTGATCTCGCTCACCACGTTGCGCACCGGCAGGCGCACGTTCTCGAGGAACGTCTCGCAGAACGGTGACGCTCCGCTGATCAGACGGATGGGCTTGATGCTCACGCCGGGCGTGTCGAGGTCCAGCAGCACGAAGCTGATTCCCGCCTGCTTCTTCGCCGATGGATCGGTCCGCACCAGCAAGAACATCCAGTCGGACAGATCGCCGTAGCTTGTCCAGGTCTTCTGGCCGTTCACGACGAAGGAGTCGCCGTCCCGTACGGCGCTGCACTGCAGTGACGCCAGATCGCTGCCGGCATTCGGCTCCGAGTAGCCCTGGCACCACCTGATGTCGCCGCGGCAGATGCGCGGCAGGTGCTCGCGCTTCTGCTCCTCATTTCCGTAGGTCAGGAGCGTCGGACCGATCATCATCAGACCGAACCCGACGAGGGGCGCGGGTAGCTTCTGTCGCGCGAGCTCCTGCTCGAAGATCTTTCCCTCTTCGCGTGAGAGGCCGGCGCCGCCGTACTCCTTCGGCCACGTGGGGGCGGTGAGGCCAGCCTCGGCCGCCCGCTCGAGCCACGCCTTGGCGTCAGAGGTGGGATACTTCGCCTTCTTGCCTCCCCAGATGTGGAACGCCGGGTCCGAGGCTTTCCCGGCGAGGCTCGCCGGTGCGTTTCGCTCGATGAAAGCCCGCATTTCTGCTCGAAACTTCTCCAGATCGGCCAAGCTCGTCGCTCCTTCGTTGGTGTGGTGGATACCACGCAAACAGAAAGCATCCTATCGTCTGATTGATGGGTTCTCAGTCCGACGCGGCGCGCCTGCCCGAACGGTTCGGTCCCTTCGTGCTCGAACGCAAGCTCGCGGTGGGCGGCACGGCGCAGGTCTTTCTCGCGCGCCCCTCCGTCGGACAACGCCCTGCGCCACGATTCGTGATCAAGCGACCGCTGCCAGGGCGCAGCAATGACCAGGACTTCGCGCTGCTTTCCCGCGAGGCCGAGATGCATCAGGCCGTCCAGCACCCCAACGTCGTTCAGGTGTTCGGCGCGGGAATGGTCGAGGGACAGCCCTATCTCGCGATGGAATACATCGACGGCGTCGACGCCTTCCGTCTGCTCCGGACGGTAGAGGCTGAGCGCAGAAGACTACCGCTCGGCGTCGCGGTGTACGTCGGGCGCTCCATCGCGAGCGCCCTCGCGAGCGTCCACGCGGCGGTCGGGGAAAAGGGCCCGCTCCGCCTCGTCCACGGCGACATCTCGCCGTCCAATATCTACCTCTCCCTCGACGGGGACGTGAAGCTCGGTGACTTCGGTATCGCGCGCATCGCAGAGCCGCCCGAGATGGACTCCGTTGCGATGGAGGTAAAGGGCAAGTGGGGCTACGTCGCGCCGGAGGTGCTCGAGGGCTTGCCGTACGATCACCGCGCCGATCTGTTCTCCCTCGCCGCCGTTGTCGGCGAGCTCATCCTCGGCGAGAGCATCTTCCCCGGCTCGAGTCAGCTCGCCGTGTTGCTCGCCATCCGTGACGCGAACATCGAGCCCTTGCGCCGGCGCGCGTCCGAGCTGCCGAAGGGGCTCTTCATGCTGCTCGAGAGCACGCTGTCGCGCGATCCCAACAATCGTCCATCCTCGGCAGACGAGCTCGCTCTCGGCCTCGCAGCGTTCGAGGAGATGGACCTGCCCGAGCTCAGGGCGACGCTCGGGCAGTGGGTCGAGTGGGCACGCGACCCGGCGCGCCTCGCCGAGCGCATCGAGGGCCGCGTGCGGGAGTCGTTCGCCCGCATGCAGGCGACGCGGGCCGTCGTCATCTCCGAGCAAGCTTCGGACGACCCGCCCACTGGAAGGCAGCCACCGCGCTCGAGCGGGTCTCACGTGCGGCGCAAGAGCGGCGAGGTGATGGAGGGGCTGCCCTTCGCGCGGATCATCGAGATGATCGCCACGGGAGAGCTCCAGGGTGACGACGAGGTGGCGCTGCTCGGCGAGCGGTACCGGCACGTGGAGGACATCGAGGAGCTCGCGCGCCACCTCTTGCCCTCGACGACCACGACGACCGGCATCCTCTTCGGCCCCGGGGTTCCCGACTATGCGGCCCAGCTCGACGAGACGCCGATGCTCGACATCCTCGCGCGCCTCCGCGAGAAATCGGAGACCGGCGCGCTCTTCATAGACCAGGTGACGACCGCCGGTCCGTCATCCATCAGGAAGGAGATCTACCTGAGCGCGGGGCGTCTCCACCACGTGGCCTCCTCCGCGCGCGAAGAGCTGCTCGGCGAGTACCTGGTGCGGCGCGGGCGCATAACGCGCGCGCAGCTCGACTCCGCGCTTGCCGAGCTCGGCAATTACGGTGGCCGGCTCGGGGACACGCTGGTCGCGATGCGCCTCGTGGAGGTGATGGACCTGTTCCGCGCCATTCGTGACCAGGGCCGCGACCGTGTGGGCCAGCTCTGCGCGTGGAAGCAGGGCCGCGTAGCCTTCTATCGGGGCTCCCAGCCGGGCGCCGTCCAGTTCCCACTCGATCTCGATCTGGCGAGCGCCATGATGTCCGGCGCGATCCTCGCGAGCGAGGGGAGGCCGGATTCAATCCTGCCGCCCGCGTGGGCCCGGCTCGTTCCGGGCCCACGTGCGTCCGCGGCCAACGACAAGAGGGAGCGAGGGACTGCGCCGAGCTCGCTTCAGCTCGTCCCGTCCCTCATCGGCTCCGCCGAGACCCTCGACGACGCCGTCGACATGCTCACCTCCGTCA
>CAYUAW010000546.1:0-4419 GCA_964442485.1 uncultured Polyangiaceae bacterium
CAGCACGTACGCCTCTTCCGGCGATGCTCGGCCGGATACGACTTCGTCGTAGGCGCGCGAGACGGCTTCCTCGCCGCTCGCGGTGACGAAGCGGACCCAGGGCGTTTCGCCGGCAGTGGCGCGGCTGAGAAAGGCGGAGAGGGCCGTGGCGACCTTGCCCTGGAAGCCTGCGGGGCCAAAGTCCGCAGTGCGCCGGGCGATCTGCGTTGCGGCGAGGAATTGTTCCGGCGCGGCTGCGCTCGAGCCGTCGTCGATCCCCGTCCCCACATTGCCGGCGCGCGAATCCCAGTGTGAACCCCCCACACGAAGATCGCGGACGAGGTTCTCGCCGAGCCTCTCACGCAGCGTGCGGCGCAGCGCTGGATTGCTCGCGACGTCGACGTAGATCGTGCGCGCTACGGGAAGCGTCGCCGCGTCGGGGTACGCGACGACGCTGTCGTACACGCCGAGCCGCTCGACGAAGGCGCGGTTCTTCGGCGCGGTCAGGCCGACCACCGAGGGACGGCGAGGGCGGGATAGCGCGTAAGCAGTGCCGTACGCCGTCTTGCTGGAAGCGCTCGAGACGACCACCTGCTCCGCGCCGAAGTAGTCGTTGTCGGAAAGGAAGTCCGCGAGCACGAACGACGTCGTGAAGATGGGACGGAAGACCGCCAGCGCCGGCTCTAGCTCGAGCGAGTGGAGCGGGTCGACCGCCGAGGGACGGTACGTGTTGTAGATGGGGATGCTCACAGGACGGTTCGGTGCGGTGTCGAGGAAGCTTCCCGCGTTGCCCTTCACGGGCAGCACCGTGAAGTGCGTCGCCATCGGCACATAGCCGAAGTACCGCTCACCCGGCGTGATCCCCTCGAGCTCGGAGCTCTCCACCGTCGAGTAACCCCACGCCGGGACGCAGGCCCACGCCGGGTCCTCGACGGGGAAGTAGTTGAAGAACGAGAGCGACTCGCCGAACGAGGCGTAGAAGAGATTGTTCGACGTGAGCGCGAAGCGCTCCACTCGCAGCACCGCACGGGGGCCCGGTCCGCTCGGCGGCGTCGGCGCACCCGTCGCGAAGCGAGTGCGCCGCAGATCGTCGCGCCGGACCAGGAACGTCAGGGCCATGCGCGCTCGCGCGCGGCTACTTCCGCGCGGCGGCCTCGGCCGCGAGCTTCTCCTTGTACTTCTTGATCATCTCGTCCTGTTCCTGCTTCGGAACGGGGGCGTAACGAGCGAATTCCATCGTGAAGTTGCCCTTGCCCTGCGTCGCGGAGCGAAGGTCCGTCGAGTAGCCGAACATGGAGTTCAGCGGGACCTCGGCGATGACGGTGACGTTCTCGTCGCTGACTGTCTCCTGGATGACGCCGCGTCGCTGGTTCACCTGGCCGACGACCGAGCCCTGGAACTCGACGGGGGCCTCTACCTCCACCTTCATGATGGGCTCGAGGATGGTCGGCTTGGCGCCCATGTACGCCTCGCGGAAGCCCATGAGGGCCGCGGTGCGGAACGCCTGCTCGGACGAGTCGACGGCGTGCGCGAGGCCGTCGTTCAGCGTGCAGCGAACGCCGACCACCGGGAAGCCGATGAGCTGGCCCTTCTTGATGCCCTCCTTGAAGCCCTTGTCACAGGCTGGGATGAACTCCCGCGGGATCGAGCCGCCGACGACCTCGTCCACGAACTCGTAGTTCTCCACGGCGTCCGCGGGGAGCGGCTCCATGAAGCCGTTCACGCGCGCGAACTGACCGGAGCCGCCGGTCTGCTTCTTGTGTGTGTAGGCGATGTCGGAGCGCCGGGTGATCGTCTCACGGTAGGCGACCTGGGGCTGGCCCGCGATGACGTCGCAGTTGTACTCGCGACGCATGCGCTCCATGTAGATGTCGAGGTGGAGCTCGCCCATGCCGCTGATGATGGTCTGCTGCGACTCTTCGTCCTGGTGGACGCGGAAGGTCGGATCTTCCTTCGTGAAGCGGTTCAGCGCCTTCGAGAAGTTCGTCTCCGCGTTGCGGTCCTTCGGCGCGACGGCCAGTGAGATCACCGCGGCCGGGACGTGCATGGACGTCATGGTGACGTTGACCTTGCCGTCGGTGAACGTCTCGCCGGAGCTCGCCTCGACGCCGTAGAAGGCGACGATGTCGCCTGCCTCCGCGGTCTGGAGCTCCTCACGGTCGTCGGAGTGCATGCGGAACATGCGTGGAACCCGCACTTTTCGCATCTGGTTCGACGCGTTGTAGATGGTGTCGCCCGTCGAGATGGAGCCCTGATAGATGCGGAAATACGTGAGCTGCCCGTACTTGTCCTGCTGCAGCTTGAAGGCGAGACCGACGAACGGCTTCGACGTGTCCGACTCGAGGATGATCTTCTCCTCGTTCTTCGCCTGATCGTGCGCTTCGTTCACGACTTCCTTCGGGTTCGGGAGGTACTCGACCACGCCGTCGAGGAGGAGCTGCACGCCCTTGTTCCGGAAGGCAGAACCACACATGACCGGCGTCATCTTGAGCGCCAGGGTGGCCCGGCGGATGGCGGCCCGGAGCTCCTCCACGGAGATCGGCTCCTCGTTGATGAACTTCTCGGCGAGGGTGTCGTCGACGTCGGCGACCTTCTGGATCATCTCCTCGCGCGCTTCCTTGGCCTGGTCGACGTATTCCGCGGGGATGTCTTCCTCGCGAATGATCTCGCCGTTGTCGCCGTCGAAGAAGAACGCCCTCTGGGTGATCGGATCGACGATGCCGGCGAACTTGTCCTCGGCGCCCATCGGCAACTGGAGCTTCACCGGGTGGTGGCCGAGCTTCTCCTTCAACATGTCGGCCACCCGGGCGTAGTTCGCGCCGGGGTTGTCCATCTTGTTGACGAAGGCGATGCGCGGCACGCGGTACCGCTTCATTTGCTTGTCGACGGTGATGGACTGGCTCTGGACGCCCTTGCCCGAGTCGAGCACGAGGATCGCGCCGTCGAGGACGCGGAGGGCGCGCTCGACCTCGATGGTGAAGTCGACGTGGCCAGGGGTGTCGATGATGTTGACGTTGACGTCTTCGTACTGGCCCTTCGAGCCCTTCCACACGCAGTACGTGGCGGCGGACTGGATGGTGATGCCCTTCTCGCGCTCGAGATCCATCGAGTCCATCTTCGCGCCGACGCCGTCCTTGCCGCGCACCTCGTGGATCCGGTGGATTCTGCCGGTGTAGTAGAGGATGCGCTCCGTCAGGGTCGTCTTGCCCGAGTCGATATGGGCTGAAATACCGATGTTGCGGATGCGCTCGAGGGGAATGCGAGTTGCCACGTGCTGCTCTTCGGGGTGAAAGTGGAAGGCGACCCCGTACCGAAGCCGATTCCAGAAGGGAAGCGGTCTGGCCGGTTTTCGCTGCTTTTGGGGTGGGATCGGCGCCGCCGGTCCGAAAAACGCCGACCGCACGACCCCGCGGCGCGCTCTATAGCACCGGGGGGAACGCCTGCCCAGGGCATCGACCGGGCCCGGGGCGGTCGCAAGGGCCGGGGAGCGGAGCCCTCATGCGAGCGCGATGCGCACGTCGCTCACCGTCTCGAGGCGCTTCACCGACTCGAAGAGCGGGCGCACGTCGGGGTTCACCTTCGTGCCGAGGGAGAGCCACTGCTTGACGCGGGCAACGCAGAGGCCGTCCGGGTAGCCTGCCGCAACGAGGCGCTCGACGTACTCGCGGAGCAGGCCGAGGACGAGAGCGACCTCGTTCTCCGGGCTCGAGTGCGCGTCGCCGCAGAGCAGGGAAGGGCGCCCCATCGGGCCGCGGCCGAGCATGAAGGCGTGGCAGCCGCTCTCGGCGCGGCAACGCTCGAGTGCGGCGTCCGTGTTCAGATCGCCGTTGGCGATCGTCGTGATGGCGAGCGCGCGCCGCGCGCTGCCGATGGCGACCCAGTCCGCCGGAGGGCCGTACATCTCGCTCTTCGTGCGGCCGTGAACGGTGAGCCAGCTCGCTCCGCCGCGCTCGGCCGCGAGCGCGATGGCGGCGACGTCGTCGCGGCAGTCCCAGCCAAGCCGGATCTTCGCGCTTACCGGGCGATCCCGTGGAACTGCCTGACGCACGCACGCGACGATCTTCTCGATACGCTCGGGCGTCTTGAGCAGGCACGCGCCGCCGTCGTGGCGGTTGACGAGCTTCGCGGGGCAGCCGAAATTCAGGTCGATGCCGTGGGCGCCGGCCGACATCGCGACTCGCGCGGTGGCCGCGAGCGGCTCAACCTGCCCGCCGAGCAGCTGGACGAGCACGGGCGTCCCCGCTCCGGTGACGCCGCCCCGTGAGACCTCCGGACAGGCACGCCGGATCATGCCGGCGGATAGCGGGCGATCCGTCACGCGCACGAACTCCGAGACGGCGAACGCGAGCGCACCGGGGCGCGCCCGCGCCGTCAGGAGCTCCCGGAAGACGTGGTCGGTGACGCCGTCCATCGGTGCGAGCGCGAGCGTCCGCGGGGCGT
>CAYUAW010000547.1:0-4396 GCA_964442485.1 uncultured Polyangiaceae bacterium
AACTGCTCCCCCCGCCGCCTTCGGCGCGCTCGCTTCGCTCGCGTACGTCCGCATCGCCTCGAGCGTTGTACGACGGCTGGCCGGTTCACCGGCGAGATGCGGTCTGTCGTTCGTCGCGCATGCGCGGCCTGCGCCCGCTGGTCGGCACCGCCGATTCGCGTTCCCGCGAGCCATCAGTGGTGGTCAGCCAATCCACCGTCTCCCAGACCCAGCGTCGAAGACTGCGCTCGCTGCTCGCGTGGTTCGAGAAGTGCCCGTCGATCGCGAGCATGGAGAGCCCATGGACGAGCGCCCAGCGGCCGAACATCGCGTTGCGCGCGGCGACGCGGGCCGCGCGCTCGTCCACCGCTTGCGTGAGGCCCTCTTGCACGACCTCGAAAGTGCGACGCGCTGCGGCCGCCAGTTCGGGGTAGCGGTCCTTGGCCTGGACGAGCGGTCCGAACATGAGCCTGAATTTCGCTGGATTTCGAGTCGCGAAGAGAACATAAGCGACTCCTATCGCGAGGCTCTTCCTGCGTGCATCACCACGCTCGCGCTCGGCCGACTCACGAATCTCCTCGCATAGCGAACGAAACCCGTGCTCCGCGACCGCGGCGAGCAACGCGTCGCGATCGGCGAAATGATGATATGGGGCGCCATCCGAGACGCCTGCTAGGCGAGCCGCGGCGCGCAGGGTAAATCCCTCCTGCCCGTTTTCCTCGACCAGTCTGCTGGTCGCCTCTACGAGCGCGCGGCGCAGATCGCCGTGGTGGTAGTCCGCCCCCTTTCGTTTCAAGTCGAAGGCTTAATGCCACGAGTCATCACGGATGCCAACCGTTCAACCGCGCTCCGACGATCCGGCCGTCCCGCCGCGCGAAAGCTCTGGGTTTTCTTTCGGCGTTCGCTGTGCGAAAAAAGGGCGCGGCCTTCCGGCGCCCGCGCGACGAAGAGCCCAGGGATATTGACGCCATGGCAGACGACCACCGCCGGCTAGGGCCGGGTCAGCGCGGGACGGAGGGGCCCGATCCTCGAGCCTCGGATACCGTCGCACTACCCGAGCACGCCAGCGCGTATTTTTCCCCGCGGCCGCCCCCGACGTCCACATCGCACCAGACCCTGGAGACGGAAGCGGTCCGGCTGGACCCGGCTATCGATCCGGATAACGCCGTGACTCAGCCGCTCAACGTCGACGGCCTGCAGCCGCCTCCCTGGCTCGGCGAGCGACTGCGTTCGGACGCGCCCACGGTACTCGTTCCAATCGTGCGCGCCCGTCGTCGCCGTCGCCTCGTCGCGGGCATCGTCGCCGCGGCGATCGGCGTGCTCGCGGGCGTCGTCTACGGCGTGACGCGACCGTTATCGCCGCGGCAAATGGGCACTTCCGCGTCGCCAGCCGTCGCGGCGCAGCCACCCGCGGTCACTGCGCCGGCACCGAGTCCGACGCTGCTCGCCGCCCCGTCCACGGCGCCCGAAGCGCAGACGCCCGCGGTCGCGGCGCCGCCGCCATCTGCCATGATCGACGAAAAAACCACGCAACCAGCGACGGACCTTGCGCCGATTGTGCGGGTACAAGCCGTGGCGCGGCGTGCTCACCCCGCGCCATCCGCTCCGTCTGCATGGTTGAAGTCGGAACCGCCCAAGGCATGGTTCAAATAAATGAGAGCACTGCTGTTCGGTCTGCTCGTTCTTCTCGGTACCGCTCACGCAGGAGTTTGCCACGCTGATCCGAGCGAATCTCCAGATTCCGTGGCGCGGGCCGAGCAGCTCTTTCACGAGGGAACGCGCGCGTTCGAGAGCGCCGAGTACGCCGAGGCATACAAGGCGCTGCACGCGGCCTGGGAGCTCGCGCCGAGCTACCGCACGGCCGCGGGGCTCGGCCAGGTCGAGCTCCAGATCGAGCAGTTCCGCGACGCTGCGTTTCACCTGTCGTTCTGCTTGCGGCACTATCCACCCGATGGCGATCCGGGCATTCGAGCGCACGTGGAGGACGGCCTCGAGCAGGCGCGCACGCACGTGGCCGGGCTCCGTGTGCGTGTCAGCGTCGAGGAAGCAACGGTCTCGGTCGACGGCGTGGCCTACGGGAAATCGCCGCTCGACGGACTGCTTTTCGTCGATCCCGGGTCACACACCGTTGCGGCGTCCCGCGAAGGCTACCGCACTGTGGAAGAGGTCGTGGAGACACCCCTCCGAGCCACGCGCGACGTCTCGCTGACCCTCGTGAGCGATCAAAGTCCTGCGTTGCCGGCCATTTCCACCGTTGGGGGAGCAGCCTCGACCAGCAACACCGCGGACCACCCGGTGGCTGCGCCCGCATCGGGCCTGTCCGCGACCGCCTGGGTCCTCATCGTGGGCGGGTCGCTGACCGCCGCCGCCCTGGCCACGGCGGTCGTGTTCGACGTGAAGGGCTCTTCTGCCTCGGACGACCTGAAAGCCGCGCAGGCGAGCGTATCGAGCCACGGCTGCGGCATGCCCGCTGGGGAAGACATCGTGGCGTGCGCCCGGGTCCACGATCTGGCCGCATCCCGCAATACGGACAATCAAATCGCCATCTTGGGTGCCATCGCCACAGGGGCGCTCGCGGCGGCCACGGCCGGCACCGCCGTCTATCTCGGCCTGAAGGAACACGCGTCGAAGCCCGCGGCGCAAAGGCCTTTCGTGCATTTCACCGCGGGCCTGACGGGGGCCTCCGTGGTCGTCGGAACTCCGTTCTGAGGATCGATGCGACCGCCCGGCTGGACACGCAGAGCATCGCCTCGAGCCGGCCGCTGCAGGTGCATCGCGCTCGCGGCATTTCTTCATGCCGTGGTCGCTCACGCAGAGCCGAGCTCGGGCGACATCGCGTCCGCGCGACGCCTGTTCAGCGAGGCAGCCGCGCTCCGTCAAGCAGGTCAGTGGTCCGATGCCGCGGCAAAGCTGCGAGAAGCAATCGCGATCAAGGAGACACCTGGTCTAAGGTTCCACCTCGCACACTGCGAAGAACAGGTCGGCCATCTTCTCGAGGCGAGAGACGACTACGACCGCGCTGACGCGCTGATACGCGAAGGCTTCGCGGCACCAGACGTCGGCGCACTGCTCGAGCCTGCACGCGTGGCTCTGCGCGAGCGCATCCCGACGCTGGTGGTCCGTGCTCCCTCCGACGCGCGCGCGGTAGGGCTCACCATCGACGGCGAGATGATCGCGACGGAACAGCTCGGTTCCCCGATGAAGCTCGATCCCGGCAATCACACGATCATCGTCAGCGCCGCGTCGAGGGCTCCCTTCCGTCTCGAGCTCACTCTGAAGGAAGGCGAGGACCGCGTGGTGGAAGCGCAGCTCTCGCCGACCCTCGCCTCGCGGCCGGCCCTGCCTGCCCCGCAGGGCGCCGCTGCGGCGCGCCACGACGCGCCACAATCCGCGGAAAAACGCGGCTTTGGGCTGCGTGAATCGATCCTGGTCGCCGAGGGCGTCGTGACCGCGGCCGGCATTGGCCTCGGGGTCGCCTTTCTCCTCCAGGTGAACTCCCGATCCGATCGGATCGCACAGCTGAACAACTCGCCGCCGCTCGATGGCACCTCGGGGAGCGACTCGACCTGCGCGATGCCGACGTCGGACCGCGTCGCCGCCGCCTGCGGCGAACTGCGGCAAGCGATCATCGATCGAAACGACGACAGAGTCTTTGCCATCACCGGTCTCGTCGTTGCCGGCGTCGGTGCGGCCTCGCTGGTGACGACGTGGCTCGCGTGGCCGAGCCCTCACGCAAAAGAAGCAGCGCGCGTTCAGATGATCCCGGTGATCGGCGGCGCCGTCGTTCGCGGCGCGTTTTGAAAAAAATCGAACGTGAGATTCGCTCACGTGCTGTCGTGCTCCGCGCTTTCTGATAGATGAGTACACGCGACGTCGAGTGGTCGAGGCGCGCGATCGGTCGAGAAGATGCCGTTCGTGTGCAACTAGTGCTAAGTCGACGAACGGAACGGATCACGCCCCTGTGACCATCCGTATGCGCGGCTAACGAACGAGAGGTGAATGCGTGGCAACGAGAAAGGCTCCGGCTCCGAGTGACGACAAGAACGCGAGCGACTTCATCCGAGCGCAGCCCGTCGGCATGACGGCGCCGGAAGTCGTCGAAGCGGGGAAGAAGGCCGGCTTCGAATTCTCGACGAGCCTCGTCTACGCCGTGCGTGGTCGAATGAAGAAGGGCGGCGGGAGTAGCGCTGCCAGCAAGCGCGAGGCCACGCCGTCTCGTCGCGGCGCCTCGGCGGCCGGGGGCAGTCGGCTGGATTCCCAGATCCAGGGCCTGGTGGACGGCTTCGTGAAGGAGATGAGCGCGCTGGTCCGTCGCGCGGCGCTCGACGCCGTCCGGGACGCCCTGGGTGAGCGAGTGAGATGACCGGGGCCCGCGCCCGAGCGAGGGCTTCGGCCGATGGTACTAACGGGGGTCCTT
>CAYUAW010000548.1:0-4393 GCA_964442485.1 uncultured Polyangiaceae bacterium
GACGACGATGACGTTCGCTTCTCGAGCCGGAACGTTCCCGACGAATCTTCGCTCCGCGCGCTGTCGCTAGCCTGGAGGCTTCGCGTCGGCGCATGGCGCGCCTCGTGAGGACTCCAGGCTGGCCTGCGCCTGTCTCGAGCTCGAACCGCTCGAGCAGCACTCGGAGGTTCGTTTCCCATGAAGCCAAGCACGTTCTCCGTCCGTCACAGCGCCGCCATCGCGGCCCTCGCCCTCCTCTCCACGAGCGCCTTCGCGGATTCTCCCGCCGCACCGGTGCCCATCACCGTGCTCAAGCCGGCTCAACATACGGCGCACGGCCTCATCTTCCTGACGCCGAACGGCCCCGCGACGGCATCTCACGGCACGCAGATCATCGACGACGAAGGGAGACCGGTGTGGTTCAGGGCGCTGCCGAGCGGTACGTCGGCCACGGACCTGCGCGTGCAGCGCTATCGCGGCGAGCCGGTCCTTACCTGGATCGAGAGCCAGGGCCAGTTCTCCACCGGCCCGACCACCGCTTACATCGCGGACCGCCACTACAACGTCATCGCGACCGTCAACGCCGGCAACGGTCTGACGCTGGACATCCACGAGTTCCACCTCACGCGCGAGGGCACGGCGCTCGTCCCGATCTACCGCACGGTGCCGTACGATCTGTCCGCGTTCGGTGGACCAGCGTCGGGCAAGGTCACCGAGGGCGTGGTGCAGGAGATCGACATCGCCACTGGCCACGTCATCTTCGAGTGGCACAGCCTCGACCACGTCGGCCTCGACGAGAGTCATGCGCCGGTCCCCACCACGCCGGATGCGGCGTGGGACTACTTCCACCTGAATGCCGTGAGCGTGGACGAGGACGGCAACCTGCTCATCGACGCGCGGAACGCCTGGGCGGCCTACCGGCTGGATCGGCGTTCGGGCAAGGTCATCTGGCGTCTCGCCGGCAAGAAGAGCGACTTCACGCTGGGCCCGGACGTGCAGTTCGCGTGGCAGCACAACCCGACCGTGGCCGACGACCACGGGCTGATTCGCATCTTCGACAACGAAGCATCGCCCACGGTGTTGCCGTACTCGCGCGTCATCTGGGTGCGCCATGACGACAGGCGCAAGACGCTGACCCTCGAGCGATGGTTCAAGCACCCCGATGGGCTCTCCGCAGGCTCACAGGGCAACTCGGAGGCCCTCGACGGCTACCACACGTTCGTCGGATGGGGGCAGCTGCCTCGCTTCTCCGAGTTCGACAGGAACAGCAATCTCATCTTCGATGCTGCCCTGCCGACCGGCTACAACAGCTACCGCGCATGGCGTTACGAGTGGGACGGCAAGCCGGACACGGCGCCGACGGCCACGGCGACCACCACGCCCGACGGCGACACCGTCGTGCACGCGATCTGGAACGGCGCAACCGACGTCGCCCGCTGGGACGTGCTGGACGCCTCCGAAGACAGCGACAAGGGTGACGACAGGAACGATCGTCGACACCACGACGACCGACACGTCGTAGCGTCGGCGGAATGGAATGGCCTCGACACGACCATCCAGGTGGACGGATTCCTTCCGTCCATCGTGGTCGTCGCCAGGGACCGCGAAGGTCATCGGATCGGCCAGTCCGCCGTGGTGAACGCGACGCAGCAGTAGCGGAAACCATCAGGGGGAGCGCCGGCTCCCCCTGACGAGCCAGCAATCGCCTCTCGCGGCGCCCCGTCTCACTCTGCCATTCACGTGCGGGGCTCGGCTCGGAAGACTCTGCGAGGCACCACGCTGGGGCGGACTGCTAGCGGACCCCTTCGTCGAGGCCGGCACCCGCAAGCGTAGACTCCTCCCGCAGCTGGCGGATGGCGGACGCGACACGCCAGCAAGCAAGACGGCGATATCCCCGGACCATCATCGACAGCTGCATCACCGGCGAGAGCGGCCGTCGCTGCAAGCTCGCCGGCCATGGTGTCGTGGGAGACGGCAAGTTGACCTTCATCCCACGGCCCCTTTCAACTGGCGCCCTGCCCCGAGCTTCTCGAGAGTGTCAGGCGGCACTCGATTGACCACGGGGTGGGCCGAGGGCGGCGCGATCGAGAGGGCGCGCGTCAGAAGGGTCGTCATCGGTTTGACATCTCCGGGAGCACTACGGGGTGCGCCTGTTCGCCGACGAGGGTCGACGCCGAGCGCCCGACTACGCTACGGCCGGACCCTCGAACTCGAAAGAGGTCGGCGTGCGGTGTCGCCCAGCTAGCCGGCGCACAGACGCGAGATGGCGACTCGCACCATCTCGCACCTGAATCCAGGCCCGGCGTCGTTCAGCGAAGTCCGCCTCCGTCGAGCACGCAGGTGCTCGGAGCCGCATCTCTACCTACCGACGATCGCGACGACCGCGCACGGGTCTATCTTCGACTTGTACCGGATCACGCGCGCGTCGTCGGGCAAGGTGTCGTCTTGGCACTGCCGGCGCGCATCGATGCACAGGATGAGTCGAGTGAGTCCGGCTGCCCGGAGGCGCTCGAGCTTCTCCTTCAGGTACTCCGCGGTCCAGAACCCGACGATCTCGAGAAGCCAGCGACGCGCCGGGTCGCCGCGATGAACCAGCTCGAAATCGGGAAACGTCAACGCACCTCCGGTGTCAACGGGGCGCGGCTCGCGAATCACGTCCCAGGCGGGAGCGGCGCGCCGGAAGTCCCGGGCGAACCGTTCCTCGACGCGACTGTCGTACCTCGCGAGCTCGTCACCGGCGGCAATGGGATCGCCCGAGCGAAGAACGAACGTCGAGAGGTGCTTGCCCTGGCCGAGCGCGCACTTCGCCGTCAGCTCGAACTCGTTGCACCACGCAACTCGTGGAACGAGCGACGCGAGCGCCCTGCCGTAGACCTCGGTATGATGAAAGAGCGCGAGCGGACCCGACACATCCATCACGGCGCCCGGCAATGGATCGTCGACCGCGGGTAACATTCCAGGTCGTCGCGAGTCGATGCCGCCAGCGGCGAGGCGCTCTCTCCCGGCGTCGACAGCTTGCACGTTGCAGATCAAACCGAGAAGCCTCGCATGACGAACCAGCGCCCGCGTGTTGCCAAAGGCGGTGATGCGAACCGTCGCCGCGCGCCGCAGCAGCGAAGACGCGATGGCAACATTCGCCCGGAGCGCCAGGCTCGAAGGCGAGAGCGTCGCCGGGAGCGCGGGCACCCGACGCTCGCCGCGCAGGTCCGCGAAGAGCGCTGCTTCGAGCTCGACCGGCGCGAGGTTCGTTTCGTTCGCGACCCTCCGAACAATCGTGTCGCGGGGCTCCTCGCTCGTCGTGGCGGCCCGGAAGACGCGCCATCGCGCTTCCGCCGGTGGCAACGCCGACGTGGCACGATCCTTCGCCATAGCATCCAGGACACGCGCGGCGACCCGGAGCTTCGCCTTCGGCGCCGCCGACGGCAGCGGCTCCTGCAGGCGCGCCGCCAGGTCGCTTCGCCTCTGCCCCTCGAAGCGGCAATACTCGTCGAGCAGAGCACGGAGCCACGGGTGATCGCGCTCGGTGAGATAGCGAGGGACGATACGGTCGCCCTCCGCTCTAGTGCTGAGCAGGAGCCACGCGCGGGGCAGCAAGGCCGCGTCTCCTTTCGAGCGCTCGGCGCGTCTCACTCGTGGCGGCCGTCACCAGCTCGTACACGATCGCGCGCTTGCCTGGTGCCGGGCGGAGCAGACGGCCAACGCGCTGCACGTGCTCGCGCTGTCCCCCCGTCCCGCCGACGACGATCGCGACATCGGCGTCGGGGACGTCGATGCCCTCGTTCAAGACGCGGGAGCTGATGAGCGCACGGAGCTCTCCCCGACGGAACGCGTCGAGAACTCGTTCACGCTCGGCGCGCGAGATGTCGCACGTGATCGGCATCACGAGTCGCTCGCGGGCGATCGCGTACGCCGCGTCGTTGTCGGCCGTGAAGACGAGAATGCGCGAGCTGCGATGGCGCTGGAGCAACTCACCGACGGCTTCGCGCTTGGCGCGTGTCAACCCGAGCATTCGACGCGACCTCCGGAAGGCCGCGAGCGCGCGGCGACCTTCGAGCGATTGCGACGCGGCAGAGACGAACTCTTGCCACGTGCCGAACGGGTGCATCTTCCTGAACTGACGATTCACGTCGGAGAAGATGCGATGGTCGGCATCGTACCGGGCGCGCTCGTCGGCCTCGAGCCCGAGATGCACGACGATGAGCTCGAAATCCGCGAGCCACGTGCCTGCGAGGTCCGACACGTGCTCACGATGCACGACCGGCCCGACGAGCATCTCGATGCGCCGCTGCGCTGCCTCGTCCGGCGGCGTCGCCGTCAGACCAAGCCGCTGGGAGGCGATGGACATCTCGAGCGCCTCGTCGCGAACGCCCAGCCCGAAGTGATGAACCTCGTCGACCACGAGCAGCTCGAACTC
>CAYUAW010000549.1:0-4376 GCA_964442485.1 uncultured Polyangiaceae bacterium
TGCAGCAATGGTGCAGGGCTCAAATGCAAGCCGGTTCCGGAGCTTGGTGACGACTGCGGAGTTGCCCCGGACTACGCACAGTGCGTTGCTCCGCTTCACTGCCATCTCAACAAGTGCGTCCCCCCCGCGCCGCTCAATGGGTCATGCGATCAGCAAGGCGATTGCGCGGCGCCGTCCGTTTGCGGATTCTTCGATCCGGCCACCTGCGACGACACGGGCGGCAGTTACTGCTGTCATGCTCTGGGTCAGAGCGGCGACTTCTGCAGCGGGCTCCCCGGTGAATGCGGTGGAGGCCTGTACTGTGATTTCGACTCGATCTGCAAATCGCGCATCGTGATTGGCGGCGCCTGCAACCCCACCGTTCTCACCGATGGGAGCGGGCCATGCACGCTGGACGCCTTCTGTGCTACCGACCCGCAGAAGTGCCAGGCGCGCGGCAAGCCCGGCGATTTCTGCGTCGGCTATCAATTCAGCATTCCCCCGCCAGGCGCCTGCAGCGGAACGGCCATCTGCGACGGCACCGTCTGCGGACCTAGCTGTCCCGAGTCCTGCGCTCCAAGCGAAGTCTGCCTGCCCGGCCATGTCGAGGGTGTTTGCAGATGACAACTCCAGTCATCGTCAGCCACGCTTCGCGGTCACGCGACTCGAATCCCGCCGCAGAGCGGCAACCAGGAGCAACGCCAGCACGCTGGACAGCGCACCATCGCCCAGCGTGCGCCCCCCGACCGCGCGACAGTCGCATGACGACTTGCCGTTGGGCGGCTGAACCTCCGGCGGGATCGTTCCCGAATCCGTGATGAGCTTCGGTGGTGTGGAGGGCGGGCCGGAGCTGGTCGTCGTCGCGACCGGGCCCGTCGAAGGCCCGGTCGGCGTCGCGGTGCCCGTTCCACTGGTAGCAGGCGGCGGCGTGGTCGTGACCGCACCGTCCCCGGACCTTCCGCCGTCAGCGCACCCGGCGATTGCGGCGTGAGCGCACGCGAGCAACGCGGTGTTGCACGTGTCGCGCGTACACGGATCGCCGTCGTCACACTCCGCGCTCGCCGTGCAGCAGCCCTTTGCCGGCGGGTGACTGCAGTGGTGGTGCGCCGCATCGCAGCTGTCGGCCGTGCAGGCGTTGCCGTCCGCGCAGTCACCGTCGAGCTTGCAGCACTCCGCCACCGCGGCGTACTTGCAGACGCCGGTCGCCGCGTCGCAGGAGTCCGTGGTGCACGGATCCTGGTCGTCACAATCCGCGCTTGCTTTGCAGCAACCGGGAACGGCGGTCACGACGCAAGCCGCGCTCGAGCACGCCGTGGTCGTGCAGGAAGAGCCGATCGCGCAGTCTTCCCTCGTCGCACAGCAGGCCGACGTGGGGAGCGCTGCGCACAGGTGGCTCTTCACGTCGCACACGTCGACGGTGCACGACTTGCCGTCGCTGCAATCCGAGTCCTTCTTGCAGCAGCCCTTCACGGCGGAGTGAGTGCACAGGTTCGAGGCGCAGGCGTCGGCGGTGCAGTCGTCCCCGTCGTCGCAGTCGGCCCCGGTGTTGCAGCAGCCGCTCTTCGCCGAGAGGGTGCAAGTGCCTTTGTCCCCGCACGAGCCGGTCACGCAGGCGTTGCTGCCGTTGCAGTCGTCGCTCTTCAGGCAGCAGAACTGCTTCGCGATGTGGTCGCAGCGATTCGTCGAGACGTCGCAGCTATCGGTGGTGCATAGCGCCCCGTCGTCGCAATCGCCATCGGCGGCGCAGCAATCCGTCTTTCGTGAATTGCTGCACCGGTGCGTGGCGGGGTCGCAGGCGTCCGCCGTGCAAGGGTCATCGTCGGCGCAGTCCGAAGGACCGACGCAGCATCCCGGCGTTTGCGTGATGGCGCACTTGCCGTTCGCACCGCACGCGCCCTGCGTGCAGGGGTCGCCGTCGTCGCAATCGAGGTCGACCTTGCAGCAGCCGTCGATCTTGGTGCGGGTGCAGCGGTGGGTGGAGGCGTCGCAGTCGTCGGCGGTGCAGGCGTTGCCGTCATCGCAATCGGCAGGCGTCTTGCAGCAGCCGGCGATCTTCGTCGCGGAGCAGGTGTGCGCCGTACCGTCACAGGTATCCGTCGTGCAGACGTCGCCGTCGTCGCAACCCGAGCTCGACGAGCAGCACCCCGTCACGTGGAGGTTACTGCACTGCCCCGCCACGCAGGCGTCGGTCGTGCAGACGTCGGCGTCGTTGCAGTCGGCGTTGCCGTGACAGCACCCTGCCCTCGCGGCGTGGACGCAGGTGTGAGCCTGGACATTGCATGTGTCGGCCGTGCAGGCGTCGGTGTCGTCGCAATCCACGTCCGTCTGGCAGCAGGCCGCCACGCGCGCGAAGCTGCACGTCCCGCTGGCCTTGTCGCAGATCTCCTGCGTGCAGGGGTTGCCGTCGTTGCAGTCCGTGTTCGCGCCGCAGCAAGCCGCGACCGGGGAGAACGTGCAGCGATGCTTGCCCAGGTCGCAGGCGTCGGTCGTGCACGCCGTCGTGTCGGCGCACTCTCCGTCGGCGAGGCAGCACCCGGAGATGGGTACCCCCGTGCAGGTGTGCGCCTTCGCGTCGCAAGCATCGCGCGTGCAGGGGTTGCCGTCGTCGCAGCCGGCGTCCGTGGTGCAGCAGCCGCTCTGCGCCGCGTGCACGCACTGATGCGTCGCGGGGCTACAGGTGTCCGCGGTGCAGGCGTCGGCGTCGACGCAGTCCGAGTCCTGCTTGCAGCAGCCGGCGACGGCGGCATGGCCGCACTTGCCGGTCGCCGCGGCGCAGGAGTCCGCCGTGCAGACGTCGCCGTCGTCGCAGTCGGCGGGGCCGGTGCAGCAGCCGGCCGGCGCCGTGTGGACACACTCGAACGCCGCCGTGTTGCAGCTGTCCTTCGTGCAGGCGACGCCGTCGTCGCAGTCCGTGTCCGCCGTGCAGCAGCCGGCGATCTTCGGGTGCTCGCAGACGTGGGACGTGGCGTCGCACTGATCCAGCGTGCAGAGCAGGCCGTCGTCGCAGTCGGCGAGGCTCGCGCACGTCACCGCCGCCTGGCGCACGAAGGAAACCGGAGCAGGCGACGACTCGCTGCTGCACGCCGCGAACAGCGACAACAGCGAGAGTGCGGCCACGAGCGCCGCGAGAGCCCTGGGAAGCCGCGGCATCATCGGACGGTGGGGCAGCCGAACACGATGTCGACGCGGTGAGCCCCCTGGGTCTGCATGTAGCGGCACAGCGTCCCTTCGAGCAGGATCTTCGCCGGGTCGCTGCTGACGTCGAGTCGCCAGCCGTCCGGCCCGTCTCCACCGGAAGGCACGACGTTGCAGTCGATGGCGACGTTGACCTGCTTCGGGTCCACGGGGGGCATGTCCAGATCCAGCTCGCAGGCCGTCACGAGCTGCGTCGTGATGTCGGAGAACACGCCGGTGAGACCCATGACGCCGGACGCCGCGTCGACGCGATAATACGATGGTGGCGCTTTCGGGTTCGGTTCGCCTCCGGTCGTGGCGAAGCCGTCGAGGTAATGCGAGTACGCCTCGCTTCCGGGGATGCCGACCACGAACGTCCCGATGCCGGCGTCGTGAAGCGCCTTCAGCTCCGCGGTCGTCGCGGCGTCATCGACGCACGCCTGACCGTAGTTGGCGCAGCAATTGAGGGTTCCGGTGCAGTGCCCCTCCAGGTTCGTCGAGCACGACGTCGCGTCGCACTTGAGCGACGTGTTGCAGTTGGGACCGCCGTCGGTGGCGAGCATGACGAACTTCTCGCCGCTGAGCGCGGCGCCTGCCCCGGTCGTGAAGTACTCGTACGCGCGGTGCAGCGCGACGGCCGTCGGCGTTCCGCCGCCAGGCGACGTGCCGTCCAGAGCGGCGAGGATCTTGGGCACCGCCGTCGTCCCGTCCTCGATGGGGACGTTGATGTCCGGGGTCTTCGGCATCTCACAGCAGTTGTCCGTGCAGTCGATGGGGATCGGGTGCGACGCATCGTCGGGGAACGGGAACAGCTCGAGCCCGAAGGAGACGCGACCCTTCACAGCCTCGAGCGACGTCTTGAGCGCGGCCTTCACGCCGTTCCAGATGCTGACGTCGAAGCCCTTCGGCTGGTCCGTCATGCTCCCCGACTTGTCCATCACGATGAGCATCTGCGGGTGCCGGATGCGCGCGCCGACGCTCTGCTGGCCGCAGGAGCCGAGCCCGTCGATCGACTGGCCGCAGCCAGGGACGCCGGCGTCCATGGTCGAGCCGACGCCTGGCGGTCCACCGGAAGCGCTCGCGTCGCGTCCGTCGCTAGACACGCCGCCCACGCCGGACGACGCACCGCCGCTGCCCGACGATGCGCCGGTGCCGGACGAGCTCCCGCTCGTCCCATTCGACGCACCCGAGCCGGTCGCTCCGTGATCGCTCGCGCCCGTGCC
>CAYUAW010000550.1:0-4366 GCA_964442485.1 uncultured Polyangiaceae bacterium
CCCGACGCGCCTCAGTGAGCGAAGCTCGAGTACGCGGACGTCATCGCTCGCCGCTCGTGCAGCACTCGCGCGACGTCGCCGAGGAAATCAGGGCCGAGCCGTGAGGCCTCGGAGGCGTCTGCCTCGAGGATCAGGCCACCCACGACCGCCGTGGTTCCACCGACGGGCAGGCCGAGCAAGACGAGCTGGTAAGCGCTGCCCGGGCTCGGGGGCGGCGACGACGACACGAACACGGTATCACCCGCGTCGAGGTCGCTGCCCGTTGAGGCGACGGTCTCGTCGTCCGCTCCGTGATCCGCGGTCGTCTGGTGAGCGTCCCAGTTCGCAGGAGGCGCGTACGAGTCGACCGACGTCCGGTGCCCGAGTTCGGACCGCACCGCGGGCGACGGCGCCCTCGACGGCTCTGCCGCGAGCCGGGCGAGCGCCGACTCGAGGTGCGCGAGCGCGTCCTTCGCGCCAGTGGCCGCCACGAGGTGCATCGAGTCGTGCCGGTACAGGTATAGGAAGCCCGACTTCGCCTTCGACCGGTCGAGGACCAGCTTGAGCGCGTACTCGCAGGGCTCCGGGGCTGCGCTGAGCTCACCGAGCGTGCGCGTCGTGGAGTTCGATGACGGGAATCCCTGGGCCGCGGTCGGCGCGCTCACGGGGTCACCTCTCGAGAGCCCCGCTCGCGATACGCTCTCCGAGAGGCGTTCCCACTGCCCGATGAGGGCCGAGTTGCGCGTGCCCCGGAAGCGACGCTCCGTCTCGCGGACGTGGTGTTCGACGAGCTCGACGTCCCGCATCCTCACCGCGACCTCTGCCCGCGCCTTGTGCAGTAGACCGACCAGCAGCGGGTTGTCCTCCGCACCGTATCGAGAGAGGAGCTCGTCCAGGATCCGGACCGCTTCGGCGTGATTTCCGAGCCCGGCTTCCGCGAGTGCGAGCTGACGCTGGGGCTCGAGAAAGTGCACGGCGATGCGATGATCCTGCTCGATCATCCCGGAGATGACGTCCGTGACGACCTTCTTCGCGCGCGCGTGGTCTCCCGCGAGGTTCAGCGCCTGGGCGAAGTACGCACGCGTCGTCTCGTACCCGACGGCCTCGCGAAGCGGAAACTTCGGCAAGATCTCCTCGTAGAGCGCGATTGCCGCCGGGAGCTCTCCGCGTAACGCCAGGTAGGCGGCCCTCGCCGCATCGGCGTACCGCTTCATCGACTCGACGTCCCTGGCGCGGCGTGCAAGCTGCTCCGACGTGCGCCGCGCAGCGAGCGCATCTCCCGTGAGCACGTCGGCGTTCAGGAGAAGCGCGGGCCAGAACAGCTCGGCCTGCCACGTGGTGCTCCCCTGGACCGCGAAGACCTCCACGCGCTCTCGATAGCGCTGGACGTCCTCCGTCTCGCCGCGAAACGCGTGATAGAGCATGCGGATCTGGTCGGCGGCCATCGCCCACGCCTGTATCCCCAGCTGCTCGAGGTCCGCCGTGCCCCGCAGCGCACCCTGACCGAACGCGTACGTCGCGAACAGGGCTCTCGGGAACATGAGCCCACCCGAGAACGACTTCCAGCTCACCTCACCCATCGCCTCGCGCACGGCGGGAGATTGATTCCTCCGGATGTTCTCCTCCACCAGATCCCAGGCCTCCCCCTCGCGACCCTGGACCGTGAGGCGCTGCATCGGCGCCCACTGGTACATGAGCCCCGCGACGTGTTCCGGACCGAACAGCAAGAGCGGCTCGACGATACGTTCGACGCGACCGCAGGCGATCGGGTCGAGGCACGTCGCGTGCGTCGAGGTGATGGCCGGCAGGATGGCGCAGGACATCTTGATGGCCGTCTTGAGGTCGTAGCCGAGCCCGCGCTTGCGCTGCCTGGCGAACCCGATGCTTCCGATGATGAGACCGATGGCCAGAGCGAGCTTTCGCCCAAAGAAGGGCGCAAGCTTCTGTGCAAGCGAAAGCCCCGTCACGCGCATGCCGATCGACAGCGCCCGTTCACCGTGGCGCAGGATGAGGCGCCAGTGCGGCGAGTAGTACGCGAGCTTCATCATCGGGAAGAGGACCGGCAAGAGCTCGTACTCGGAGCGACCCTCCCGCTCGAGCACGTCGAACGCCCGAGAGAGCGCCACCACGGCCTCGCTTCCAGCGTTGAAGTACGTGGTGCTGAGAAGGCCGAGCCCGAGCTTCACCATCACGTCCGCGCCACGCAGCTCCTCCCCTGCATCGAGGAAGTGGAGCGCCGCCTCGACGCGGACGGCCACGTTGTCAGGATCGACGGCGAGGAGCGTCTGGGCAGCACGCACATGTCCCGAACAGCGGTCAGCGTCGTTCAACCCGGCGAGCAGCGTGTCGCGCAGAGCGCCGTGCGTGAATCGATAGGTGTTTCCGTCGCGGCTCAGGATGCGATCGGCGACGAGCTCGTCGAGGGCGGCGTAGACGTCGCCTTCCACTCGACCCTCGGCGAGTGCCACGCAGCGCTCGAGCTCCACCGGCTTCGATTGAATACACAGGATCTCCGCCAGGGCGCGCGCGCGGGGGCCGAGGCTCGCCAGGCGATCCGGCAATAGCTCGGCCGCAGCGGGCAGCTCGTCCGCGGCCACGTCCTGCGGCAATACCCACGTGCCGGCGGTGTATTTCGCGATCCCGCGCCGGACGAGGATCCGCACGAGCTCCATGAAGTGCTGCGGTATGCCGGCGCTGCGCTCGAAGAGCAGGCGCGCGACGCGTCCCGTGTTCGGCACGTCGCCGAAGACGGATTTGACGAGCTCTTCGCAGGCGACGGGGTCGAGCCCGGCGAGCTTGAGACGACTCGCGCGCTGGCGCAGCAGGCGCACCGGCGCCTCCGCGAGGACCTTCTCCCCCGTGCGCTGCGTCACGAGGAGAACGACGTGGTTCCGGCGAGCCTCGCGACCGAGGGCGGACAGGAACGCGGCCGAATTGTCGTCTGCGGCCTGGACGTTGTCGACTGCGATGAACAGCGTCTGCTTCCGGCCGACGTCGAGGAACCAGTCGTGCAGTGCCGTCTGAAACCGAGCACGACGCTCTCCAGGGTCGGCGGGAAGCGAGCTCGGGGCGACGTCGCCCAGCTTGTCGGCCAGGACCTTCGACAGATGAACGAGTATCGGCGCGTGCTCCTTCGCCGAACGACGGGCGACCTCCGGACAGGCATCGAGGAGCGCTTTCGAGAGCAGCATCGCGACGCCGAACGGCTCCGCCGTGGCCTGCGCGTCGGCCTTCAGCACGACGGCCCCGCGCAGCTTCGCATCCAGGCCCGCCTCGTGAAGGAGTCGCGTCTTCCCGATGCCCGCGCCGCCTTCGACGATCACCTCGGCGCCACGGCCGTCGAGCGCGCGCTTCACGCGCCGGGCCACCCAGTCGACCTCCGTCATGCGGCCGACCATGCGGCTGCTCGCGAGGTAGCTCTCGGCCGTCAGCTCGTGCTCTTCGGGTTCGAGCCCGGCGATGGCGGTCAGCTGATCGATCACCGCGGCGGCCGTCGGCGGCCTGCCGAGCGGATCGAGGCTCAGGAGCGAGACGACGAGCGCCGAGAGCTCGCGCGGGATGCTCGGCGCCAGCACGGACGGCGCGACGAGCGGAGTTTGCCATGCCGTCGCGAGCTCGGAGAGAGACCGCGCAGCGTACGCGGCGCGACCGGTCAGCGTGAAGTAGGCGACGGCGCCGAGTGCGTACAGATCCGTCCGCTGATCGAGCGGCATCTTGTCGAGGATCTCGGGTGCCATGCAGTGGGGCGTGCCGACGACGTCCTCCGGGACGCCGAACGACGTCAGCGCGCCGAAGTCGATCAGCTTTGGGCGGCCGTCCAGCGTGAGCCGGACGTTGCGCGGGCTGACGTCGCGGTGCACCAGCCGGTGAGCGTGGATCAGCGCGAGCGACGAGGCGATGTCGCGCAGGTGCCGGCAGGCGTCCTTGAAGTGCAGCGCCCCGAGCTGCATCAGGTCCTTCCCGTCGAGGAGCTCCATCGTGTAATAGGGCCCCGTCTCCGCGACGCCGTAGTCGTACACCTCGATGATGCGTGGGTGTCGGAGCCGCACCAGCGTGTGGTACTCGCGCTCGAACAGGGCCTCGACCGCGCGCCGCCGCCCACCCGCCTTGGCGTAGCTCAGCTGCTTCAACGCGACGAGGCGACCGTCCACCTGGTCGCGCGCGCGGTGCACCGTCCCCATGCCGCCCACGCCGAGCTCGTCGAGAAGCTGGTAGCGCCCAGCCAGCAGGCTCGGTTCGCGCAGCGATGTCGACAAGTTGGGGGCGGACGCAGTGACCATTTCTCGATCCCCTCCACTTCGCCCGGACCTTCGCATGTGCGGAGGAGGCCGAGCCCGCGCGCCCGTGAAGACGCGTCGGTGGATCCATGGAGAGTAGCACGGAGGCA
>CAYUAW010000551.1:0-4365 GCA_964442485.1 uncultured Polyangiaceae bacterium
CGGCGGGGGGAGCAGTTCGCCGAAGGCGAAGCTGCGGGGGGCTAAGGCCCCCCCGTGGTCAGCTACGGCTTCTGCGCCAGGATGACGACGCGCGGCGACGTCGCGCCGAAGAAGACGCCGGGGTGAGCGGGATGACCGCTCGCCTCGGTGACGCGGAAGCCGATGTCGTGCAGCAGCTTGCCGAGCTCGTGTAGCGAGTAGACGCGGATGGAGAAGGCGCACTCCTTCGTGCGTCCGTCGTCGAGCATCATGGTCCGCTTCACGCGAAGACGGCTGGTGATGAAGTCGACGCTCATGTCGTCCATGCAGACGCACGAGTCGCCCTCGAACCAGACCTGGCTCGGCTGCTGCTCGACGACGAAGTCGCGGTTGATGACGTCGAGCAGGAAGCGCCCGCCGGGGCGCAGCGCGTTGAAGATGCGCTCGGCGACGTCCAGGTTCCGCTCTTCCTCGAAGTAGCCGAAGCTCGTGTTCCAGCAGTAGATGCCGTCGAACAGGTCGACGAAGGACATGTCGCGCATGTCGCCCTGCAGGAAATTGATCTTCTGCCCGCGGTCCTGCGCGAGCTCTCCCGCGACGGCGAGCTGCGGCAGCGAGAGATCGAAGCCGACCAGCCCGTAACCGCGCGTGGAGAGCTCCACTGCGTGCGCTCCGCTGCCGCACGCGAGATCGAGCACCACGCCACCCTTCGCGACGGCGAGCGAGTCCTCGATGAAGTCCGCCTCGCGGCGGACCTGCGACGCGTTCGGCGGCAGGATGCCGCGCCCGAAGTCGTCGGTGAAGAGCTCTTCCCACCACGGCCGCGTTCGCGGCTTCGACGTGGGCGGCTCGAACTTCGGTGCCTGCAGCGCCTGCGCGACGGCGAACTCGCTCGGCGTGCCCTGCGCGACCCCCTTCCGCTTCGGGGGCGGCGGCGGCTTGCGCGACGTGGTGGTCGACTCCTCGAGCGAAGGCCTGCGCAGCCCCCCGTCTTCGTCGAACTCCTCGGTCTCTCGCTCGCTCGGCGCGATGTCCACGGAGATCGCCAGCGGATCGGAGTCCGGAGCGATCTCCGGTTCCTCGTCCGAGCCGGGGCCGACATCGGAGTCGTGGAGCTCCTCCGCGGCGTCCGTGTGCACCTCTATCTCGAGGTGCGGGCTCGAAGCATCCGCCATGGTGGCCGGTTCGACCTCGATCTCCGGCGCGGCGTCGATCGCCGCCCGGATGGACGGTGCGAGCGGAGGCTGGCTCCGCGTGGTCGGCATGCTCCGCGGCAGCGGCGTGGTCTGGACGTTCACGCCGTCCGGCACGGACGGCACAGGGATGGAGCGCGGCGTCTCCGGCTCGGCGTCGTCGGTGGTGACGTCGAAGCTCAGCGTCGGCTCGCTGGGCGGTTCGATGGCGATCTCCGGCTGCGTCGGCGCGTCGTAGATCGTCTCCGGCTCCGGCGGCCGCTCGGAGCGGACGCGCGGCGGCAGGGCGCCCGGCGAGACGGGCGGCGGCACGCGCGACGGCACGGACGGCGGCGACGAGAGGCGCTCCATCGACGATGCGGGGGACTGCGACCGGGGACTGTCGCCGCCGAGCTTGATCATCGGCATCGGCTTGATCGAGTCGGACGCTTTGCCCGGGGCGGGCGGAATCGGGCTCGAACGTCGCGGCGGCGGGATGGGGCTCGGACGGGGGGGCAGCGGCGACTGACGGCCGTCGGGTCGAACGCTCGGGAGCCGCGGCTTCGGCGGAGGCTTGCTCCGCGGCGAGATGCCCTCCGCCGCGCCCTCGTCGATGGCGAGCACGCCGAGCGCGGACGCATCTGCGTTGCGCGGGGTCGGGACCGGGTCTTGGTCGCTCTCGTCGCTCATCGACTTGATCGAGCCTAGGGGGAAAGCAGGGACTGCCCGCACTTCACGGCGCCGTGACGCCGTGAAATCGTCGTGCCACGCCCCGTGAGGAGGACCACTGTGGAGCCGAGATGGAACATGCCGAGCTCGTCGCCGCGACGCACGTCGAGCGCCGGCTCGAATCGGTAGATGCCGAGCGGGGTCTCGTTCGCCTCGATGGCAGAGATGGTGATTTTGCCGACGATCATGGCCCCGACCATGACGGCGACGACGGGACCGACCGACGGCGAGTCGATCGAGAGCGCGACGCGCTGGTTCTTCACGAACAGGTTGGGGACGTGATTTTCGCCGATCGAGTTCACTGGGTACAAATCCCCGGAAATGCCGCGGGCCAGCGTGAGACGCCCGTCGACTGGACAGTGTACGCGGTGATAGTCGCGGGGAGATAGATAGATGACGGCAAACGAGCCGCCTGCGAAGGACGCCGCGAGCGCCGCGTCACCGACGAGCTCCGCCACATCGTACGGCCGGCCCTTCACCTGGATCTTCGACGCCGGATCGATGACGCCCGACGCCGTGAGCATCCCGTCCGCCGGCGACACGAGCGGCGCGACGTCGATCGCGCGCGCCCCGCTGCGGAGCGCGCGCGTGAAGAACGCGTCGAAGTTTCGATAAGTGCCCCCGTCCACGTCGCCCATATCGACGCCATAAGCGCGCACATAGGCCCCGGTGACGACCCGCGCGATGGAAGGCGGGAGCGGAGTCTCGGATAGACGGCCCATCGCATGACTGAGCCCGGTGCGCGGCAGCAGGCGAAGCAGCTGTGCTGCAGCGAATGTGGCGACGCTCACTGCTCTCTTACCTGCCCTGGATCGTTACCTTTTTGGACGGAGCCTGGCATCGTACTCCGGATTATCGGCAAAACGCGCGCCGTTTCGAAAGGGCAATCGCCGCAGTGCCGCGATCCCGCGGGCGAATGCGGGTTCAACGCACGCCGTCAGAGGCCCCGGCGACGCGGCCCGCGGGAGAATCAGTCCCTTTGGATTTTTCGCGCCGCCTCGCAGAGCGCACGGGTCGCGGGGTCTGCCGGCAAGGGCGCCTCTCGTGCGCCGCCCGTGGCCTCCGGGATGCGGAACGCGCCCTCGCACGCCGCGTCCTCGAGGTACGGATCGAGCGCCTTGGCGATGTCGAAGGACTCCTTCGCGTTCACGTCGCTCGACGCGCGCCGGTAGCGCCCCTGGAAGGCGAACCACCCCGCGTAGGACATCGCGAGACCGTCGGGGGACGCGAAGAGAGGCGCGGCGTCATCGGGCTTCCCCTCGGCGACGAGGCTCCTGCCGAGGCGGAAGCGCACGGTGGGGTCCGAGGGGTCGCTCGCGAGCGCACCCCGGAGCCGCTGTGAGGCGAGCGCGGGCTCGCCGCGCAGGTACAGGAGCTCGGCTGACCGAACGCGCCGCGCACGGTCCCGCGAGCCGACGAGCATGCTGTGCTCGGTGAGCGCACGGAGGGCTTCGTCGTTCTGGGCGTTCGGCTCTGCGCCGGGCTGGCGGTGCGCGGCGTCGCTGTCGAGGCGCGCGTGCCAGCGCGTGACCCACTCGGTGAGGTCGTACCCCGAGACGCTCTTCAGCGCGGCGCTCGCGTTCTCCGTACCGAGGCCCTTCAGGTCGGCGAAGAGCAGCATCAACGCCGAGCGGCCGCTCTCGCTGATGAGATACTCGACGAAGCTCGAGACCTCCGCGAAGGCGATCGACGCCGCGTCCGCGCTCGGGAGCATCGCGATGGACGGCCCGATGTGATCGATGCCGATCGATTGCCCGGTCAGGTACGCCTCGCGCGCGATATCGTCGGCGGGCGGCTGCCCGTCGAAGGGCCGTGGCGCGCGCCAGCGGATCTCCTGGCGCTTCGCGAGCCCCTCCTGCAGCCAGAGCGGCGCGTTGTCGCGCGTGGCGCGGGTGACGGCAAGGTGCGTGATCTCGTGCGCCATGGTGTCTTCCCACGGGAAGCCGCCGAGCGCGGCGCGCGGCGAGATCATGTTCACGCGCCCCCACCGCGCGACCGCGACGGTGCCGGTCGTCTCCGCCGCGCGCAGCGGGAGCCCGCTCACTGCCGAGAGCGAGAACAGATCACGCACCAGATCGATGCGCAGCGGTCGCGGCATGATGACGCCGAGATCGCGCTCGATCGCCGCGCGCGCCTTCACGGCGACCTCGGAGAGCAGCGGGACGAGGACCCGGTCGTCGCCGTCCTGGAGCCGGATCCAGAGCCCGCGCGCGGCGTCCTCGACGATTAGAGAGCCCGCCGTCGCGCGCGCGCAGTTCTTCGCGAGCTCCGCGAGCGGCGCGGCGTCCCTCACGCCGTTCAGCGTCGCGAGCGTCGCCGACGCGGCGTCGCAGTCACCGACATACAGCGAGAGCCGCGCGCGCTCGAGAGCGAGCCCCGCGGAGTCCTGGGAGACGCCGGCGAGGAGCTTCTGGGCGCGGAGGACGTCGAGCTCGGTGATGGCGTCGCCGATTTCGGAGACGGTGGGCTCGCCGAGGTGGGCTTG
>CAYUAW010000552.1:0-4363 GCA_964442485.1 uncultured Polyangiaceae bacterium
AGTCGAATGGGAAGAAGGCATCCGGGAGCCCTGCGTCGTTCGAGTCGAATGGGAAGAAGGCATCCGGGAGCCCTGTGTCGTTCGCATCGAATGGACACGGCAGCCCGGAGCTTGGCGACCGGGGATCGCGTCGAAGTCCGTGACTGGCTCGTGCCGTACCTCCAGGAGCCCACCGGCGTCGAACGAAGTGACGGCGGAAATTCTTCCGGGTTGAACCAGCTTTCGAAGATCCGACAAGAAGATCTGGTGGCAGAAGACGAAGAACCACGTCAACTTCACCGTGACGGATGCGAACGTCGTGATCCTCTCTGTATGGGGTGCCCCCCGAGGCCGAGGCCCAAAGCTCTGACCACACGGGTTGTCTCGAAAGACTCTCCCGGAGAAAGTTTCAAAAGGCGATCAATGCCGGTCGAGCCGAAGGGCGCGAACAAGGATTACCGGCGTGTCGGTTCTCACCGCCGCCCCCACTACCGCCACCCCCGTAGCCCCCGCCGCAACACACGCCGCCGCGTTCTCGTCATCCACACCCCCCAGCGCATAAAGCCCGAGCGCCGCCCCCCGTCGCTCAATCTCCGCCCGGGCCCGACGTACTCCGTCCGCCCCCAGCGCCACGCGCCCCTTCCTCGCCGCCATGATCGGCGACAGCACCGCCGCATTCGACCCCGGCACGAAGACGCCCTCGACGTCGTGGCAGGCATGCGAAATGAACGCCCGGGGCAGCACCGTCCGCGCATCCGCAGGCGCAAGGCTCCGTTCCCCCAGATGCACGCTGTCCGCGTCGAGCAGCAAGGCCAAATCGAGCCGGTCATTCACGGAAAACCACTGCTCGTGCCGCCGGCAGATCGCGACGAGGCGCTTCGCGAACGCAAACCGCTCGCGCACCGGGAGCGTCAAATCACGAAGCTGGACGAGCACGCTGCGCGGCCGCGCCTGCGATAGCAATTGCTCGATCCGTTCTTCCCAGACGTCCATTGGCGCAACGGTCGTGTCCGTGATGACCATCAACGCGGGCGGCGGTTCGTCGATCAAGTACCGCCGCGTCATCGTCCCTTGGCCGAAGTGCCCGCGTCCGTCGCACCGAGCTCGTCCTTCGCCTGGATCGCGAAGCGGCTATTCGGATAGCGCTCCACGAGATACGACAATGTATCGCGGTACGCCCGCTGTTCACCGCGCGCCTTGAACCGCGTCGCAAGATCGTAGAGCGCGTCCGGCGGCGTCTCGTAACGCCGCAGATCCGGCTCCGGCTCTCGGGAGCACTGGAGCGGCGCGTGCGCGAGCAGCGCGGTGCCGACGAGAACGAGGAGACCGCGCACGGCTACTCGCGCTTCGTGATGGTGTACTTCACGGGCACCTTGTTGATCTCGACGGCGTCCTTCGCTTCGCCTTCGCGGAAGTCGACGGCGAGGACTTCTTTCGAGATGGCGTCGCGGTGCTCTTCGAGGGCCTTGCGGACGGTGTCGTCGCTGCAGGACCAGGCCACGGTGATGCGGTCGCTCACCTCGAAACCGGCGTCCTTGCGGGCGCTCTGCAGGAGGCTGACGAGCTCACGGGCGATGCCTTCGCGCTCCAGGGCGGCGTCGATCTTCGTGTCGAGCGCGACGGTGATCTTGCCGTCGGTGGCGACGGCGGATTCGCCCTTCGAGGTGCGCTGGAGGAGCACGTCGTCGAGGGTGAGGGCAACGCCTGCGACGATGACGGAGCCGCCTTTCTCCAGCTCGGTGACCTGCGCGAGGGTCCACGTCTCGAGGGCTTCGCCGACTTCCTTCAGCTTGGGGCCGAGGCGCTTGCCGAGCGCCTTGAAGTTGGGCTTCACGGTGACGGTGGCGAAGGCGCTCTCGTCGGCGGTGACGGCGACGTCCTTCACGTTGATCTCGTCGGCGATGAGGGCGGCGGAGGCGAGGACGGCGTCGCGGACCGCCGGATCGCGATGCACGACGGTGAGGCGGGGGAGGGGCTGGCGGACCTTGAGCTTGTGGTCCTCGCGCACCTTCCGGCCCAGGGTGACGACGTCGCGCGTGATGGCCATGCGCGCTTCGAGGGCGCGGTCGATGAGGCGCTCGTCGGCTTGCGGATAATCGCTGAAGTGGACGCTGGCGGGCGCCGCGGCGTCGAGCGGGCGGACGAGCTTCTGGTACACCGTCTCGGTGAGGAACGGCATGAAGGGCGCGAGCACCTTCGCGAAGGTCACGAGCGTGGTGTAGAGCGTGGCGTAGCCGCTCGACTTGTCCTGGTCGTCCTCGCCCTTCCAGAAGCGGGGTCGCGAGCGGCGAACGAACCAGTTCGTGAGGTCGTCGATGAAGGCGACGAGGCGTGGCACGACGTTGTAGAGGCGGTAGCCTTCCATCTCCACGTTCACGTCGTGCACGAGGCTCTGCAGCACGCTGAGCATCCAGCGGTCGATGTCGGGGCGCTTCGACGGCTCCGGCGCCTGCCACGTGCGCGGGTCGTAGCCGTCGACGACGGCGTACGTGGTGAAGAAGCTGAGAGCATTCCAGTAAGGGAGCACCACTGTGCGCACGATCTCCCGGAGGCCGCGCTCGGAGAAGCGGAGCGGCTCGCCTCGCACGACTGGAGAGTCGATCATGTAGGCGCGCAGGGCGTCGGCGCCGTGCGTGGAGATGACGATGTTCGGATCGGGGTAGTTCTTCTTGCTCTTCGACATCTTCTGGCCGTCTTCGGCCAGGATGAGCCCATTCACGACGACGTTGCGGAACGGCGACCGGTCGAAGAGCGACACGCCGAGGACGAGCAGCGTGTAGAACCAGCCGCGCGTCTGATCGAGGCCCTCCGCGATGAAGTGCGCGGGGAAGAACGCATCGAGCTCGTCCTTCCGCTCGAACGGATAGTGCTGCTGTGCGTAGGGCATAGCGCCCGATTCGAACCAGCAATCCAGGACCTCCGGAGTGCGTCGGTACGTCTTGCCGTCCTTCTTGACGAGCACCTCGTCGACGATGTGCTTGTGCAGATCCGTGATGCGCACGCCGCTCAGGCGCTCGAGCTCGTCGATGGACCCGACGCAGATCCGGTCGGTCGAGTCTTCCTCGTTCACCCAGATGGGCAGGCACGAGCCCCAGAAGCGATTGCGACTGATGTTCCAGTCGTTCGCGTCCCGGAGCCAGTTGCCGAAGCGGTTCTCGCCGACCGCACGCGGTACCCAGTTCACCGTCGCGTTCGCGGCGGAGAGCTCCTCGCGCCGGTCCGAGACCTGCACGTACCAGGCGTCGATGGCGCGGTAGATGAGCGGTGTGTCGGTGCGGGGGCAGAAGGGATAGCTGTGCATCAGCACGTCCTGGTGGACGAGCTTGCCCTCGGCTTTCAGCTTCTTGATGATGCCGCGGTCGGCGTCCTTGCACTGCTCGCCGGCGAAGTCGGTCACCGCCGCCGTGAAGCGCGCCTCCGTGTCGAGCGGATCGACGAGCTCGATGCCGGCAGCGCGGCACACGCGGAAGTCGTCCTCGCCGTACGCCGGCGCCAGGTGCACGATGCCGGTGCCGTCCTCCGTGGTGACGAAGTCGTCGGACAGGACGATGAAGCTCTTCGGGTGGTCCTTGAAGTAGGGGAAGAGCGGCTCGTAGCGAAGGTCCGTGAGCGCTGCGCCCTTGAACCGCGAGAGGATCTCGTACTCGGAGCCCTTCGGGTAATACGTGGGCAGGCGCGCCTCCGCGAGCACGTAGATGGCGTGCGCCTGTGGGTCGCGAACGACGACGTAGTCGACGTCCGGTCCGACCGCGAGTGCGAGGTTCGAGGGAAGCGTCCACGGGGTGGTCGTCCACGCGACGAAGTAGAGCGGCAGCTCGCCGGGCACGCCGAGCAGGTCGCGCCCGTGCGTCACGCGAAACCGCACGGTGATCGCGGGATCCTGGACGTCCTTGTAGTTGCTGTTCGCCTCGAAGTTCGAGAGCGGCGTCCCGAGCTTCCAGCTGTAAGGCATGATCCGGTAAGACTTGTAGACGCGCCCGAGATCCCACAGCCGCTTGAAGGCCCACCAGACGGACTCCATGAACGATGGGTCCATGGTCTTGTAGTCGTCGTCGAAGTCGACCCACCGCCCCATGCGGGTAACCGTCTTGCGCCACTCCGCGACGTACCCGTCGACCATCGAGCGGCACTTCTCGTTGAACGCACCGACGCCGTGCGCAAGGATCTCGGTGCGCCCCGCCAGTCCGAGTGCATCCTGCGCGAGGGCCTCGATGGGAAGCCCGTGGCAATCCCAGCCGAACCGCCGCTCGACGTAGCGCCCGCGCATGTTCCAGTAGCGCGGAACGATGTCCTTGATCGTCCCCGCGAGCAGATGCCCGTAGTGCGGAGCACCCGTCGCGAACGGCGGCCCGTCGTAGAACACGAAGGACTCGCCGCCCTTGCG
>CAYUAW010000553.1:0-4343 GCA_964442485.1 uncultured Polyangiaceae bacterium
CCGAAGGTGCCCACGATGGTGCTACCGTCGTCTCGCTCGCGATCCGTCTCACGAACCGACCCGAAGTCGACGAGCGCGAGGGTCCCGTCCCCACGCCAGATCACGTTGGCTGGCTTGATGTCGCGATGGATGACCGGCGGACGAAGGCCGTGCAGGTATTCGAGGATGCCGAGCAGCTGCCCCGCGACGTCACGAACGAACGGCTCCGTGGGGTGCCAGCCCGAGTCGACCCACGCTTTCAGCGTGCGCCCGGTGACCAGCTCCTGTGCCAGGTAGAAGCAGCGTCCCTCGGGCGTGTCGGCCTGGAAGAAGTCGATGAAGCGTGGGATCCCGGGGTGCGCGAGCTGTGCGAGAACCTTCGCTTCTCGCTCGAACAGCTCGAACACCTTCCAGTCGTGCCGACGCCACAGGTAGAGCTGCTTCAGCGCGACCTTACGACCGTGCGCGTCTTCGGCAAGGTAGGTGGTCGCAATACCGCCCGTCCCCAGCACTCCGAGGATCCGGTAGCCCTCCCCGACCACTTCCTCCGGCAAATGGCTGCCCGCCGTCTTCGGCTCACCCACCACGTTCACGCGCCAACTATGCACGAACCCGGCGCGCGAGCAACGGCAGCGTCATCGAGCTCCGCTCGGTCGTCGAGGCAACCGAGCATCACCCCTTCGTAGAGCATCGTTTCCATCTCACGCCTCCGCGGCGCACAAAGACGCTTCAGGAGGCACCGCCGGTGGTAGAAACCGCCTCTGGAGGACTGAACATGAAGGACTTCGCGGGAAGGCTGGCGGTGATCACGGGGGCGGGCACCGGGATGGGGCGTGAGCTCGCGCAGCAGCTCGCCGCTTCCGGCTGTCACCTCGCGCTGTGCGACGTGGTGACGGACAGACTCGAGGAGACCCGCGCGCTCTGCGTCGAGCAGTCGAAGGCGGTCCGCATCAGCCTCACCGAGTGCAACGTTGCCGACGAGCGCAGCGTCGGAGCCTTCCGGGACGACGTGATGAAGAAGCACGAGACGCGTCACGTCAACCTGCTCTTCAACAACGCCGGCATCGGCGGTGGCGGCAGCTTCCTCGGGGACTCGCGAGAGGACTGGGACCGCACCTTCGCCGTCTGCTGGGGCGGCGTCTATCTCTGCACGCGGGCCTTCATGCCCCTCCTCGTCGCGAGCGACGAGGGACACATCGTGAACACCAGCAGCGTCAACGGCTTCTGGGCGTGCTTCGGCCCGAAGATGCCACACACCGCCTACAGCGCCGCGAAGTTCGCGGTCAAGGGCTTCACCGAGGGGCTGATCGTCGACACGCGCATCAACGCGCCCCACGTGAAGGTTTCGCTCGTGATGCCGGGTCACATCGGAACGCCCATCCTCGAGAACAGCCTGCGTCTGCTTCACGATCGCTCCATCGCGGAGATGAGCCCCGAGGACCTGGCGCCACTCAGAGCCAACCTGAAGCGAATGGGCATCCCCGCCGACGAGCTGCCCGACGAGGCAATCCGCGCCGGAATACAGCAGTTCGCCGATCAGTTCCGCGACCACGCCCCGACGTCAGCAGCCCAGGCTGCGCGCATCATCCTCGACGGCGTGAAGGAAGAGCGCTGGCGCATCCTCGTCGGCGAGGACGCCGTCGCGATCGACGCGGCCGTTCGGAACGCGCCCGAACAGGCCTACGAGACCGCCTTCTTCAAGGACCTGGCGCAGCTCGGGCACTTCGGCGGCTTCGGTCAGCGAAGCTGAGAGATCTCGCGGCGATTGAGTCAGGCGGCCGTCCCCGCGTATCTCTGATCGCATGGGGCCCAGGTACGGTGAGCTGAACCGCCTCACCGGATCACACGCGGCGGACACCCGAGCGAGACGATGACTTTCGCGGTAGCATCGGAGCGGATCTGACCACAGACCATGCCGCAGACCCGGATCTTCGTCTTGTTCTCGATGTACTGCCACCCCTCGGCGCCCGCGTCGCACGGCTTCGTGTCGTCGCGGTAGAGCTCGGTGTGCGCCTGGGCGTTCGTCATGTCGCCGGCCTTGTAGTAGTCGACGTTGACGAGGTCCGGATCGACGGCAACTCCCTCGCTGGGCATCGGGACGTCGAAGTCGCAGTTCAGCGCGGTTCCCTTGGTCACGTTGAGCAGGGCTGCGCCGAGATCCTTGGCGAAATCCTTCGTCTGCGTCATGTCGAGATGGCACGCGGCGCCGGGTGCCGGGTCGTCGCTGGTGTGGTCGCAGTTCGCGTTCGTCGCGGTGCCGCCGAGGTAGGCGACCTTGGAGAGCAGACCGCGCGCCGGCTCGCTTCCGGGGGCGCCGATCACGAAGGTGCGGATGTTGACCGAGATTGCCTTCGGGATCTCGGTGTTCAGCAGGCGATCGACGACGTCGCCGGTGACGCCTTCGGCGGCGTACTTGTCGAGGCAGCTGTCGGAGCCGTCGGTCACGAGCACCACGAAGCGATTGCCGGGCGCAAGCGCCTCCTGATGCAGGTGCTTGTACCCCAGGATGATGGCACCCACGATGGGCGTGCCACCGCCCGGCTTCACGTTCGTCAGGGCGCTCGTGAGCGCGTCGATCTGTGGCTTCTGCAGGGGCGCGAGCGGTACGTTCGGAGTCGACTGCACGCCGCAGACGTCGTCGTTGCTGAAGAAGGTGAGGCCGGCGGACGCTCCCGTGATGCTGGAGAGCTCGGTGAACGCCTGCGACAGGCCGTCCGTGATGACGGACCACTTCGTCGGCTGGGTCGTGTCCTTCGCAACGGGGTTCTGCTCGCACGCCATCGAATCCGTCGTCGGCGGCAGGTTACAGTTCATGCTCCCGCTGCGATCGATCAGGAAGAGGAGGCTCGACGGAATAAGGTGGCTCTCGAACGCCGCGCTCGCGCACGAATCCGTGGGCATCACCGGCATGTTCGGCGGAGTCACGGTGATCATCGGGGTGCCGCTGCCGAGCGGATCTTCCCCCGAGCTCGAGCCGCCCGATGCCGTGGCGGTGCTCGTTCCGCCGCTCGCGACCAGGATGAGACCGCCGCCGGTTCCCGCCGGCGCTCCGCCGCCGCCGGCGACACCGGACCCTCCGGTGCTCGCGGAGCACCCGAGCATGCTCACGAACGCCAGCGGTACGAGCCCGCGCATCATTGTCTCGTCGCGCTCCAGGTGCCGGTGCACGAGATCAGGCTCGGAACGGTGGGGTCCGTTCCGGATGCGAGCGTCCACGTTCCCGTCAGCGTCTCCGTCAATCGATCCAGGCGGCCGTCCATCTGTCCGTAGAAGGGCACCGACGAACCGACGCCGTTCTCCACCTTCGCGTGCAGCTCGTTCATCTCGCAATCGAGCTGCCCCGAGAGACCAGCCGTCGCCGGAAAGTTCCCGAGCCCCACCTGAGTATCGAAATCCAGCGTGCCCCCCGAGATCGTGAGAAACTCGCCGCTCGACGACGGCGAGAGCGTGAATTGCACGGGCCCCATGATCGTGAAGAGCCCCGTGCCACCCGACAGGTCGCACGTGAAATTCCCCGAATACGACCCTGGCTGGCAGTGTCCGGCCATCGGTGTGGTCGAAGGCCAATCGAAGTGAACGTTCGTGTCGTACGGATAGCCCGCCGGCGCGCTCGTCATGACGGCAGGCGGTGAACCGCCCGACCCCGCCGACGCACCACCACTTCCAGACGGACCCATTCCCCCCGCGCCGCTGGCCGTCTGCGGTAAGCCGCCCGTTGCGCCCGTCAGCGCTGGGGTCGCTCCGGCTCCGCCCATGGATGAAGAATCGACACCAGTGCCGCCGGTGCCGAGCACGGCCCCCCCTCCCCCGGAGGGCGAAGGAGCCCCCGACGTGAAAGGCGTCGATCCCTCGCCGCTGCAACCGAGCGCGAGGCAGGCGAAGAAACAGAGGAATTGTTCTGATTGCATGCGCGGACTTCGCTCCAGCCCTGTCGTCCTCACATGTCTTGGCTGCAGACGGCCGCCCTTCTGATCAGAACGCCTCGCGCGGCGGGCGAATCGAGCGACGTGGGAAACCTGCCTTGCGGCCGTACGGCGCTACGCGCCGTCGCTGGACCGAAGGCGCGACCAGGACAAGTCGTGGCCGGTCGAGTTGGTTACCGGCCCGGGGTCGTCGCCGCTGACCGAGCGTGAAGCGCCCTACCCCAGACCTTGCCGCTCCTCACGTACCGCGCGGCGTGTTTCGGGTGCGAGCGGCGACGGCCGGTCCCCTCCCGTCACGTGCAGTTGCAGCGCCGCAAGCCTCGACGCTTCGATATCCGCTCAGAGGGACGGCGTCGTCGCGGAAGCCGGCTGACCATCCAGCGTGCTGAACAGAGAATCCAGATACGAGGGCAACTGCTTCCACGGGTTCGGCAGGCCCAG
>CAYUAW010000554.1:0-4341 GCA_964442485.1 uncultured Polyangiaceae bacterium
CGCGTTCAGGCGTTTCGGAACCGAGCGATCATCGCCTCGAGGGCGAGCCCTGGCTGGCCGTTACGTTCGATCGCGTCGAGCGCTTCGACGACGAGTGCGTAGCGACGCGCGGAGGTGGCGGCGTGCGAGGCGTTCGCGGCGAGCGTCCGTCTCGCGTCCTCTGCGAGGTGGTGCGAAAGCGCGAGCAGATTCTGGCGTAGATCGCCGCGCTCGTTGGGCCGCGTCTGCGCGAAGACCACGGCGCCGTCGAGCGACGGCGCCGCGGTCGCCTCGAGAGCGCCCTGCACGAACTCCGAGCGCGACCGCGCCGCGTCTTCGTCGGCGAGCGCGAGTGCGAGCTCGGCGCTTCCCTCGGCAGCCCCGGCGTGCTCTTTCGATTTGCCGTGCGCCAGAAGGATCTCTCCGACGACGGCTTCCGGCAGCGGCCCGAACCGGACAGGGAGCGTGCGTGACCTTATCGTGTCGAGGAGCCTGTTCGGCCGGCTCGTGATGAGCACGAAATGAGTACGCTGCGGCGGCTCTTCCAGCGTCTTCAAGAGGGCGTTGGCGGCCTGCTGCGTGAGCTCTTCCGCATCGCGGACGATGAAGACGAGTGCGCGGCCCTCGTGCGGAGGGAAGCCGACGCGTGCGAGCACGAGCCGCCGGACCTGCTCGACGCCGATGCCCGTCGTCTCGCGCGAGGCGGTGCCGAGCGCTGCGGCGGGATAGAGCCCGCGCCCGAGCAGCACGACGTCCGGGTGCTGCGGCACGTGCGGATCTTCTTCGGATATTCGCACGGCGCGATGGCACGCGCTGCACTTGCCGCACCCGAGGTCACCGCCGACGGTGCACACCAGAGCTTGCGCCAGCGCGAACGCGCCGAGCTCCTTGCCCACGCCCGGTGGACCTTCGAAGCGGTAAGCGTGGTGCACGCGCCTCGCGCGAAGGGCCCGGACCAACGTTTCGATGGCCGGGCCCTGTCCGCGGATTCGGTCGAAGACGCTTTCCCCCTGCTGGGGCACGGACGTCGTCACGAATCCAGATCAGGCGTTCGCGGGCGCCGGAGTACCAGCGTCGAGCTGTTCGACGCCGAGACGGAGCAGATACAGGAAGAGCCGATACGCTTCTTCCGTCTTGGCGCTGTCGCCTTCGATGTACGAGGCGACACTGAGCCCGTCGAGCACGGATAGGATGAGCGTCGACAGCGCGTCGACGTGCACCTTCTTCGTGCCCTCCTCGCCCAGGGCGTCACTGATGCCCTCCGCGACCAGGCGGCGCTTCTCGCCCAGGAGCGCGGCGGCACGTCGACGGAGCTCCGCGTCGTTGCGCGAGGCGCTCCACACCTCGATGTTGAGGCCGACGTTGGTGGACGAGCGCGTTTCCCACAGGGACCTGAGGGCGTCCATCGCCCGACCCTGCTGGCTCGTCTCCTTGGTCGTCGAGAGGACCTCGCGAACGCGCTCCAGGTACTTGTTGTACGTGAAGCTCTGTACCTCGTGGATGAGCGCTGCTTTGCTCGCGAAGTAGTAGTGGACGATGCTCTTCCGGAGCCCGAGCTCCTTGCCGATCTCGGCGAGGGTCGTCGCACTGAAACCTTTGCGCGCAAAGCACTTCGCAGCGGCGTTCAGGATTGCCGCAACCCGCGGGTTCGCCCAGTCGACGGCTCGCGGGGCAATGGAGTCGCCGGACGGCGCCTCGGATTCAGTCATTTCTCGCGCGGTGTTTTCGGACATTGTTCGCCTCGGGGGTTCTTGGGACGGTCGACCGGCCAGCCCCCTGGCGTCGGGATGCTGGCGGCATGTACGGAGTTATCTTCGTCCTCCTCACCGGCCCGTCAAGGCGAAGGCACGTGGCAAATAACGACAAACGCGGCGCTTTTTGGGCTAAACACGAGTAATCCTTAGGGAACAAGGACGAGCCTTCCGGGAGCCATTCGTTCAGCCAGCAGCCGATGGGCCGTACCGGCCTCCCGGAGGGGCAGCGTACGGTGAACGACCATCTCGAGGCGGCCTCGGGTCATGAGCTCGAAACAGTCGAGGAGGTCGCGCGCGGTGTAGCCGTGACTGCCGCCGATGGTCTGGCTGCGAAGGATGAGCCCGCCCGGGTTCACCGCGAGCTTTTCCGTCCGGATGTTGCCGACGATGATCATTCGCCCCCGCTGCCGCAGGCTCCGGAGCGCGCCTGGGAACGTCGCGCTTCCCGTGAGCTCGAGCACGACGTCCACGCCCCCCCGCGCGACCGCGTGCACGGCTTCGTGGAAGCGGGCGTCCGCCGTCGACACCACGTGATCGGCGCCGAGGCGCCGGAGCAGTTCGCCCTTCTCCTCCGGTGACGCCGTGCCGGCGATCACCGTCGCTCCGGCGAGCTTGGCGAGCTGAACCGCCATGGTGCCGACCCCACCCGTCGCGCCGGTGATGAGCACGCGCTCGCCGAGGGCCAGCCGCGCCTCGTGTCGCAAAGCGCGCAGCGCGACCGCCGCCGTGCAACCGACGGGCGCGGCGTGCACGTCATCGATGGATGCGGGGATGGGTACGAGCGCGCGGTGGTGAGCGACGACGAGCTCCGCATACGCGCCGTCGACCGTTTGCCCGAAGCTCTGCCAGGCCTCGGTGCAATCGGGCGTTTCTCCCTCGAGACAGCGATCGCACGTGCCGCAGAACGGGCGATGCAGGTTCGCGACACGGTCACCGACTCGGAGCTCACCGGCTCGAGCCCCCACCTGGACGATCTCTCCCGCGAACTCGTGCCCCAAAATCAAAGGTAGCTTCAGGCCTGGAAAGCCGCCTCGTCGATCGATGAGGTCGCGCCCGCAGACGCCCGCCGCGCGCACACGAACGAGCACGTCTTCCGGTCCGAACGCCGGATCACTCGCCTCCCGATACTCGAGGGCTTCGGGTCCCCCCGTCCCGTCCAGCACCACGGCGTGCATGACGCCGGCCGCTCTACTTCTTCGACTTGGACGAATCCGAAGACGCCGAATCGTCCGCGCTTCCGCCGGAACCGGACGGTGTCGAGTCGCTGGACGACGGGCTCGAGGTCGAGGACTTATCGTTTCCCTCGATGTTCTCCAGGAGATCGTCCTGCGGCTTCTGCTTCACGACGGGCTCGACGTTCGGGATCTGATACGTCCCCGCGCCGCACCCCTGTAGCGAAAGCAGGCTTCCGAGCACCAGCCCACGCAGCATCCACCTCGTGTTCATCGCGGCGCAGGCTAGACCCGCGCCGTGCGAGGGGCAAGAGCTCTCGCGTGGGCTACTTCAGGATGACCAGCTGGACGCGGCGGTTCTTGGCTCTGTTCTTATCCGAGGTGTTCGGGACCAGCGGCTTCTCTTGCCCGTAGCCGTGGCTGGTCAGCCGGGAGGCATCGACGCCGTTCTGGACGATGACGTCGCGCACCGCGTTGGCGCGGCTCGCGCTGAGGCGCAAATTGGTGTCCGCACCGCCCGTGTCGTCGGTGTGGCCCTGAATCTCGATGTTGCCGAGCTCTGGATGCGAACGGATGACGTCTGCGGCTTCCTCGAGGATGGCCATCGAGTCCGGCAGGATGTCGGCCGACCCGTGAAGGAAGTGGATCTCCTTCTTCAGCTTGAGCTCGTTGGCCGTCACGACGACGTTCGGCGTCGCGGGCCGCTTGTTGAGCATCAGGTCCGTCGAGACGTCCTTGCGGGGCTCCAGGTTGATCTCCCTGGAGGCATGCAGGTACCCGTCGGATTCGGCGATGAGCGTCGACTTGCCCGCCGGAACGTTGCCGAAGCGGAAGGTGCCCTCGGCATCCGTCTTCAGAGCCAGCTGACGGCCGAGCGGATCGGTGATGGTGACGGTGGCGCCCTCGATGAAGTTGGTCGTCGTTGCGTCACGCAGCACGCCGGTGATGGTGGCCGTCTTCGGGAGCCCCTCGAGCTCGCACGCGACGTGGACGAGCGTCGGCGCGGGCGCAGCCGGCGAGGCAGGGGCGCCGGGCGTCGACCCGTTCGCCGGGGCGGGCGTCGCGGGAGCCGGCGTCGCAGGCGATGCGCCTGCCGCGGGCTCCGGCTTGGCCGAAACGGCCGTGGGTGCCGCGGTCACCGTCGCGGTGCAGTCGCCGTCGCGATAGCCGTCCGCCGAGACCGCGAAGCGGTACTCGCCGGGCTCCACCGGACCCGTCTTGAACACGCCCTGCTCGTCCGTGACCATACCGGTGAGCGGACGGCCCACGTAGCGCACGACCGCGTTCGGGATGGGCTCACCCTTGTTCGAGCGCGCAACGGTCCCCTCGATGCGGTACTCAGGCGGCAGAGGAGCCTGCCGTACGACGATCTTCTCCGCGGGCGGCGCCGCCGGGTGCGTCTGCGTGTCGATCGCGTAGCCAAGGCCGAAGTGGAA
>CAYUAW010000555.1:0-4340 GCA_964442485.1 uncultured Polyangiaceae bacterium
ACCTCCAGGCATCGGAGTTCGGAACCGACGTCTCGGGGCAATTCTTCGCCTCGGCGCCGAAGAAGCTCACGGGCCCAATTGAGGCGATGCGCCACCCGCACCTTCACGATCGCGCCAACCAGGAAGCGGCGTGGCAGGCCGTCGTCAAGGTCTCCGGCGTCGACACGTCTCCTCCGCAGCATCCTTGAGCGCTGTGTCCTGAGGGGGGGCATGCGATCGCGGCTCCGATCAGTTCTAAATTGCGATCGTCGACCGGACTGTCGTCGAGACGCTGTCCCGACGCGCCGTGAGTGAGATTCCGAAATACGCAAAGAGCAGGCGATCGTTCTTGGGCTGAAAGAGAACGTCCTCGGCTTGCCTTTCGCCCATTCTGCGCGAGGCTCTTGTCTCGCTTGCACTGGAAGGTCCAAAGGCGCTCGGTGATGATGCGCGCCGCAGGCTCGCTCTCGTCCCGACGTCCCCGTCATCATCGTCGACCACCAGCTCGGTCGCTCGGATGTCGAAGCCCTCGTCGGAACCGGAGCGGCCTCGGGGCCTTCACGTTTCGCGCGGGCTAAGGCTACAGCCTCGCGCACGACCAGGCCGTCCTGACGCGACAAGGTATTCTCGCGCCTTCGAAGTGACCGGAAGCTATGGGTAGCCGACGGCTGCCCTGAAACGACGAAGGCCCAGCTCTTTCGAACCAGGCCTCCCTCGGGTGCCGGAACAGCATCGTGTTCCAGCGGTGGTTGCGCGGGGAGGATGCGAACCTCCGACCTTCGGATCATGAGCTAACCGCCGCCGATCATCACCGTCTCGCTCGTGTCCTCTGCGTCCGGTGGGAAGAGCAGGAGATCGGGGACCACCTCGTTGCGTTCGAGGGCGGCGACGAGGCGCTCGGAGCGCGCCGCGAGAGAGGAGAGCCCCGTCTTCAGGTACCACGACGTCATGTGGGCAAGGTGCTCGCGAGCGAGGCCGCTGTCGGAACGAAGCAAGGCGACCTGGGCCAGCGTCTCGTAGAGCATGCCGAGCGTGAGCGCGCCCTCGAGAGGCGCTTGCTCTTCGAGCATCTCGTTCAGAAGCTTCCCGGCCTCGTCGAACTCACCGAGCCGCGCCTCGGCGAGCGCGAGCTCGGTGATCACGATCTGGTTCATCACGACGAGCTCGCGATCCGCAGCGTCGAGGGTCTGCAGCGCATCCAGGCAGAGCGCCCTGGCCTTCGCCGGATCTCCGAGCTGATTGTGCGCGCGGGCGAGCACCCCGATGGTGCGCGTCGCTCCCACGATCGACCTGAAGGCGCCGGTGTTCACCCCATCGAGCACGTCGATGCCTTCCGCATACCGACCCCGCGTGACCAGGTAGGCGCCGCGGGCGCGCTTTCCATAGAGCGCGAGGGACGGGATCTCCTCGGCGAGGCGCTCCAGGACGTCCCCGGCGTGCTTCATCCCCATCGCGTCGTGGTTGCGCAGGTACACGCTGATGAGGGCGCCAGGAGACCAGATCTCGACCTGCCACGCCGTGCCTCGCTGGATGGCGTGCGTCTCCACTCGATCGCGGTAGTACTGGAAGCGCTCGTCGTTCCCCTGGTTCGCGTAGTACATGGCGCGCAGCTGGTCCGCGCTCATCTCGTAGAGCTTCATGCCCGTCGCATCGAGCTCCTCGGCGAAGCGGAGGGCTCCCGGCCCGTCTGCCCACCCCTCGATCACACCGCAGGCGTACAGCGCGCCGCCGATGTACAGCGGCCTGGTGAACTCTGGCATGCCCTTGATTGGTCTCGGGTCTCGCAAGCGCTCGAGCAGGCGATGCCAGGCGGCGCGAGCGCGCCCGCTCCGGTCCTCTACCGTCATCACCAGGCTCGAGCAGTACCGGTACAGAAACGAAGCGACGTGGTCCTCGCCGAGTGCCGTCAGCGGCTCGAGCACCTGGACGTATCGCGAAGCGGTCGCCGGATCGATGCAGATGACGGAGACCCCGGTGAGCGTTGCGACCGACGTGAAGAGGAACGTGAACGTCTCCACCAGGGTCGGCGTGCGCTTCGTCTTCTCGAGACGCTTGAGGCGCACGGCGGCGATCACCAGGGCGATGACGAGGCCGAGCTTCTTGCCGAGGAACGGCCTGAGGCGCGCGGCCAGCTTGAGACCGAGCAGCGTCTGCAGGATATCGATGGCCTGGTCGCCGTACTCGGCCGCGAGCCTTCGTTCGGCGTAGTACGCGCCGCTCGCGAGCGGCGCTATGAGGGGAGCGAGCTCGGCGAGGGGGCGGTTCTGTTCCCGGTAGAGCCGGAGCGCCGCCTCGAGCATGGGAATCGCCTCGGGCAGCGTGTCGGCCTCGCCTCTGGCCATCGTGATGTCGATGCCGCCGCGGGCGAGCAGCTCTCCGGCGCGAGCGTCGTCGCCGGCGCGCAGGAGATGCAGACCCGCGGCGAGCTTCTGCACCGCGGAGAGGTTCGAAGCGGCGAGGATCGCCTCGGCCAGCTTCCGGTGCACGCGCGCCGCACGCTCGGCGGCCATGGTGCCGACGTGCACGCCGTAGCGCGGCACGAGCCGGCACCCGCCGCGGCTTCCAATCGCGACTCCCTCCCGGAGCAGCTCGTCGACGGCCATCGAGACACGCCCCGGGGACTCGTCGTCGAGGAGCGACACGCAAGCGTCGACCGAGAGCACGCCGCCCGAGAGGAGCAGCGCCTGCGACAGTGTCCGCGCCGTGGCGCTCAGTCGCTCCATGGTCCGCACGAGCACCGCGTCCGACGTCACCGGGAGCTGCTCGTCGCGGAGCTCCTGAGGGAGAATCCACTCGCCGCCCTGGTGGCGGACGACGTCCTGGCGGACGAGATGATGAACGAAGTCCATGCAGCTCCGCGGGTTGCCGCTGCTGCGCTGGTGAAGCTTCTCCGCGAGACGTGGCAGGTGGGGGACGTCGCCGAACGCCGAGCGGAGGAGCGCCCGGGTCTCGCCGAGGTCGAGCGCGGGCAGAGGGACGATCTGCGCGGCGGCGCGCAGCGCCTTCGCCGAATCACCGAGCGAACGGCCGTCCTCCCGCACCAGCGTGGCGACCAGAAGGAGCGCTTGCGACTTCGATTCGCGGGCGAGCGCAGCCAGAAACGCCGCGGAACCTTCGTCGACCTGATGGAGGTCGTCCACGAAGAGCGCCAGCTTCTGCTGCTTGCTCACCGCACGAAACCAGTCGAGAAGCGCCTCCTGGATGCGCATGCGCGCTTCACCCGGCGCCGGAGGCATGGAAACGAGCGGGGTCGACTGGCCTAGCCGTCGATGAAGCTCCTGAGACAGGTGCCCGAGGGTGCCCGCGAGAGGAGCCCCCGCCTCGAGCGCCACCTCGGGAAGCGAGTCGAGCATGCCGAACGCGAGGTGGAGTGCGACGCCGTGAAACGACGGATGAAGCTCGGCCTGCGAGTGAAGCGCCGTCATGCCGGCCAGACGCGCGTCGAGCTGGATCTCCCGGAGCAAGCGGGTCTTGCCCTGCCCCGGCGGTGCCTCGATCACGATCGCGCCGCCGGTGCCCTTCTCGAGCTGAACGATGGAGTCCGCGAGAAATTGCTTCTCGTGCAGCCTCGCGACGAAGTCCGTGCTCACCAGGTGAGTCTGTATGGAGCTCGGGCGTCCCTCCGCGGAGAGTCCGGCGATCGCGCCGGCGCGCTCGATGACCTCCGCAGCGCTCGACGGCCGCGCCAGAGGCGTACGGCTGAGCAGCGAGAGCACGAGGTCGTCGAGCTCGGGCGGCACCCTGTCGTCATCGCGCTCGCCGTCGACGACCCTCATGGCGACCGAGGGAGCAACCGGCTTCGGGCGGACCTCGAGCACGTCGGCTATCACGCGCGCGGGATACGCATTGCGTCCCGTCAGCAAGTAGTACGCGACGGCTCCGAGCGAATACAGGTCGGCGCGCTGATCGAGCGGCTCGCCGGTGAGCGACTCGGGCGCCAGGTAAGCAGGCGTACCAACGACCTCCTTCGGTACACCGAATCGACAGAGGGCTCCGAAGTCGATGACCTTGAAGGCACCGTTCGACGTCTGCCAGATGTTGCGAGGGCTGATGTCCCGGTGCACGAGCTCCCGCCGATGAACCAGCGCGAGGGCGCTCCCGACGTCGCGCAGGCACTCGCACACCTTGCGCCAGTGCAGCGGAGCGCTGGCGCCGACGTCTTTCCCATCGAGGAGCTCCATCGTGTAGTAAGCGCCCTCGGCCGACACGCCGTAATCCCGCACTTCGATGATGCACGGGTGTCGTAGCCCCGCGAGCGCGTGGTACTCCTCCTCGAAGAGCGCCGCGGCCGTCGGCTCGCTGCTTGTCAGCATCTTCAGAGCGACGTGGCGGCCCAGGGACAAATCTCGAGCGCGAAAGAC
>CAYUAW010000556.1:0-2778 GCA_964442485.1 uncultured Polyangiaceae bacterium
CGGCGTACGGCCTGCGCGCGTTCATCCTGAGCAACAGCGGTTCGCTGCTCGCGCTGCACGTCACGCCGCCGCCGATCTGAACGAGCGGCGAGCCCGCGCTCTGTGGGGGCGGGCCGTTCAGAGCGGGTACAAGGGGCTCAGCGAGAACGCCGGGGACAAGCGGGGCGACTGGTCATGGTTATGGCAAGGGACCGCGCGTCGAAGAAAGATGCCGGCCAGTATTGACCGGCCAGTGAGTAAACCATAAATCTCATCCGCTGCGCGTAGAGCAGGAGGATGCATGGTGGGTCATCATCGTGTCGGGCGGAGCTGCGTCGTCGTTTGTGTTCTCGTAGCCACGTTGTTGAGCTGGCCGAGGCGTGCGGAGGCGACAATCTCCGACTTGGTCGCCGTGCTTAGCGAAGCCATATCGGTTCGCATAAGATATATTATGTTAACTTTTCGGAGCACGCCGCGCCGAGGTCCGCGAGCAGCTTCAGAATCGTCCCCTTCGCCGCGCCTGTCATGCGGCACGTGGCGCGGACCGACGAGAGGTCCGCGAGCAGCTTCAGAACCGTTCACCCACGGAGCCACCGCGGCTACTGAAAATTCCCTGGCACCAAGGTCAGGAAGGTAAAGGTCTCCCACTGGTGGGCCGACTGGCGATTGGCATTCACGGCACCACCGCCGCCGTCTTCGGCGGATACGAACATGGGGGGTGACCCGATGGTGCTGAGATGGGAGCCCTGCGAGTCCGAGGTCAGATCGAAGACCTCCGATGGCCCGGGGTAATCGGCGCCGTCGACGACGCCCGCTCCGCCGCCGTTGACGGCGGTGACCCATCGCCCGGTCGACGACGACTGGAGCCCGATGAACGGCGAATACTGATTCGCGAACTGCACCATGTAGAACGTTTCCCAGGAGCCAACCGCGGTCGGCGTCGCAACGACCGCCCCACCACCGCCATTCACCGCCTGCAGGTAGTTCATCAGATTCCACGTTCTGAACGCAACCTGCGGACACGTGTCGCAGAGCTGACGCTTGCCGAAGATCGCGTTGACCCGGCTGATGAAGGGTCGATGAAAGACGGCATCCGCGGGAATGTCCGAGCCCGGGTCCACCGTGTTCCAAGGCCCGGCCGAGTTGACCGCGATGATATTCCCGCTCGCGTCGAGAATGGGGCCGCCCGAATCTCCCCCGCACGTGACGTTGGTTCTCGTATTTCGTTTGGTGCCGTCCCACGTGGTCGTGACCGTCCGCTTGGTCCCAACGTTGTCGGGTATCAAGGCCCAGCATTGATTGTCGGCGCAGAACGCGTAGTTGCCGCTGCAGTCGTTGCTGCTCGAGCACGCAGCCATCGTGTTCCCGTAGTGAGAGCTGGTGCACCCGTAGCCCCATGCGCTGACCTGCGACATATCGGCGGCCGGGCTCGTTGCCACGGACAGCCAGTGGACGCTCGACCACGAGACGTCCGACTCGAGCTCCGCGACGGCGATGTCGTCGCTACCCTGCGCGGTGCCCTTCACCGCGTACCGACGGATCTGTCGGACCGCACCCGTCCCATCCTTGAAGGCGAGTCCGGAGGAATTGTTCGTGGGAAATGTGGGCGGACTCGACGCGCTTCCGAAGCCGCTCCCCCGCGTATTCCACCCAAAGCAGTGCGCGGCCGTGAGAATGACGCGCGACGAGATCAGCGTCGCCGTACAGTCCAGAGCGCCGGACGACGCCAGGATGAGCTGGCCAATTGCAGGCTTGTCCGTCGTGGTCACGGTGGTCGGACTGCTCAGAATCGGACTCGAGACGGAAGCCGGGTCGTCCCCCGCCTCCGTCGAGCTCGGGGGCCCGCCGCAGCCGGCGGCGCCCATCAAGGCGACGCACGACACCAAGACAATGGCGCAATCATTCCCGAGTAATCTCATCGTCATATCTCCCCGCCGCCAGCTACGGTTCATGGTCCGTCTCCGCGCGTGAATGCCTGCTCGTCCGACAAAGTAGTGTCCGCGCGGAGCGATGAGTCAGGGATCTTTCAGGGATCTTCCGGTGGCTAGCTCGTCCCGAGGAGCTCCTTCGTGTAGCCGAGCTCTGCTTGGAGAATGTCTGGCTGCCTGGCGCGAGACGCCACGTCGGCTCGTGTAGAATCGATGCTCATGTCCGGTCGCGCCGGCATTCTTCTCATCTGGACGTGCGCGAGCACGGCATGCGGCGGCGACGTCGCCGCCACGGCGAGCAGCTGCGCGACTCGGTACGACTGCCCGAGCGGGCAATCGTGCGGGACTTCCGACGGCGTCATGTTCGCGTGCGCGCAATCCGGCGCCCTGAACCCCGGCGACGCCTGCAACGCCGAGCTGTCGCTGCCGCTGCAATGCGGCGACCATCTCCTGTGCCTCGGGGTGAACGGCGTGGGCACCTGCCAGCGCTGGTGCAGCTCGAGCGACCCGTGCACGTCGGGGTCGTGTGTGACCGCGCATACGACCCGGGGTGCGACGATCGGGTTCTGCAGCGGCGTCGCCGCCACGGCGAGCAGCTGCGAGACTCACTACGATTGCCCGGCGGGTGAATCGTGCGGGAGTCTCGACGGCGTCACGTTCACCTGCTCGCAGTCCGGTGCCCTGAACGCCGGCGACGCCTGCAACGCGAACCAGTCGCTGCCGCTGCAATGCGGCGATCATCTCCTGTGCCTCGGGATGAACGACGTGGGCACCTGCCAGCGCTGGTGTAGCGCTGGCGACCCCTGCGACTCCGGGTCGTGCACGACCGTCCACACGACGCGGGGCACGACCATAGGGTTCTGTCAGTGAC
>CAYUAW010000556.1:2878-4339 GCA_964442485.1 uncultured Polyangiaceae bacterium
GTGGCCCAGACCTCGGTGGCGAGCGAGCGCTTCCAGAGGGCGAAGTCGTCGCCGGTCACCTGGAAGTCACGGTCGCCCTGGAGCACCAGGGTCGCCTTCTTCAGGGCGAGCGCGCGCGCCACCGGGTCGTAGCCCCGGAGCGAGAGCCAGAACGACGCGGGGACGTGATTCGGCAGCTCCTCCGGACGCGCACTGGCAAGGTCCGGTGATTTCACGCGCGCCACCTGCCGGCGGACCTCGTCGAGCTGGTCCTTTGGGTACGACGGCAACAGCGACGCCAGATACGTCTGCTGCTCGACGATGAGGTCCTCCATCGGTCGCGCCGGGGCCGCCAGCAAGACGAGCCCAGCAACCCGCGGCTCACGCTCGGCGACGCGTGGGGCCATCATGGCGCCCAGGCTGTGGCCGACGACGTAGACGCGCGTCGGGTCCACTCCCGGGACGGTCATCAAGGTGTGAACTGCCTCGACGGCCGCGTCCGTGGTGTCGTCGTCGATGGTGACGTTCGTCTTGTCGGCGATGAAGGTCGCGTTCACGCCGAACGTGCGCTTCTCGTAACGCAGGACGGCGATGTGCCGTGACGAAAGTCCGAGGGCCAGATCGCGGAACGGACGATTTGCGCCGAGCGTCTCGTCGCGGTCATGGGGCCCGGAGCCCGCCACGAGCACCACGCCGGGTACGTTCGCCGCGTTCCCGCGTGGCATCGACAGAGTGCCCGGCAGACCACGTGGCCCCTGCCCCACGCGTAGCTCTCGTTCGACGTACTCGGCCGGCAGCGCATACGAAGGCGGCGCGGGATCCGGCGCCGGCGTCGGCGGGACGAAGAAGAGGCCCTCGACGATCGGCTGCTCCTTCGCGAACGACACCCGGATGTCGAGACGGTCCTTCTCGAAGCGCGCTTCGAGGAGCACGGTGTCGAACTCGGACTTCGATACCCGGGCGTCCTCCACGGACACGAGCGCACCGTGCTGGGCGTGGAGCGCGCTCGTGAACGCCCGGAGCTTCTCGAGCGGAAGCGCGCCTTGCATCCGGGGGCTGAATTGCGAGAAGGCTTCGTCTTCGTGTCCGCTCTCGAGGGACGTCACGAGGTCCATCGCGCGCTCGATGACGTCCGACGGACGGATGAAGATCGACCCCATGCGCCCTTCCTCGTCGAACGTGACGCGTACGTCCACGTAGCCTCGCTCGAGGCGCAGCGTCGTGATCTCCGCATCACCCGCCGCAGAATGGAAGCGACGGACGCGTTCAACGCCGACGAACGCGCCCTTGTCCACGGTCGCCTGCTGCCAGACGCTGGCGAGCTTCGACTCGGGAACGGCCTGTCTCAGCCGGTCGTCGAAATCGCGCTCGGCGTCCGTCATCCGCGACTGCCGGAGCGCCTGGATCAGCGCTGCACTCCTCGCCTCCCCTCCGCCTTGCGCGGCGACGGCGGGCGACGCCACGCCGCTGGCCGACGAGACG
>CAYUAW010000557.1:0-4325 GCA_964442485.1 uncultured Polyangiaceae bacterium
TGTCGAGATGGTTCCGGATCGGTCGGAAGATTCGAGTCTGCTTCGCCGGTCAACGGATGTGTGACGACATGCACAATCGTTGAGACGTTCAGTGCTCGAGCACCAAAAGGCGTGGTTCTTTCAAGTCGCTCCGGTGGGCCGCCGAGGGTGCTCGCTCTCGAGATCGGGATGAAGGGTCGACCCCGCCGCTCGGGTCAAGGGCCGCCGGAATACGCATACGGCGTCATTTTTTCGTCTGCGCGCCTGTTCGTGCGGCCCCGCGGCTCGCAGAGCTAGTGCGTGGCCTGAGCAAACAGCGTCGCGCGCGTTGCCCTGGATGTAAGAACCTCCCCGAGCAGCACGGAAGTCGGCGCTGCTTTCCAAAGGGGTCAGCATGACGAAGAACATTGCGCTTCTCTTCCTTTCAACCATCGCGCTGGCAGCGTGCTCGAACGACAACGCGAAGGGCGGGCCCGACGCGGGCTCCGATGCGACGTCGGGCGGCGGCGGAGGGGGTGGCTCGGGCGCGGGCAGCGGCGGGCAGAAGCCGGGCAGCGGCGGTCAACAATCGTCCACGGGCGGTACGGGCACGGCCGATGGTGGAGTGCACATCGATCGCTCGCACCTGAAGAACACGGGAACCAAAGGAACGCTCGACTACAGCGATCCGGCGCTGTGGGCGTGTCTCCCCGGCAATGACCCGAACGAGTGCCGTGACGACTTCGACGCCACGGAGTTCCTGAAGGACAACACGACGAAGGTCGACAAACACCAGTTCGCAGCCGATCCCCCCTTCGACTGCTTCTACGTGTATCCGACCGTCGCGCTGACGGGCAACGGGAACATGACGGACTTCTCCGACATCAGCCTGGTGCTCGATCCGCTGCTCGCCCAGGCGGGGCGTTTCACGCGACTGTGCGAGGTCTACGCGCCGCTCTACCGTCAGGTGGCGCTATCGATCCCATCGTCGAGCCCGCCGTCGGGCGATGCGGGAACGGGCGATGCGGGAACGGGCGACACGGGCAAGGCCGACGCGGGCAAGGCCGACGCGGGCAAGGCCGACGCGGGCGGCAGCACCATCGGCATCACCGGCGACCCGGCGCTCGGGTATGGCGACGTGAAGGCTGCATTCGACTACTACATGGCCCATTACAACAAGGGCCGGAAGTTCGTCCTCATGGGGCACTCGCAGGGCACGGCGATGCTCACGCAGCTCGTCACCGACGAGTTCGACAGCAATGCCGATCTCCGCAAGCAGCTCATCTCGGCTCTCCTCATCGGCGGCTCCATCCAGGTGCCGGAGGGCAAGGACGTCGGCGGGACGTTCAAGAACATCCCTCTGTGCACGAAGCCCGCGCAAACGGGCTGCGTCGTCGCTTACAACAGCTTCGCGGAGACCGCTCCGCCCCCCGCGAACTCCCTGTTCGGCAAGGGAACGGGGCCGGGATTGATGAACGCCTGCACGGACCCCGCAGTGCTCGCCGGCAACACCGGCAACTACCAGGGCAGCTACTTCCCGGTGAAGTTCTACGATACCATCTTCGCTCCCGACGCGCCGCCCACCAAGGTCCCCGACGTCGCGACGCCGTTCCGCCTGTGGCGAGATCTGTTCCGCGGCACGTGCAAGAACGAGAACGGCTTCAGCTACCTCGAGATCACGACCAACCAGTCGAGCGACGACAAGCGCCCGGTGCCGCCCTATCGCACCACGAGCTCCGAAACGCTCGGCTTCGGCATGCACATCTTCGACTACGCCATCGAGATGGACGACCTCGTCGACACCGTGGACCAGCAAGCGAAAGCCGCCAAGTAACTGGCTACCGCTTCGCCTTCTTCGCCACCTTCGGCATCGGACCGAAGCGCTCCATGAAACTGCGGCGCACGAACTGCCGGACGAGATCGGAGGCGGAGATGCCGTCCGATTCGGCGAGGGCCTTCAGCATGTTCATCTCCTCCACGTTCATCCGCACCGTGAGGAGCCCCGTTCGCTCGAGCGTCGCAGCCATGGGGGGCATCTAGCACGCGTATAGACGTTTGCAAGTCACTCGGGCGGGCCGGCGACGCCGTGCTACGCTCGGCTCGTGGGCAGCTGGGGCTCGATGGTGGGGTTCGTCGCTTCGGCGGTTGCGGTCGCCGGATGTAGCGGCTCCTCGTGTTGCGGGACGAGCGAGCGGACGTACCATCTCGCGGGCGATACCCTGCCCGACGCATCGTCGTGCTCGGGGATCGTGCTCGAGTTTTACGAGGGCACGTCGGGCAGCTGCAGCGGCGGGTGCACGTCGACCGAGCAGATCCCCGGCAACCTCGTCCTCGAGAAGAAGGTCGCGTCGGCCGGCGCGTGGTCGACCGACGTTTCCATCGTCGACGCCGGCGATTCCCAGACGATCGACGTCCTCGCCTACTGTCAGACCTCGGACGCGAAGCCGTCCTTCGACGCTTGTATCGGGCAGGTGACGGTTCCGGCCGGCAACCACGACGCCGTCAGTTTTCCCCCCGGTCCCTGTCGCGGGCGGCTGTAGCGTCCTCGCGGCTCGGAATCCTCCGGCGTTTGCGACGGGGGACGTTAAAGCGTGATGCCGGCGATGTTTTCGTGGAGGATCGGCCATGGTCAGGGAATATCGAATCAAGCGGGAGCCTCTGCGGGCGGACGACGTGGCTCAAATAGACGGCGTTCCGTTGCAGCCTCCGAAGGACGAGGGCTGGAGCATCGAGCACATCAACATCAGTGCGGACGGTCAGTTTGCCTTCGTGACGTGGGCACGCGACAAGAAGGGGCCTTACTCCTACGGCAAGATGGTCGGTTGACGTAGGCGGTCTCGCGACCAAGGGAGCCGTTCACCGGATCGGCGCGAGCTTGCAGGCGTTGGTGCAACCGTCGCCGTCGACGCTGTTGCCGTCGTCGCACTCCTCGTGGTCGGGATCGACGACGGCGTCGCCGCAGTGAGGGGCGGGGACGCACCCGGGGGCGCAGGTGCCGTAGCTACCGTCGTTCTTCCCGTCGTCGCACTTCTCGTGGGCGGCGTTGACGATGCCGTCGCCGCAGTGGGGGCCAGGCTGGCAATCCGGAGCGCAGCCGCCGTAGGCTCCGTCGTTCTTGCCGTCGTCGCACGCCTCTTCGGGCGTCTGCTCGATGCCGTCGCCGCAGCGCGGGCCGAGGGTGCAGTCGGGGCGACAGTGATTGTAAGCGCCGGTGTTCGCGGCGCGCCCGTCGTCGCACTCCTCGCCCCCCGCGACCATGCCGTCGCCGCAGCTCGAGCCGCAGTCGCTCGGAGCCATGTCGAAGCCCGAGAGCGTGAGACGGAACGACGAGCCCTTCGTCTTTCTCTCGGCCTGGAAGATCGCGATCTGGTAGACGGCCATGTCGGCGAGGCCGAACTTCGTCGCGGCGGCGCCGTCGATGGTTACCTGGCCGTCCTCTGGGACGTGCCAGCCACCGAGATCGACGGCGAGCTGGCCGTTCACGAAGACCCACACGTCGTCGTCGCCGGTGAACGCGAGCTTCGCCGTCGCCGAGGCGGAGTAGCGGAACCAGTAGCGCACCTCCGACGTGAAGCTGAAGTTGTGACGCGCGCCGCCGGGCTCGTCTACCCAGTTCCAGCCGTACTGAGGAGGGATCTGCGCCGTGGTGTACGCGCTCATCGGCGTGAGACCCTTGCCGTCGACGGGGAAGAACGTCGGGCTGCCGTCGTAGAGAACGCGCGCGGCGTAGCACGCCTGGGTGTTGCCGCTTCCCCACGGGATGCAATCGTCGAGGCAGACGGTGCCCGGCGGCGGCGAGGCGCAACCCGGATCCTTGCAATCCGTGTTCGAGCACTGCTCGGGATTCGGGTACGTCATGCCGTTCAGCATGCCCGACGGGTAGCCGACCCACTGCTCGCCGTTCGCGCCCCATCGATTGACGAAGACGCTGTTACTCGACGCGTAGAGGCGGATGGATCCGGCGACGGTCGCGTTCTTCGGCGGCGCGTCCCGGTACCACTCGGCGAAGCTCTGCGCCGACTGCACGTAGCCGTCGGCGTCGTCGAGGCCGCCCTTCATCGCGTACGCGGGCTTGCCGTCCACGTCGAGGACGGGCTTCACCATCCCGGTGATCACGCCGTCGTGGTTCCACCCGGGCTCGAAGTCGCCTCCGAAGTCGAAGTCGCGGAACACCGCGGGCACGTCGACGCTGCAGTGCGTGTCCCCGGCGGCACACGCGGCGAGCGCCGAGCACGTGAAGCCGCTCTCCACCTTGCAGTCGCTGGAACAGCCGTCGCCGTTGCGGAGGTTGCCGTCGTCGCACTCCTCGCCGAGGACGATGCCGTCGCCGCATCGCGAGGTGCATTCTCCGCCGGACTTGCCGCAAG
>CAYUAW010000558.1:0-4319 GCA_964442485.1 uncultured Polyangiaceae bacterium
ACTGCACCGACGGCGTCCACGGTATCTGCCTCGACATCAACCGGGGGACGGGGTCCGTCGTGAATCGCTGCCGCGCGTGCGACCCAGACACCAACGCGGGCTGCGCAACCGGGACGTGCGGCGCGGATTTCCTCTGCGCGCCCTGAGCGGGTTGGCAGTCCCGGCGTCTGAGTCATCCCCGGGTGGCCGTCGGTGCCGTAGAAGGCCGAACTCTTCCAACCGCCACCATCGTTCCCGGACAAGCCGGGGTGAGCAGCAGTGCGGCGCTCGCACCCAAGAAGCTGATCCTTCCGAAAATGACACTCCCTCCGCGTAACCAATTGGTCGCGAACGAAATGAGCCAGCCCGGCCCGCCGACCTGATCCAGCCTTGTCTATGACGCGCTCTCTGGACAACCGTTCCGTCCAGGATTCACTGCCACCCCAAGTGGCCTTCGACTGGTGGCGTAGTGAACAATCCTATCGGTCTGACCGTGCCGCAAAAGTGTTGCAATTCCGCGACACTCGCCTCGTCTTATATTTCGGCTCAGGCTCGCGCTGTTCCTCTCCAGTGCGACCACGTGAGCGCGAACGAGAGCTCCGCTGGTGTACCCTCACGCGAGCGAAACGGGGGCAAGAGTGCGCCCTGAAGGTGACCTGCTGCTCAATCCAGCTCTCATCGGAATAAGGCAGTTCCAGCGATCACGAACCCTCGATCGCGGATCGAGGCTTCTCTCGCGTGCGTGGTACCGGAGAAGTGCGAGTCGTGTTCGCGAGCGATACGCCTTGATGTTGCACGCCGCTCACGCTTTGCGGAAAGACCTGCTCGAGTGACCGCTGGCTCGGGCGAAGGGCTCGCCCGAGAAGACATGTCGGTCTTGGAAGAACAGATCAGGGTGACGATGGCCACCGACGCGGAACGTGTTCAGCGAGCGCTCTCGTCGCCGGAGACGTCGGAGCGGCAGGAGGCCGCGCGCGCCATCGTCGGTGCCGAGTCGCTCGCCGCGCTAGCGCTTGCATCTGCCGACGCGAGCATTGGCGTCGCGGCCGTGCGCCGGCTCGGAGACGCGAACCTTCTCGCAGCAGTGGCGGAGGGTGCGGCCCTGCGCGTCGTAGCGCAGGCGGCCGTGTCGAGGCTCTGGGACGACGCGTTGCTCGTCGCCGTCGCGCTTTCGGCGGCGGATGCCGTCGTTGCGAAGGATGCGACAAAGAAGGTTGTCGATCAGCAGCGCCTCGTCCAGGTGGCGATGCACGCCAGGGATTCGCTGGTGCGGCGCGCGGCAGTCAAGCGGCTCGACGACCCGTCCGCGCTCGCCGAACTCGCGCTCTCGCACGCGGACCCGGGGACGCGGCAAGCAGCCCTCGAGCACACGAAGGACGAAGGCGCGCTCGCGCGGATCGCTGCCGGGGCCGGACCCGAGCTCGGCCTCGCGGCGCTCGCGAAGCTCGAGGACCCACGCCGGATCGCCCGGCTCGCGCTGGAGGCGGTGCATCCCGAGATCCGTCGGATCGCAGTCGCGCGCGTCGCCGACGGAAAGCTCCTCGCGCGCCTGGCGAAGGAGGATCCGGCGGAGGGCGTGCGAGCGGCGGCGCTCGAGCAGCTACGCAGCGAGCGGCTCATCGCCGACGTCGCGCGCTCCGGGCTCTTCGCGGATACCCGCGCACGCGCCGTACGTGGCTTGCACGACGAGGGGGCGATCGCCGCGGTCGCAACCGGAGACGTCGACGCTCACGCGCGCAGCGAGGCGATCCGGCGGCTCGACGACCAGACCGTCCTTGCCCGGCTCGCGCGCGAAGACCCCGACTATCGCGTGCGACGCAGCGCGGTCGTCAAGCTGAAGGACAGGACGGCGGTCGCGCGGGCGGCCACCGACGACGCGGATTGGCAGGTGCGAGAGGCCGCGGCCCGAAGGCTGCGCGATCAAGCCCTCCTCCGTCGGATCGGCGAGTGGGACAAGGCCTGGCAGGTGCGGCGCGCCGCGCTCGAGCGCGTCGACAATCAGACGGTACTCGCGAGCCGCGCGCGCAACGACGCGGATCGCTCGGTCCGCGTGGCTGCGCTCCGGCGGGTGACGGACGTCGCGGTGCTCGTGAACCGCGCGCAGTGGGACGATTCAGAGGAAGCGCGCGCGATCGCGCTCGCGCGTCTCGAGGACGCGTCCGCGCTGCGTCAGATCGTGCACGGAACGGCGCCGGAGGCGATTCGCGCCGCGGCCCGCGCTCGGCTCGCCGCTGTCGAGTCCGGCGAGCCGTCGGTACCATCGCGGGATCGCGCTGGCGGGTCACGGGATGCGACGGCGCGCGGCGCCGCGCCGTCACATCGGGAAAAGCCTCCGCGCTGACGCTCATTTCGGCTGAGGTCCGCCGCCTTTCGGGCTCGGTCCGCCGCCCTTCGGGTTCGGCCCGCCGCCCTTCGGCTCGGGATGGTTCTTGGCGAAGTCGATGCCTTCCTCGACCTCGTGTATTGCGAGCGTGGTGGCTTCGACCGCCTTCTTGCGGTGTCCGCCGTGATCGTGTGCGGCTGCCTCGAGCGCGGTCTTCGCTGCCTTGAGATGATCGAGCGCCGATTGCATGTGCGGCTGATCATCAGCGGGGGCGGCGCTCACCAGAGCTCCACCGGCCGTGACACCGAGCGCGACGGTGAGTGCGATGGTCGACACTTTCCACAGATTCATGAATCAAGATCTCCTCTCTCGATGACGGATCGAGTGTCTCGACGATACCGTCGTTGCGGCTTTTTCTTCCTTCGTGAAACGCAGGATCCAGCAAAACTACACTGTCGGTGTGTGTGTCAGCGCATAAACCGGCCGTGCGGCCGATATATGTCAAAATGATCGACTAACGCACCTGGTCGGGAAGGTTTCCGGGGCGGTTAGTGGTATTAACGCGCGGGTTTGCTCGAGGGCAGGCCCCAACTGCCGCCGTGTTCATAGCCGCCCTTCCAGACTCCCGAGTGCCGCACCGTCGCGATGCCGTGCAGGCGGCGCTGCTGGCCGTCCTGGCGACGCCCTGGCTGGCGCACGCCCTCGTGGTCGGGCTTTCCGCCGCTGGTGCACGGCCGCTCGCTTCGCGTGCTGCGGCAACCGCGATTCTTTTCGCATCGGTTGCAGGCGGCGTCGCAGCCGCGGGCCTGAGTCGCTCGAGCCTGCTGCCCACTCCGGCCGTGGGCCCGCTCGCCGGTCGACTGCGCTGGCTCTCGTGGTTGCTCTCGTCCGCAGGCGCCGTGAGCCTCGTCGCCTCGCTGCTCCTCGCCGTGCTCCTGCCGGTCGTCGCCTACGACGCGCTCGCCTATCGGCTGCCAGTGATTGCCGGCTGGCTGGACGCGGGCCGAGTCGCGTGGCTCGTCACCGACGATCCCGTTCGAAATGGCTACCCGCTCGGCCAGGAGGCCGTCTCGTCCGTCATCGCGGCGGCGACGGGCTCGATGCGGTTCGTCACGGTGGCGAGCTTCTTCCACGTCGCGGCAGGAGCGCTCTCGATCTGGCTCTTCGCAGAGCGTGCCGGCGTGCGCCGGGAGCTCGCACGAGCGGGCGCTGCGCTCTTCCTGCTGGTGCCGATGGTCATCCTCAACGCACCCACGGGTTACGTGGATGCGTCGTTCGCCGGGGCCACGGTGTCCGCCATCCTGCTCTCGGCGCTGGCGTTCGGCTCGGCAGGGGCCGAGCTGCCCGTCGTCGCCGCTGCCGGAATGGCGACCGCGCACGCCCTCTCGCTGAAGGGCACCGGCGTCGCCGTCGTCGCGGCCATTGGCGTCGCGGTTGCCGCGTCCGGTGTCGTCCGAGCGCTCCGAAAGGAGCCTCTCTTCGCGCAGGGTGCGCTCTCGCGGCTGCTCGTGGCCACTGGCTTCGCGGCGCCTGGTGCGTTCTGGTTACTGCGCAACGTCGCGCACACGGGCAACCCCCTCTGGCCCTTCGACGTCCGGATCGCGGGTCACGAGGTCTTCGCGGGCGTCGCGTCGATGGAGAGCGTCCTCGACGTGATTCACAACACGCCGGCGGCGCTCGCGCCGCTGAGCGAGCCCGCGCGTCTGCTCCGCACGTGGTTCGAGTCGAGCGGCTTCGCGATGGACTTCGACGACCGCCTGGCGGGTCTCGGGCTCGCCTGGCCGCTCCTGGCCGCGCCCGCCGTCGTCTTCACGGTGGTGCGACTGCTACGACGTGACTCTGCGCTCGAGCAGCGCACGACTCTCGCGATTGCCATCACCGCGACGGCCGTCGCGTTCGTGGTCCAGCCGATGCGGTGGTGGCCGCGCTACACGATCTGGGTCTGGGGCGTCGGCGCCGTTGCGCTCGCTCTCACCGCCGAGCAATGGCTCGCTCGCGGGCGCTCGCGCTCGCTTGC
>CAYUAW010000559.1:0-4314 GCA_964442485.1 uncultured Polyangiaceae bacterium
CGAGAATAGTCCGGCGCTGGCGTGGTCGATGCTCGCTCGATGGCGTGGTTCAGCGAGTCGTCCGAGCGCAGACAGTGGAAGCAGTCGTGGCGCTCCCGGCGTCCGCAGCCCGTTCGCGCCGAAAGGATCAGGAGCGGACGGAGCGAACGCGAGTCGGCGGCGGTGGCGGCGCGCTTGACGAGAGGGATCCTCACCTCGCACGCGGTGCCCTGGGCGATCCGCAGATCGAAGGCGACACGCGTCGACTCGGTCGCACGCGCGCGCGTCGCGTCGGTGACCAGGAGCTCGCGCGCGCGCTGCGTCGCGTTGGTCGCCTTCGATGTGGACACCCACACGTCGAACAGGATGTCGGGGCCCGCCGGGCCGGGCAGCGCGGCAGCCACGCGGAGGGCGTCTTCCCAGGCGTCCCCGCGCGCACCGAGGAACAGATCGCGCAGCACCCGGGCGTGGCTCGCGTACTTCGCGTCGGATTCCGCCGCGTGCAGGTAGGCGTCGAACCCGCGCGCCGAGTCGCCGTGGGTGATCCGTGCAACACCCAGCACGAACCACTCGCGCGCGCTGCGCCCGGCGTCGGCGCGGGCCTCCAGCGCTTTCCACGCCACTGCGTCGCCGACCTCCGCGCGCACCAGGAGTGACTCGAGCTCGTGACCGGACGACGGCGCGGGTGCCGCGCTGGATGCCGCCACCGGCGTCGTCGATTCGACGGGCGCCGATGACGAAAGGGCTGCGACGGGCGCGGGGGCGCTCTTGCTGCGGACGCTGCGAACGACCACCATGGTTGCCGCAAATACGAGAACGGCGACGGCGCCGAGCGCGGCCAGCCCGGCGCGGGTGCGCAGGAACTTCGACGCCCGGTCGCGCAGCGTTGGAGGGGGCGGCAGCGAGGCGAGCTGCACGAGCAGCTTGTCGATGTACTCGATGACGCCCTCGGCCGTCTGGACGCGCTCGGCGGGATCCTTCGCGAGCAGCGTCATGACCAGGCCGGCGACCGCGGGCGCGACGCTGGCGGGCAAGGGCGGCGGCGGGTCGTAGCGCTGCATCCGCAGCACGTCGCGGATCTCCTCCGCCGTGAACGGCGGGACGCCGCAGAGCATCGCGTAGAGCAGCACGCCGAGCGAGTAGAGGTCGGCGCGGTTGTCCGTGGGCTCTCCGGCGGCCTGCTCCGGCGCCATGTAGCGGGGCGTGCCGAAGACGAGCCCGGCGCGCGTGAGCTGCGCCTGCTCGGGCGGAGCGTCCATGAGCACCTTGGCCATCCCGAAATCGAGGAGCTTGACGAAATCCTCGTTGTCCGGCCGCTCGACGAGCATGACGTTGTCCGGCTTGAGATCGCGGTGGACGATGCCGACCCCGTGGATGGCGGCGAGCGCTGCCCCCACCTGCCGGGCGATGCGGAGCGCACGGACCGCGGGCATGGGCCCCTCCCCCATCACGGTGGCCAGACTTCGGCCCGGGACGTACTCGAGGACGAGGTACATCGAGCCGTCTGGCAGCTTCCCGAAATCCGTTGCGGTCACCAGGTGCTGGTGGTCGACCCGCCCGGCAGCGACCGCCTCTCGCTCGAAGCGAAAAACGGCCTCCGCCAGGCGCCCCATCTCCTTGTGGAGCACCTTCACGGCGAACTGCTTGTGCATTCGCACGTGCTCCGCGAGGTACACGGCCCCCATCCCGCCCTGTCCGAGCCGGCGGTCTATCCGGTAGCGATCGGCAACGGTCGCTCCGATCAGCGGGTCTTCATCATCCAGATCCAGGTCGCTCACCCGTCGGGCTCCCGATCGCGGAGCGAGCCTAGCATCGGCAACCGGTCGACGTCGCGTGCTCCACGACGTCTGCACGCGTCAGCGCATCCAAGCCGCAATTTCGGTGCGCGTTCGGCGCTTTCCAATTGCGCGGAGAGTATCGCCAGACTACGGCAACCTGCCCGCGCTGGTACGCGCGCGGACACCTCACCTTCGCCTGGCTACGCCGCCTGAGCTTCTTCGAGGGTGCGCCGGAGCATCCGGTAAGCGCGATGAACGCGCAGCTTCACGGCGCTCTGCGTCGTCGAAAGCACCTTCGCGGCTTCGTCCCCCGAGAGCCCGTGAAGCTTCGTGAGCTCGATGGCTTCGCGATAGTGACCGGGCAGTGCGGACAGGGCGCGCTCGAGGCGGCGCGCCTCCTCCTTCGAGGGTCCGTCATCCGCAGGCAGCTCGGGAAGCGCGCCCGTCTCGGTCAAGACGTCCGGGCGAGCGCGGTGCGCGCGTAGCTCGTCGTAGAGGGCGCGGCGGGCGATGACCATGGCCCAGGGTGCAACGGGAGACCCACGCGAGTAGCTGCCGCGGGCGCGGTGGATCTTCGTGAACGCAGACTGGAGGGCGTCCTCCACGACCGCCTGGTCGCGGCAGATCCTCGAAAGATGTCCGGAAAGCTTCGGGAGTATCCGGCGATAGAGCGTCGTGAAGGCCGCGTCGTTTCCGTCGACGTACCGATCCATCAGCTGCTCGAGCGTGGGAGAGGCCGGTCCTGCGGGTTCGACCACCATGGCGAGGCCGAATTGCAGCGCGCGTGCCACGCGAAGAGCCCTGGCTTCTCCGAGGATTTTCCGCCCGGGATGACTCCCCCGGGCCCTCGTGGCTCGAGACTGACACATGTGGCAGATGTGTCATTCACACCGGCCACGCCGGTCAGCCACGACGGTGCCCCCCTTTTTCGGCAAGCCTTCCGGTGTTTTTACCCCCCGATCCCGGGCCTGCTCCACCCGTGTCCCGCGGGCCTGCGCCACGGCCGCAACGGGGCTCGGCGTGCGTGGTCGCAGAGTCGCTGCAAGACAGCGGATATACTGATCGCCTGCCATGAGCGAGGTCTTCGACCGCACCCTCGATATCGAATCGGCGGCGCCCTTGCACCGGGAGGCGGCGCGCCGCGAGGCGCACCTGCTGGTCGCGCTCGAATGCGACCGTCCGACAGCGCTTTCCACGCGGCACAGGCTCGGGCAGGGGGGGAGCGTCGTCCTCGGGCGCGGGACCGCGCGGACGGCGACGCGGGTCCCTGATCACCGCGCGACGAAGCTCGAGCTGAAGATCCCGGACCCGCGCATGTCCTCGGTGCACGCGCGCCTGGACGGCGCGCTCGGACGATGGAAGATCACCGATCAGGGTTCGAAGAACGGCGTCCGCGTCAACGGGCAACCCGTGCGCGAGCAGGACCTCGCCGATGGCGACGTCGTCGAGCTCGGCCACACGATGCTGCTCTACGAGGAGTCGCAGCACGGGGAAGACGCCGACGACGTCGACCTCGCCCAGATCGAGCCGCTGGCGCCGGGGCTCGGCACACTCGTGCCGGGGCTGCTGTCCGACTTCGACAAGCTCACGCGGCTCTCGCCGACCGGTGTCGCGGTGCTGGTGCAAGGCGAGACGGGCACCGGCAAGGAGCTCGCGGCGCGCGCGCTGCACACGCTGTCCGGGCGCTCGGGAAAGTTCGTGAGCGTCAACTCCGGCGCGATTCCGCATGCGCTCCTGGAGAGCGAGCTGTTCGGCAGCGCGAAGGGGGCGTTCTCGGGCGCCGTCGGCGACAGGACCGGACTCATCCGCTCCGCGGACCGCGGCACGTTCTTCCTGGACGAGATCGGAGATCTGCCGCTCGCGTCGCAGGCGGCGTTTCTTCGCGTCCTGCAGGAGCAGCGCGTGCGACCGGTCGGCGGAACCGACGCCGTCAGCGTCGACATCCGGCTCGTCTCGGCGACGAATCGCAACGTGGAGAGCATGGTGCGCGAAGGGAAATTTCGCGACGATCTCTTCGCGCGGATCGCGGGGTTTCGCATGACGCTGCCGCCCCTGCGCGAGCGACGAGCGGATCTCGGCTTGCTCGTGGGCGCGCTGCTCTCTCGCATCGCGCCCGAACGCGCGGGCCGCATCACCCTCAGCGTGGAGGCCGCTCGGATCCTCTATTCGTACCGCTTTCCGCTGAACGTGCGCGAGCTCGAGAGCTGGCTCACGACCGCCGTCGCGCTCGCCGGCGATGCCCCGATCCGTCCCGAGCACTTCCCCGAGCCGCTCACGCTCGGCGAGGAACAAGGAAGCGACGACGACGATTCCGTCGAAGCAGAGAGCAGCCCGCGACCCCTGACGCCGGAACAGCACGCGCACCGGGAGACCGTGCTCGCCCTCCTGCGCGAGCATCACGGCAACGTGAGCGCGGTGGCGCGCGCGGCGGGCAAGGCCAGAAACCAGATCCAGCGCTGGCTACGGCGCTATTCGCTCGACCCCGACGACTATCGTTAACAGGGGGGGCCTTGGCCCCCCGCAGCTTCGCCTTCTAACTACGGGGGGCCTTGGCCCC
>CAYUAW010000560.1:0-2788 GCA_964442485.1 uncultured Polyangiaceae bacterium
GCCGACGTGCTCTTCGACTGCGATCTCCGTGCCGGGCGAGGTCCGGAGCGCGGGCTTGCGTGAACGAGCCCGCGCTGACGTGGATCTGTCCGCCGCTCGACGGCCCTGCCACGGGCGGCACGCTCTACAATGCCGCGCTGCTCCGCGCGCTCGCAGCGCTGGGCGTCCGCGCGTCGGCGGTCGAGCTCGACGCGGGACGCCGAGCCCTCCGGCGCGGCATCGCGAGCAGCTACTGGGTCGATTCGCTTTACCTCGCACATCTGCCGGAGCTCGAGCGCGACGACGTCACCGGCGGCGGGCTCGGGCTCGTGACGCACTACCTGCCGTCGCTCGTCGCGCTCGAGCGGGTCCCTCTCCGGAAGGAGCTGTCGTCCACGGAAGAGGCCGCGCTCCGTGCGGCGCGCCGCTTTCTCGCGACGAGCCCGTTTCTTCGCGACGTCCTGCTCTCCCTGGGCATTCCGGGCTCGCGCGTCGTCACCGTCTGCCCGGGGGTCGAGGAGGGGGAACGTGGCGCGTCGCCGCTCGGCGCGGACACGGGCGCGGCGACCACGTCGCGTTCCGGCCTCCGCGCGCTCATGGTCGCGAACCTGCTGCCCGGCAAGGGGATCGCGCCGTTCCTCACGGCGCTCGATCCGCTGCTCACGCCGTCGGTGTCGCTCGAGCTTTCCGTCGTCGGGAGCGAGGCTCTCGACGCTGAGTGCGCGCGCGAGTGCCTCGCCGTCGTGGCAGCGAGTCCGCGCCTGCAGCGTGCGGTGCGCTTCGAGGGCCCGGTGTCGCACGACACCGTGCTCCGCCGGATGCGCGCGAGCGACGTGCTCGTCTCTGCGTCGCGCATGGAGTCTTTCGGCATGGCGCTCGCCGAGGCGCGCGCCGTCGGTCTTCCGCTGCTCGCGCGCGCCGGCGGCAACGTGGCGACACACGTCGACGAGGCCGCGGGTGGCGCGCTTTGCGACGATGACGCCGGGCTCGCGCGTGCGCTCGTCGCGCTCGCCGGGGACCCGGCGGAGGTGCGACGGCGGGCGGCGCGGGCGGCGGGGTCGAGAGTGAGGCGGAGCTGGGGGGAGGCGGCGGGGGAGTTTGTGGGGGGGGAGGGCTTGGGGTTGGGCGAGGGGGCAGCAGGAGCGGGCACGGGCACGGGGGAGAGGCAGGGGCGGTAGGCGTTGCGGCGGTTTACTCTTTTTCAGTCGCTCTCGATGCTGGTGGCGGCGGGGGCGGCTCGCTGGGTTGGGGATGCTCGGCTGGCGGCTGCGGCGGGGGCGGCGGCGCTTTCGGTGCTCGTGGCTTTGTTCACGGGGCGCTACACGCCGGAGGGGCGGTTCGGTGGAGCGAACGCCATCACGGTGGTGCGCGTCGGGTTGGTGGTCGTGCTCTCGGCGCTTCGCGAGGTGGGGCCCTTCGCGGCGCTTCTCGTCGCGCTGTTCATGGCGCTCGATGGCGTGGACGGCTGGGTCGCTCGCCGGGCGCCCTCCACCGCATCGGAGTTCGGTGCTCGCTTCGACATGGAGACGGATGCGCTGTTCGTGCTCGCCTTCGGGCTGAAGCTCGCCCAGGACGGGCGCCTCGGCCCATGGATCATCGTACCGGGGCTGCTCCGCTACGCTTACGCAGCGGTGGTCTCCGTCTCGCCGCGCCTCGGTGAAGCGCCGCGATCGTCGTTCGGTCGCGCCGTCGCCGGGCTGATGATGACCAGCCTCGGCGTGAGCGCCTGGCCCCTCGAACCGATCTATGCGCCGATCGCGTTCGTCGCTTCCGCCCTGGTCGTGGTGTCGTTCGCGCGATCGCTCGCGCAGTCAGTCGTCGTGCGAGCGTGACGCGAACCCGCGAGCGTCGTGGCTCCGCCTCGCAGGCGTGATAGAGGTCCAAGCGGCATGCGCGACGCGAAAGCATTCTGGGTCGTCGATCGCGAACGCGGTGAGGTGCGGGCCGAGCCGCTCGGCGTCGCGGGTGACGACGACGTCGTGGTGGACGCGCTGTTCAGCGGCGTGAGCCGTGGCACCGAGCTCACCGTCTTTCGCGGCAGGGTGCCGCCGTCCGAGCACGTGCGCATGCGAGCGCCGCACCAGGTCGGGGGTTTCCCCTGGCCGGTGAAGTACGGCTACGCGAGCGTGGGACGCGTGCGGCAGGGCGCGCTCTCCGGTCGCGAGGTGTTCTGTCTCTTTCCGCATCAGAACGCGTACGTCGTACCCGCGTCGAGCGTCGTTCCACTCCCACCCGGTGTTCCGCCGCGCCGCGCCGTCCTCGCCGCGAACCTGGAGACGGCGCTGAACGGCGTCTGGGACGCGGGCATCCGTGCGGGAGATCGCGTGGCGGTCGTCGGCGCTGGCGTGGTGGGCCTGCTCGTCGCCTACCTCGCGGTCCGACACCCGGGCACGTCCGTGGAGGTCGTCGACGTGGATGCAGCAAAGGCGGACGCGGCGCGAGCGCTCGGTGCCCGCTTCGTCGACGCGACGTCTGCGGCCGGCGACGTCGACGTCGTCGTGCACGCCAGCGGAACGGCCGGGGGGCTGGAGACAGCGCTCGCCCTCGCCGGTGTGGAAGCGACCGTCCTCGAGCTGTCCTGGTACGGGGACACGCGCCCCGCCGTGCCCCTCGGCGAGTCGTTCCACGCGAGGCGTCTCCGGCTCGTCTCGTCGCAGGTCGGGCAGCTCCCGGCCGGGCAGCGTGCCCGATGGACCCACCGTCGTCGCCTCGAGCTCGCGCTGTCCCTCCTCGTCGACGCGCGCCTCGACGTGCTCCTCACGAGCAGCGGGTCGCTCGAGGAGCTGCCGATGCAGATGACGCGGTTCGC
>CAYUAW010000560.1:2888-4311 GCA_964442485.1 uncultured Polyangiaceae bacterium
ATTTTTCCGACCGTCCACGATCAATCTTGTCACTGACCAGATTGCGCTGGATAATCCGCCTGCGGCTCCCGGAGGAAACGCCATGAAGTACCGTTCGACGTCAGGTTTGGGTCTCGTTTGTCTCGTCCCGCTCATGGCCGCCTGCGGCTCGGGTGCCGCTGCGGACACCAAGGGAGCTCAGAAAGCCAAGAACGACGACCCCGCTGTCGTCGCCCCGCAGGCCGAGAAGGGGAGGGTCCCCTGCGATCTGACGACCCAGTTTCCGGGTGACGATCTGTGCATCCTTCCGCCGGACCCGGGCGAGGGACTCCAGATTCACCTCGGGCCATCCGACTACGACGACCCGGACGAGACGGCGCCGTACATGATCGCCCCCGGCGTCGAGAGCACCGAGTGCAACTACCAGACGCTCAACAACGACGCGATCTCGTTCTACAGCCAGTATTACCGGATGCGTCCCGGCTCGCACCACCTGTTCGTCGAGCTCACGAACACGGACACGCAGGGGTGGACGCCGGAGTCGGGTTGCGACGGGAGCGCGCTCCTCATCGCCGGCACACAGAGGAGCGTGTACGATTTTCCGGCCGGCGGCGTACAGCCCCCGGAAGATCAGGATCTCGGCAGGCCCTTCGGCGCTCAGGCGAAGGTGATGCTGCAGGCCCACTTCATCAACACGACGGAGACGCCCGTGCTGCGCGAAGCGTGGGTCAACCTCATGAAGGCGAACACGACCGACACTCCACGCATGCTCGGTGGCATCACCATGTTCGCCGGGATCCAGAAGGCGTTCGCGCCGGGCACGGTGACGACGACCGATTACTCCTGTGAAAACACCCACGCCGATCGCCGGGTCGTGAGCCTCTTCGGGCACCGTCACGCTCACTCGACCCAGTTCACCGCGTGGGTGGAGCACCCCTCGGGTCAGAAGGACCTGCTCTATCAGGACTGGGACTGGCACGAGCCGACGGAGCTCATGTTCAATTCCATCACGACGAACCCGCTGCCCGATCCGGCGGCGAAGACGGCCGGCGGCATGAGCGGGCTCCTCGTGCTCGCGGCGGGCGACAAGCTCGACTGGGAGTGCATCGTGAACAACGACTCGGACAACACGCTCACCTTCAGCAACGAGGTCTACAAGGGGGAGATGTGCAACGTCTTCGGGTCGATCGTCGCGACGGACGGGACGCCGACCTGGACGTGCATGCCCGAGCTCAACTCCAACAACTGATCGCTCCGCATTCCCCGCATGTGTCCTGGCGTCGGCGGCCCTTCGGTCCGCCGCCTGGCTACTAACAAAGGGGGGCCTTAGCCCCCCGCAGCTTCGCCTACGGCGAACTGCTCCCCCCGCCGCCTTCGGCGCGCTCGCTCCGCTCGCGTTGCGCTACGGCGTGGCGGCGGCGCCTCACGGGGTGCGGTTGCAAAG
>CAYUAW010000561.1:0-4311 GCA_964442485.1 uncultured Polyangiaceae bacterium
CGATGGGGTCGGGAGGGGGGACAGGATCAGGGGGAGCGATGGGGTCGGGAGGGGGGACGGGATCAGGGGGAGCGTTTGGGTCGGGAGGGGGAACAGGATCGGGGGGAGCATCGGGAGGGGGGACGGGATCAGGGGGAGCGTCTGGGGCTGGAGGCGTACTGGGATCGGGGGGCGCGTCGGGAGGGGGCGGTGCTTCGGGTGGCGAGAACGATGCTGGTGAGGATGGCGGGTTTGACGATGCCGGGAGTCAGTCGGGCGTGTGCAAGCGCGGCGTGGGGTATTCCTACATCCAGCTGCCTCATCCAGACAGCGGAGGCGCGCAGAGCGCATACCCTGCGGTCTGCAGGACATACGCCGATACCGACCCGGCCTGTGCGAAGGACCCCACCTGCAAGTGCCTCTGCGCGAGCTCGTACGCCTGCCAGACCGAATGCCGGTGTAGCGATGATGGCAAAGGCCATCCGCAGGTGAGCTGCGCGGCGATCTGAGGGTTCGTCCGCGCGCTACGGCATCGGCGGCAGCCTGAAGGCGTTGTGCTTTGCGTCGGAGGAGGTGGCGAACACCTCGATGCGTTCGTCGGTGGCGACGGGTTCGCCGAAGGCCTTCTTCAGACGGGCGAGGACGTGCCTGGTCTCCCGAGGTATCCCCGAGTTGCCGTCTTCGCCCGTCGTACGATGGTTCAGGTGCACGACGACGTAGTCGATTTGCCGTGAGCGGAGCGCTTCGAGGTCCTCGACGTTCACCAGCTGACCGAAGCGGAACCCCTTCGGTTCGTCATGGGGAAAGATGTAGCGGCCGATCCCGGTTCTGCTCGAGTACCCGCCGAACGCTTCGCAGCGGTCGACGCGCTGGAAGAAGTAAAATGGGTTCTTGTGATCCGCGTATTGGAGGGGATATTCGGCGACGCGGCACGGAGCCAGAGGCCGCCTTCGCCCGAGCTCCGTGTAGAAACGCGACGGGGGCGACTCTTGCTCGAGGGTCGGGCCGTTGTAGGTGCTGACGAAGGGCTTCGAGAAATCCCAGCCCGAGTACTGCTGCTGGTAGGCGGCGTGCATCCAGAAATTGCAGGGGCGGAGGGCCATCTCGACGGGGATCGGTGAGAACGCGAAGAGAAGCACGACGAGGGCGGCGACGGCTCCGGCAGCCACGAACCGCGATGAGGCTCTCGCGAGCCTCGGCACTCGGTGCAGCCACTCGAGCGCGAGCTCGAGCGCGCCGCCGAGCCCGATGAAGTAGAGCAGGTGCAGCGTGACGTTGTAGCGAAGGAACACGAGCGCGATGGAGTAGCCGACGGGGTGACTCACCAGCGTGAAGAGCAGCCCTCCCGCGGCGCCGGCGTAGACGATCGCGAGGAACGTACGCGCCTGCTTGCGAAGACCGACGAGACCCGCGACGCCGAAGGCGATGAAGACCGCGCCCAGCCAGGTGTATCGCGCTCCGGACAGCAGCTCCGTGAGCTGGACGGCCGAGGTCGCGTCGAGTCTCTTCTCCTCCGGCGGAGGGAGCTCCGCCACCATCCCGTGTTTCACCGGCAGCCAGTAGAGCGCGATGACGAGCAGCGTCCATCCGCCGTACATCGCGAGCATGCGCGCGGCGACCATCCGCGCCGGCTTCGCGCCGTCCGTCCGCCATTCGCGAACGACAGTACCGAGCGCAACGAACACGGTGGCCGCGATCGCCGGGAGCGCGAACAGATGGAAGTACACGGCGAGCGCTCCCCAGACGGCGAAGGCAACGACGGGCCACGCCTTCCGGGTCGTGAGGCACGACAGCGCCGCGGCATACGTGAGCAGGAGGAGCAGGAGGAGCTCGGCGTAGGGCCGCGAGCTCTGTCCGTAGAAGATCCAGAACGGTGACAGCGCGAAAGCGACCATGGCACCCACACGGACCACGGGACCGAGGCTGGCGCGCTGAAGCACGCGCGGAAGAAGCAGGCAGGTGAGGAGCGTGGAGAGGATCGACAGCGAACGGACGGAGAGCTCCGTCCAGCCCCAGGTGACGAGGAGGATGCGATGAAAAGCCGTGAGCGGGATCGCGGTCGCGGACTTGACGTAAGTCTGGAGAATCTCCCCGAGCGGCATCCGTGAGGCGACGCGCAGCGTGTGCCACTCGTCGTCCGTGATGATCTGTCGGGACGAATCCCGGTAGCGGACCGCGAGCGCGGCCAGGGTGATACACGAGTGCAGCCACTTTTCGTCACGAGACATCGCGCGCTCGGGGTCACCCGAATGGGTCGTCGTCGTGGAGCTCATCTGCGAAAGGACCGCGGAAGCCGACTCATAGAAGCTCGGGGCTTCTCTCGTCACGGCCTTTTTCGAGGCGATCACGACGACCGTCCAGGCTCGGTGCCCGGCAGCTCAACCGAAGGGCCGAGGCCGCGACCGATTCCGGCGCCGGTTCCCCCCTGCGCCCGAGACCTGGCTTCACCGCCTTGTTTGCGTCGCGTTGCTCTGCAAGATATGGAAAAAGCGAGGACCCAGTCTGGGTAACGAACGGTGAGCGGAACGTCTCTACGAGGGTCGGCGTGGTCCAGCGAGTGCGACCCGGCGATGCACGCCCATCGCTCCCCCTGGAGCTCGCGCTGAACGCGTTTCTATCGGGGGTCATCGCTTCGCTCAAGAGCCGGCGGTCGGGCAGGCCCGACTACGTCATCCTCGCCGCCTACACCGCGGTGATCGCCTACGTCGCGTGCTTTCACGAGCCGTGGCGTGACGAGGTGCGCGCGCTGAGCCTCGCCACCGAGTCGGGTTCGCTGCTCGGGATCTTCCCTCGGCTCAGGAACGAGGGGCATCCGGGTCTGTGGTACGTGCTCCTGTATCTGGCGTATGCGGTGTTCAGGACGTCGCTGGTCTTGAAATTCGTCGCCGGCGCGGTGGCCGTCGCGTCGGCTGCGGTCTTCCTGTTCTTCTCGCCCTTTCCACGCTGGCAGAAGGCGCTCTTTCTCGCAGGCGCATTCCCGCTCTACGAGTACTCGGTCATGGCGCGGAACTACGGCATCGGCATGCTGCTGATGTTCGTCTTCTGCGCGGTCTATCCGCTTCGTTTCCGGCGACCGATCCTGGTCGGCGGGGTCGTCTTCTTGCTCGCGCAGACGCAGGCCTACTGGCTGCTCACGGCATTTTCAATCTCGGTGTCTCTGGGCGTCGAGTTTCTCTGGCGGCGCAAGGACGCGTCGACCGAGCGAGCGCCCGGTCCGCGTGTGCTCGCGGGCTTCGCGCTCATGGCGCTCGGCGGCGTCCTGTCCGTGCTTCAGCTCCGGACCGACTCGACGAGCACCATCCGGCGACCCGACGAGATCTCGTTCACGGACATCGGCGCGTGGATGAAACCGCTCGTGCATCCGATGGAGCTGTTTGGCCAGGGGTTCGCCGTCGACTTTCCCCCCTTCTTCGTCAAATCGGCGGGCATCGACGTTCGCTTCGTCGTGTCTCTCCTGCTCCTCGGGTTGGTCCTTTCCCTGCTGCGCCGGCCATTCGTGTTCGTCCTCTTCGCGATCGCCTGGCTCTCGATGGGCGCCTTCTCCTCCCTCGTGTACCCGGCGGCGCTCCGTCATCAGGGTGTCGTGTTCATGGTGCTGGTGGCGTCGCTCTGGCTCGAGCGGCTGGGCCAGGTCGGGAGCAACGCGCCCGCGTCGCGAGACGCACGCCCTCCACGGTGGAGCGACGCGTACAGGGGCCGTATCGACGTCGCTCAGCAGGTCGCGCTGGCGTTGCTCTTCCTGCCGCAGATCGCGCACGCCAAGCAGATGATAGCGCTCGATGTCCGCACCGAGCTCACATCTGCGAAGCGCCTCGGCGCGATCCTGCAAGAGCCGGAGCTTCGCGACGCGATCGTGATCGGCGAGCCCGACTACGTCCTCGAGACGCTCCCCTACTACGCACCGAATTCGATGTACCTCCCGCGCGAGGTCAGGTTCCGCAGGTTCGCGAGCTCGACGCGGAAGAACCGCGACCCGCTCACCCTGAAGGAGCTCCTGGCCTCCGCGCGCGACGTGCAGCGGACGTATCACCGGCCGGTGGTGATCGCGATGCGCTGGGGGCTCAACCCGCGCGGCGCTTATCTCTCGAGCGGTTACACCTTTTACTACACGCACAGCATGTACGAGGACTTCATGGCCGCGACGCGCCACATCACGCGCCTCGAAACGCCGAAGGAGGCGCCGGCCCGGGAGAACTACGACGTGTACGTCCTGAATCCGAAAGGGAGGTGAGGGCGAAGAAGATTCAGAAACGACCGGCTCTACGAGCAGCTCATACGTAAGGTCTCGCCGTGCCCCGTCGTGAACCCCGCCAGCGGGCGTAGTATCAGCGC
>CAYUAW010000562.1:0-4309 GCA_964442485.1 uncultured Polyangiaceae bacterium
GTCATCGCGCCCGGCGGCCTGCACGAGCTCGAATCCTGGGCCTCGACGCTCTCCTGATAAGGGGGGCCTTAGCCCCCCGCCGCCGGGGGCCTTGACGTTGTTCAATTCTGGTTCATAAACTGTTCAACATGAACGCGATCGATTCGCGGACTGCCGCCTTCATCCGCACCGCGCACCGCGCCCCCCGCCTCTCCCGCGAGCAGGAGCTCGAGCTCGTGGCACGCCTCCGCGAGGGCGACAGGGCCGCGAAGGATCGGCTGGTGACCTGCCACCTGCGCGAAGTGGTGTTCATCGCGCTGAAATTTCAGCGCTACGGCGTCGCAGTGGCAGACCTCATCGCAGAGGGCAACCTCGGGCTAATGCGCGCCGTCGAGAAGTTCGACCCCGCTCACGGCGTCCGCTTCGCGACGTACGCGGCTCACTGGATCCGGTCGTTCGTGGTTGCTCACGTGCTCGGCACCTGGTCCGTCGTGTGCCCGAAGACGGGCGTGCTGCGGACCAGGACCTTCTTCAAGCTGCGAAGGGAGCGCGCAAAGCTCGAGAGCCTCGGCCTCGATCTGGACGAGATGAATGGCCGGCTCGCCGAGCGGATGGGTGTCTCGAAGGGGAAGGTCGAGCGGATGCTCGAGCGCATGGACTCGCGCGATCTCTCGCTGGACGCGCCGGCACACGCCGACTCGCGCTCGACATTCGGGGATCTCTTCACCTCGACCGACGACCCGGAGAAGACGTGCGACGACCACCGCATCCACGACCGCCTCGGCGCTGCCGTGCAGAAGGCCCTCGAGTCACTCGACCCCAGGGAGCGTTTCATCGTCGATTCGCGCTGGCTCGCCGATCCCGACGAGCAGATCTCGCTCGCCGACATCGGACGCAAGCTCGGCGTCTCGCGCGAGCGCGCGCGCCAGCTCGAGGCCCGTGCGCGCTCGCGCGTCGCCTGCGCTCTCGCCAAGGCGGATGGCATCGGGCGCGAGTGGCTCGACGCCAGCGCGGCGTGACGCGCGCCGCCGTCACCGCGCCGCGAAATGCGCCTCGACCGCGTCGAGCAGGCCGTCCACCGTGTACACCTCCGCGGTGACGTCGATGCGCACGTTGCGCGACAGCAGCGTGCTCGTGGTGACCGGCCCGATGCTCGCGACGGTGGTCTTCCCGAGGAGCGCCGGGGCGTCCGGGCCGAGCAGGTCGGTGACGTTCTCGACGGTCGAGCTCGACGTGAAGAGCAGGACGTCCACACCGCCGCTCTCGAGCAACTGGCGCAGCTCGGCGGCCCTCTCGGGCGCGGCGGGGATCGTTCGATAGACGGGCACCACGTCGACCTCGGCGCCCGCACGTCGCAGCGCCTCCGGCAGCGCATCGCGAGCGACGAGCGCGCGAGCGACGAGGACACGTCGAGCGCCCTCTATCTCCCGCGCGAGCCCCTCGCCCACGTACTCGCGCGCGGTGACGTCCGCGCGGACGCCGTACCGCGAGAGCGCCGCGCCCGTCCCGGGCCCGATGACGCCGACGCGAGCCGTGCCGAAGGCGCGCGCGTCGCGGCCGGCTCGCGTGAGCGCGGCGAAGAAACGGTCCACGCCGTTCGAGCTCGTGAAGAGCACCCAGTCGTACGAGGAGAGCGTCTGGAGGGCGCTCTCGAGCGGCCCCGCATCCGGCGGATCGACGATCTGGATGACGGGAAAGACGACCGGCTCTGCGCTGCGCTCGCGGATGCGTGCCGCCGTATCGCGCGCCTGGTGCTCGGGTCGCGGCACGAGCAGCCGCTTTCCGAAGAGCGGTTTGCGATCGAACCACCGGAGCGCGTCGCGGAGATTCACCACCTCGCCGACGAAGATCAGCGCCGGGTTCGACATGCCTTCGTGCTGCGCACGCGCCGCGATGTCGCCGAGCTTCGCGACCAGGACGCGCTGCTCGGGCCGAGCCGCCCACTGAACGATGGCCGCCGGCGTCTCGGGCGAGCGCCCTCCGCGCACGATGGCCGCGGTGATCTCGGGTAAGCGGCGCATCCCCATGAGGACGCAGATCGTGTCGGTCGCGGTCGCCAGACGCTGCCAGGCGTCCGGCGTCCATTCGACACCTTCACGATCGGTGCCGGTGATGAACGTGACGCTCGACGACAGGTCGCGGTGCGTCAGGGAGATCCCCGCATACGCCGCCGCCGCGACGGGTGACGGGATCCCCGGCACGATCTCGAAAGAAACGCCTGCGCGCGCGAGATCCTCCGCTTCCTCGGCGCCCCGGGCGAAGAGCAGCGGGTCGCCCCCCTTCAGCCGCACGACGCGCTTGCCCGCGCGCGAAAGCTCGACGAGCTGGGCGGTGATCCATGCCTGGGATGGGTTGTTCTGTCCGCCCCGCTTGCCGACGTTGCGAAGTTCGGCCGACGGACTGCAGAACTCGAGCAGCGCCGGGTGAGACAGCGCATCGTGCAAGACGACGTCCGCCGTCTCGAGCAGCCGCTTGCCCCGGACCGTGATGAGCGACGGGTCGCCGGGGCCGGCGCCCACGAGAAAGACTTTGCCGGGGGTCATCGGCGATGAACGCTACCTCTTGCCCAGCCCGGTGCGCCGGGGATCCTTCGCGCCGGGCCGGGCGGTCGCCTCAGCCATCCCCCACTTTTTCCTCGCGAGACTCCTCAGGTTTCCCACAGCATGGGGAGGGCCGAAGGCGCGCGTCATTGCTGCCGGATTGGCCCTGGCTCCGACATTTGAAGACAATTTCCTACGTTGTGGTGCCGTGTAGGTGTATAGGTGTGCTCGGCGCAAATTCTGGAAGCTTCGTCCCTACCGAGGGGGCGTTCCTGATGCACAAAGACCCTAGCCTGGATCAGTGGTTCGTCACGAACGGGGTGGTCGCGCTGGGCCCCGTCGACTTCGACCGGCTGGCAAGTGGAGTGGCTCGAGGCCGCATTCCGGCCACGTCGTTCGTTCGCCATCACTCTTGGAAGGTCTGGCGAGAGCTCGCTGAGATCGAGGGGCTCTCCGCTGTCGATCGCCTCGAGACCGTGCGCCGCCTCGCCGGCATCAACACGGTCGCCGAGGAGCGCGCGGCAGACCCGACGAGCTATCCCCCGCCGCCCCTCGACGTCACGCCTGCGAACTTCGACACGCGCACGGATTCGCATCCTCCGCTGTCGTCGGTTCGGCCGGCATCGGTGGACCCCGTGGGCGTCCTCACCTCGGCGCGGGATCTGGAAGACGCGCTGCTGCTCACGCTCTCGACGGCGATCGCCGCGGCGAAAGCCGACGCCGGCGTCGTGCACAGGGAGCGACCGGAGCTCGGCGCCGTCGTCGCCACGTATGCCCAGGGCCCGAACGCCGAGACACTGCTTGGCGCGCGCCTGGTCGCGGACGACCCGTCTCTCGTCGCGGCCCGCGCCGGGCGGACGGTGATGGGCGAACCGCAGCTCGGAGACGCTGGCCGCTACATCGCCGGGCGTTTCGCGGCGTGCCTCTCCTCTGCTCGCGGCGTGGCAATGGTACCGGTCATCGTCTTCGGCGATCTCGTCGCCATCATCGAGGTGGGGCGCGCGTCCACGCCTTTCCGCGCCCGCGAGATCGCGCGAATAGAAGACGTCGTCGAGGCCCTCACCGGCCGCATCGTCGTTCAGGGCTGGGTCTAGTTTCGGCTAAGCTGCGCCCCGTGAACCGCAGGGTCATCGGAATCGGCGTCACGGGCCTCGTCGCTGCCTTGCTCGCTGGCTCGCTGGTCTCGTCGTTCACGCTGATCGGCTGCGGCCTGCAGTGCGACCGCAACCCGAACGAGCCGCCCGTCCCGTACAAGGCCGGCCAGGCCACGGACGCCGGTAAACCGTGGGGGTCCTACGAGACATCGGGCTTCCCGGGTCCCTTCCTGGCGTTTCCACCGGGCCGCACGTACCGGATCTTCCACGACCTCGGCGCGTGCCCGAAGGACGTCATCGCGTACTTCGCGTTCGCCGAGTCCCCGGTGTCAGGAACGAGCAGCGGCCCGGACCGGGGCGGCGCAACCGTCGCCGCGGGCAACCAGTACACGATCGAACGAACCACGCCGACCTTCGTCGACGTCCGCAACGACACCTGCTCCGACGTCTACGTCCGAGTCGTCGCTTCGTCACCGGACTTCACCGGCGGCGCGTGCACCTACCCCGGTCAGGATGCGGGGAACGCGCGGGGGGCGCCGACTGTGGACTCGGGCGGCGTGGTGACGATGGGTGACGGGTCGGCGATGCCTTAGAGGGCGTGACGGGGAGTGGGGGTGGGGTGGGGCTAGAGCTTGGGGATGGTGGGGGTGGGGGTCAGGGTCGGGGTGGGGGTCGGGCTTGGGGTGGGGGTGGGGA
>CAYUAW010000563.1:0-4307 GCA_964442485.1 uncultured Polyangiaceae bacterium
CGGCTTCGTGGCACAGACGGCTCAGCTCGGAGGCGAGCGCGGCCGGATACGCGAAACGGCCAGTGCCGTCGACCATCAGCACCGCGACTCCGCTGATCGCGGTCCCCTGCTCGACCTGATGGCTGAGCAGCACCGGGACGTAGCGAACGGTACCTTCGCCTCGCCACTCGCGGGTGAACGAGGTGACGGCGCTCGCTTCTTCGAGAACGCGGGTCTCGTTCTCGTCGTGTATCTCGCTCGCCAGGTAGTCGCGTGCCAGCGCGTCCATCCTGGCGTCTGGCTCGAGTTGGCCCGCGTGTGCGACGCGTTCGGACCCCTGGGCTCTCATGCAATACAGCACGCCACCAACCGCGCCGCTCGAGCGCATCAGCATGTCGAGTCCGCGCTCGGCGCGCTCTCCGCTCGACTTGCAGCTCTCGAGGATGGTCGTGAACTGCGAGACCACCGAGACCTGCTCGGTCAGCGCGCCGATCACGTCGACGGTGCCGGACTGCTGGGCGAGCTGTGCGTACTTCGCGCCGGCGAGCCCGTGACGACCGCCGCGCCGCTGCTTGCCGGCCAGCGCCGCGTGGATGTCGAAGGTCGCCTGCTCGTGCGCCTCGAGCGCCACCTTTGCGCGGAGCTCGTGCGCGGCAGCCAGGTTGAGCCCGCCGATGCGGAGCGACTCGAAGGTGGCAATGCTGCCGTTCGCCATCTCGACGGCCTGGTCGACCTCGCCGAGCTTCGACAGAACGAGCGCTCGTGGCATATCGATGTAGCTCTGCGCAAACCCGATGCCGGCACCCGCCGCGACGGCCGCGTACTGCTCGGCAGCGTCCTTCGCCTCTTCCAGGCGACCGAGCTCGAGAAGGGCCGTCAGGCGTCCTCCGGCGGCGTGTGGCCACGCGCCCGATGCCGAGCTCCATCGCTGCGAGGGACGCCTCGAACTCCGCGAGAGCGCCGGGGTGGTCGCCGCGAATGCGCTGGTACTCGCCTCGTCCGTAGTGCAGCACGGGCACCCAGGCCGGGTGCTCCTTCGCCATCGGCTCGACGCCCTCGAGCGCGCGACGAACGCGCGTGAGGTCGTTCATGAAGGCATAGGCGACGAGCTCGCTGAGGAAGTGAGTCCCGTCGCTCATCGTGCGAGCAGCCGTCTGTATCTGCAGGAGCGCGACCTGCTTCTTGTAACGCTCGGCTTCCTCCACGTCGCCTTGCCACACGCTGCCGATCATCCGATCAGGGCGGCGCTGGACTCGTAGAAGGCGTCGGCCTCGAGCTCCTTCAGCGCCTCGGGATCCGGCACGCCGCCCATCGTCGCTTCCAGCGTGCACACACCCAGGGAGACCCTGAGCCGCATGTGCCGGTGATGCGTCTCGTCGAGTCCCGCTCGATCCGGCTGCGCGAGTCGCTCGAGGAGCGGGCGGTAGATGACGAGACACTGTTCGATGCGGCCTCCGATGCGTGCCCCGACGCCCTGCACCAACTGATCGATGACGCCGAGCGCGGGGGAGATGGGCGCGAAGGCCCGCAGCGATGGCAGCTTCTTCCAGCCCTCGTAGTCGCAGGTGATGGCGAGTACGCCGATCATCTGGATCAGGGCGCGCGCCAGACCCGTCAACGCGGACGCGGGGTCGACCACGCGCTCGGCCTCCGGCATCTCGTTGTAGCGCTGCCAGGTTGCGCCCATCGCCCTCCCGAGCCGCTCCCCGGGGTCGAGCGTGGGGTCGAGCGATTCGTATAGCGCGAGCCCGCTCTCTCGATGGAGCTGGGCAAGCAGGGCGTCGAGGTGCGGGGTCGCGACTGAGCCGACCATCGCGATGAAGCCGGAGAGGCGGCTTCGTATGGCGTAGGCGTCGCGCGGCGGACGCCGATGCTCGGCCGCGAGCGAGAGCGCCCGCTCGAACCACTCGAACCACCCGACGGGCAGCCCCTGAATGCCGTGGATGAAGGCATCCGAGCTCTGGTTGGTCAGCGCCTCCGACTCCCGACAAAACGCGACGAACGTATCCAGGCCGCGCTCGTATTCGGCCGCCAGGAAGAGGTGACGGGCCTCTCGGAATCCGTCGCGCCTGCGCTCGAATACCCGCGCGAGCGAGCGATTCGCCGAGCGCGACTCGTCCTCCGAGATGCCCTCGCGCAGCGCAGCGCCGAGGCCCTGTCGACCGAGCTGATACGTGCTGGCCGCCTCGATGAACACCTCGCGAGCGACGAGCTCGTCCAGGCTTTCTGCGAGCATCGCCCGCTTCTGGTGCGCGGTGAGCAGCAGGCACTCATCGAACGTGAAGCGCTCGCCGGAAGAGAGAGCGACCGCGACCGCGACCTCGCGCGCTTCGGGCGAAAGCGCAGTCACGCGCTCACGCGGCGCCTCCGCCATGCTCGTCGGCAGGTCGATCTGCTCGACGGCGTCCGGCAAGAGCCAGGCGCCGGCCTAGTACCGGAGGATCTTCTTGTCGACCAGGTGCTGCGCGAGGCGCAGTAGATCGCGAGGATTGCCGCCGGCAATCCCGAACAGCCGATGCGAAAGCGGCGCGAGGTTCGGCTGCTCACCGAAGATGGACCCGAAGAGCTGCTCGGAATGCGGAGCCGTCAGCGGCTCGAGCTCGAACACCGAGCTCGCGTCGGCATAGAGCTTCAGCGTGGCGACGAGGTACGGGGGCGGAACCATGCGCGAGTCGAGCGTCGTCGCGAGCAGGATGGAGCGCTGCGACACCTCGCTCGACAGGATCGCGAAGGTCGCGGCGGAGGCCTCGTCGATCCGGAGCACGTCGTCGATCGCGATGATGGGCGGCCGACTGCGTCCGACGTCGGTGAGCCATTTTCGGTAAGCGGGCTGTAGACGCCGCGCCATGTGCTGGGAGTCCTCGAAGGCCTGGAGCGCGACGTCGGTTCTCCCTCGCAGGAGCTCCGGCGCGACGTGCGCGAGGACCGAAAGGTTCGATTCCGCCGCAACGAGCGCGACGTCCGGCAGAAGGCGAAGCAGCTGTGTCGCTATGGCACGCGCGACGCCGTAGCTCCCATTCGTCGAGTCGTTCGCGTCTGCGCGCAAGACGGTTGCGCCGCCGAGCTTGCCCTCGAGGACGAGCGCATCGAGAAACCGCGAGCGACCGACCCCCGCCGGACCCCGTATGAGCACGCTCGCACCGCGGCGGTGCTGCGCTCGCGACACCAGCCTGCGGATGCGACCGATGTCCGCATCGCGCCCGACCAGGGTCGGCGTCGAGAGATACGCTTGCGAGACGAGCAGCTGCTCGTCGTTCGGCAGCCCCGCGATGGCGGCGAGCCGCTCCATCACCTCGGCAGCGCTGGCAGGCCGCACGGCGGGGTCGGGGTTCATCAGATCGAGGACCAGGCCGAGGACCAGGCCGTCGAGCGCCGCGGGGATTCCCGGGACGAGCTCCGAGGGCCGCCGCGGGCGGACGCGCCACATCTCGACGAGCTGCTGGAAATCCCGCGCGGGGAAGGCGTGCCGGCCGACGAGCGTGTAGTAGAGCGTTGCGCCGAGGGCGAGAGATCCGTTCGTCCGTCGAGCGATCGCAGATCCAGCGCCTCGCGCGCAGAGCACGGAATCGTGCCGATGAGCTCCTTGGCCGGCCCCACGGGGCCCATCGCGCCGAAGTCGATGAGCTTCGCCAGACCGTCGCTCGTGCAGCGCACGTTGCGCGGGCTCAGATCGCGGTAGACCATGCGCCGCGAGTGCACGAGCGCGAGGGCCGAGCACACATCGCGCCCGAACCCGCAGGCCTCGCGCCACGGGACGGGCGCCCTGCGCTGCAGGTCACCGCCGTCGAGGAGCTCCATCGTGTAGAAGGGGCCGACCGCGTCGACCCCGTAGTCGTACACGCTGACGATCCTGGGATGGCGGAGCTGTGCAAGAGTGAAGAACTCACGCTCGAAGAAGGCGACGGCGTCCATGCGCTTCTCGGGCGCGTCCGGCGGAGTGAGTCGCTTGAGGGCACGGCGCTGTCCGGTGGCCGTGTCGAAAACCTCGTAGACGACGGCCATGCCGCCCTTGCCGAGCGTCCCCGCGACGCGGTAGCGGGCGTCGATCACGTCGCCCGACGTGTCCGGAGCGACGCGGGCGGCGCTATTCCCAGACTGCGTGAGCAACCCTTGGGACACCGTCATTTACGCTACGCGCTCCGAACCATGGCGACAACGGCCGCTCGGGACGGAACCAAATGTGCGAGCCCGTCGCACATGCGAACTCGAACGGCTCGCACCGCTCGGTCCCTCGCAATCTCTGCCGCCCGCAAACGATTCGAGCGCGGGGTGCGGCTCTTTCGTGAGCTCGCGCGCCGCGCTCGAATTCCTATACCGCAGAGCTCAGT
>CAYUAW010000564.1:0-4303 GCA_964442485.1 uncultured Polyangiaceae bacterium
AGCGCGCCGCCTAGCGCGTTGCCGGTGCCCGGGGCGCAGCCTCCGAACGCGCTCGCGGAGCGGCTCATCAGGAAGCCGGCGACCCGGGCGTCGGCCAGCACTGCAAGGCGGTTCGCGACCTCGAACTCGACGCCGACGCTCGCCGACGCTGTACCGCCGATGCGGCCCGTGGCCGAGCACGAGTACGACTCGCCGGGCGTGACGAAGACGCCCTCGGGAGCGCGCGTGCCGGTGGTGCGCTCGGTTGGCAGGGCGGCGCCGAGTGAGAGGCCCAGGTACAGCGCCGGGCGCTCCTTCGAGAAGTACCAGCGCCCGAGCAGCGAGAGCGTGTCGGCGGCGTAGCTCGCCTCCATCGTCTCGCCGTTCGCGTTCGTCGCGTAATGGTCTTTGCCGAGGCCGGTGCGCTCCAGGGACAGGCCGTACACCGCGCCGCGGCCGCCGAGCCACACCGACAGCCCGTACGTCGCGTCGACGGCTTCCTCGACGCTGCGTCCCGTCTCGGTCTGGGGAAAGCGCCCGCCGGCCGTCATGCCAGCGGCGAGCTCGACCCCGAGGGCGAGCCCAGGCGGCGGCGGAGCAGGCGGAGTGAGCGAAGGAATGGCGCGCTCCGCCGGCGTCGTCGTGGCCGCGCCGAGCTGCGCGGGGGGCGGCGGCGCCACGGGAGCGGGCGCCGTGGGAGGGCTCGGCTGAGGTTGCTCCGGCGCGGGAACCGGCGCGGGCTCCGGGACGAGAACCGGAGGCTCCGCTCGCTGGTCGGGTGACGGCGCGGTCGTGGGCGCGGGGGGCGTCACGGGCGCGGGCACGGCGGGCGTGGGAGTCTCGACGGGCCTGGGCGCGACAGCGGTCTCCGCCGGAGCGGGCGCTGGCGCTGGCGCTGCAGGCGGCGTCGTGCCTTCTGCTCGCGCGTTCGCGGCGAGCGACGTCGCCGTGGCAATGCACATCGCGAGCAGAGTGCCGTTCGCTTTCATCTGGCTAGATCTCGAACATGAAGAAGCCGATCGTCTCGAGCACGCGTTCCATCTGAAGGTCGTCACCGGGTTCCGGCGGATCGAAGTAGTCGTGCATCGCCAGGCCGTCGAGCGTTCCCAGCAAGAGGCGAGGCACGATGTGCACCGGCACCTTCGACTTCACCCCCATGTTCGCGATGCTGGCGGTCAGGTAGTCGACCATCTGACGGTGATTCGTCGCGAAGATGCGCCCGAGCATCGTGCGCAGGCGCGTGTCGTGCAGTCCCTGCGCGGCCAGATCGGCGAGTACTCGAAGCTCAGGGACACCCTCGCGGCGCATGTCCCGCATCTCCGCGACGACGCGACGGATCTTCTCCGCCGGGTGCTCGGGGGCGTCCCAGGCGAGCCGCACCCGCTCCGTGGTCACGCGCGCGCAATGCTCGAGGACCTTCCCGATGAGATCGTCCTTGCTCTCGAAATGGTAGTGCACCGCGCCCTTGCTCATCCCCGCGGCGCGCGCGATGTCGCTCACGCTGGTGTTCGCGTAGCCGCCCTTCGAGAGTGCGCTGACGGCCGCTTCGAGCACCTGGCGCCTGCTCGTTTCGCTCTTCTTGTACGAGCCGCGCGGGCGGTTGCTGGACGGCATCTGACGGATCGAGGGACGGCAGCCGGACGGCGCCAGAGCTCGAGTACCCTGGAAGCGACGCCGACCGGCGAGCCTAGTGCCAACGGTCCAGAAAATCACTTTGCTGGGTCTCGCGAGCATGGATTGCCGCGGGAAACGCCTCGCGGCGGTCGCACTCCGTGAAAAGTGAACGGCCGCCGTCTGGCTCTCGCGCAACGGCGTTGACAGTCGCGATCATGACTGACAAATTCCGCCGCGGAGAGATGACCGAGTGGCCGAAGGTGCCTGATTCGAAATCAGGTGTACCTGCAAGGGTACCGTGGGTTCGAATCCCACTCTCTCCGCCGGGATAGTGCATCGATTCATTCGAATCGATGCACGTCATGGCGGTCCGTACTCGAGTCAGAATGCGCCCAGGCGCAGGAATTTCGAGGCCCTCGCCCGTCGGGGGCCTCGAAATTGCCCATCGCTTCAGTGGACTCGAGGTACTAGTCGTTCTTCGCGTGATAGCGCGTCGCCCGCCCGCTCCCGCTCTTCTCGAGCGCGCCTTCCTCGGCGAGCGAGCGCAAGAGACGCAGCGCCGTGGACGCGGAGAGCTTCAACGCGGCGGCGACGTCGGCGGAGCTGGCGGGACCGTTCTTGACGACGAACGCGAGAGCGCGCTCGCGATCGTCCGGCGCGGAGGGCGCGATCGTCGTGCTCGGACCTGATTCGCCCTCGGGTGTGAGGATCTCGACGCCGTCGACGAGCGCGTAGCCATCGTCGTGCGTGACGATCCACTCCGGCTCGCCGAGCCCCAGACGAAGTCGCGACACGGCGGTGTGAAGCACCGCCGTGTGCCGTGCTGGAACGTAGCGCGGGATGCCCCACACCTCCGCGATGAGAGCGGCGCGGCTCTGATAGCCGCGACCGAGCGAGAGCAGCACCTTCACCGACGGACGGCTCGGGAGCTCTCGCACCGTCACCGTCCCGTGGTTCTCGGTGACGAGCGACAGCGCCGTCACGATGACGCGCTTTCCAGGCGGCCGCGAGAGCGCCCACGGCAGGAGACCGTACAGGCGCGCCGACAGCACTCGTTCGACGCGCTCGAACGGCGGGCGTCCCGTGCACTCGAGGAACACCCGCGCGAGCCCGTCCTCCACGTGGAAGGGACGCCGCGCCGAACCCTTCGCGATGTCGCAGGCGACGCGCGCACGCTGGATCTTCGTCGTGGTCGCCACCGATTCGTACTCGGCGACCACGGCGGGCTCACGGCGGCCGACCACCATGAGATCGACGAACGCCACCTCTGCCGTCAGGGTGAGCTGATCCTTCGCGGACGCGCGCGCTTCCTCGATGAGAGCCGTTGCGTCTTCGGGGCCCGTGGACAGCGCGGTGCAGAGCGCGTTGCACACGAGGAACCGCGTCTTGCCGCGCCGGTCACTGCCTGGCAGCGCGATCTGGCGGGCCTCCTCGAGCGCGTCGCTCGCGCGCTTCGCGGCTCCGCGGAGGGCGAGCATCGTCGCGACCTCGATGAGGCCGTTGCGACGCGTGAAGTAGCTGACCTCGGGCGCGCGCACCAGCCGCTCCACGGCGCCGAGCGCCTCGTCGAGGTCCGAGAGCATCATGCGCAGGCGAAAGACGAGCGCGGCGGTTCGCTCGTTCGCCGCGTTGTCGGCGTAGCCGAGGGCATCCGCGAGCGACTCGGCCTGCGACAGCAGCCGGAGCCCCGCATACACCTCGCCGGTGTGTACGAGGACGTGCGCCATCATGTCGAGGGCCAGGAATCGCGCGTACGGAAATGACGCGGCGACGGCGCTCGACAGCGCGCGCCGGGCGAGACGGATCGCGAGCGGGAAGCGCCCAGCGAAGTATCGTACGGCTGCGAGCGCCTGATACGCGAAGAACCGCCGGCGGGGGTCATCTGCCCGCGTGTCCACGACCCCGTCCCGGGCGTAGCGAAGGGCCTTCTGGGCGTTGCCCGCGTGGCAGAGCCCTGCGACGAGGAAGAACCGCGCCTCCGCGACGGCGTTCGAGCGAGGCTCACGGGCGGCCAGCGCAGCATAGGCGCTCTCGGCTTCTTCGAGCCGCCCGCTGAGGGAGAGCGCGCCGACGAAGACGGGCTGGGCTTCCCCTGCGTGGTCGCCCGCGGTCCGCTCCAGCACCGCGTCGTACGAGCCGGAAAACAGAAGGAATTCCAGCGATTGCTGCTCGGTCACGCCCGCCCTCGAGCGTCGCACCGAGGTCCCTTCCCGTCAACCCCGTCAGCGGGCGTCAGCCCCGGGACGCAATTCGAAGGGGATAGTCCGAGCACGAACTGGAGACGACACCATGAACAACAAGTACTTCTCGATCGGCCTTCTTTCCTTCGGACTCGTCTGGGGCTGCAGCGGCAGCGACTCGGGCGCCATCACCACCGGCAGCAGCCAGTCGCGCATCGCTTGCACGACCTCTGCCGATTGCAGCCCGGGTCTCGAGTGCGAGGCGGAGAGCAGCGGTTCCTTCTGCAAGCCGCACGGCCAGGGTGCGGCGGGCGCCGGCGGCGCGAAGGCCGAATCCGAGCACGGTGCGGGGGCCGGGGGCGACGACGGCGCCGAGGCCGAGCACGGCAACGAAGCCGAGAACGAGCACGGCGACGCCGGCAATGAGCACGGTGACGAAGGCGAGAACGAACACGGTGACGCTGGCAAGGAGCACGGCAACGAAGCCGAGAACGAGCACGGTGACGCCGGCAAGGAGCATGGCAACGAAG
>CAYUAW010000565.1:0-4299 GCA_964442485.1 uncultured Polyangiaceae bacterium
CGCTCCGCAGCGATCCCGCTCGCGTCCAGGAACTGGTGCGCGAGCTCGATGTCGCCCTCGACGAGGTCCTTCGGGGCGCCCTTGCCGACGAGCTTGCCCTTCGACAAGAGGAACACGTAGTCCGCGATCTTCAGCGCGCTCGTCATGTCGTGGGAGATGACGACGCTGGTGACGCCGAAGCGGTCGCGGGTCTCCTCGATGAGCTCGTCGACCATGCGGCTCGAGAGTGGGTCGAGGCCGCTCGTGGGCTCGTCGTAGACGATGACCTGGGGCTCGAGCATGAGAGCGCGCGCGAGCGCGACGCGCTTGCGCATGCCGCCCGAGAGCTGGCTCGGGAACTTCTTCTCGGTGCCCTCGAGCTTCAGGAGGCCGAGCTTCTCCGAGACCTTCGCGCGAATCTCCTTTTCCTTCAGCTTGGTGTGCTCGCGCAGGGGGAAGGCGACGTTGTCCATGACGCTCAGCGAATCGAGCAGCGCGGCATACTGGAAGACCATGCCGAACTTCTGGCGCACCTCGTTCATCGCGCGGTCTTTCAGAGGAACGATGTCGACGCCGTCGATGATGATCTTGCCGCTGGTCGGCTTTTCGAGCCCGATGAGCAGCCTGAGCAGCGTCGTCTTGCCCGCCCCGGAGCCCCCGATGACGACCGCGATGTGCCCGCGTCGCACCGTCATGCTGATATCGTCCAGGGCGACGAAGTCGGCGAAGCGCTTCGTCATGTGCTCGACGACGATGTGGTCTTCCCTGACCGGCTCGGGCTTTGCCCCATTTTCCGCGGCGTTCAACGCCGTGTAGCCTACACCGGCCTTGACCCGAACGCCCCGGCGAGGGAAACCCTGTCTCATGACCCTTGACCATCTGAACGCCATCATCAAGGCCGCGGAGGCCCGCAAGGACGACAAGGGCTGGTGGGCGACGCATGATGCCCGCCACGTGACGCTGTACGCGTCCTCCGGGGGCTCGAGCCTGACCGTGAGCCGGATCGAGGCGCTGCGCGTCGATGGGGCCTTCGTGTCGGCGCGCACGGTCCGCGGCGAGGAGTACATCCTGGCGCTGGAAGACGTCTTCGCCGGCGCGGTGGAGCCGCAGGCGCAGGGCGGCCGGCGTGCCGGGTTCGGCTGAGGTCGCCTTCGACGCGCTCGTGATTGCGCCACGGGGTGCGCTCCTCGGGTTGACCGCCGTGGCCTTCTGCCTCGCGCTGTTCACGGGAGCAGCCTCGCTTGCCGTCGCCTGGTGCCTCGCGTTCGTCGTGGGCGACCTCGTGAAGGTGCGGAGGGCCCACGTCGAGGCGGCCGTGGAGAGGGCGGGGATCGCGGACGCCGCGCGCGTCGCCCGGGGGATGTATCTCTCGCTTGCGCGGGGCGTCCTGGAGCTCGTGGGCATGCTCTTCCGCGGCCCCGAGCGCCGGCTCTCGGAAGCGTTTCCCTGGGCACGCATCGAGGCTCTGCGCGCGAGCTCTCACGGCGCGGTCATCGCGACGGCCCACACGGGGAACTGGGATCTCGTCGCGTGCGCCGTCGCGAGTCGAATGCCGCTGACGGTCGTCACGAAGCGGCTGCACGTGCGCGCCGCGGACGCGCTGTGGCAGCGGACGCGGTCGAGGCGCGGGGTTCGTCTCGTTCAAGCGGGCGGTGCCGCGCGTGCAGCGGCGCGCGCGCTCGGGGCCGGCGAGTTCGTCGCGATGCTCGTCGATCAGGCGCCCGAGCGCCGGCGTGGTGCAGTGCGGCTGCCGTTCCTGGGCGCGCCTGCGTGGGTGGATCTCTCGCCCGCGCTGTGTGCGCTGCGAGCGCGGTCGCCGCTCGTCGTCGCGTTCCCCCGGCGTCTCCCGGGCGGCGCCCACACCGTGGAGATCGCCGACGTGCTCACCCCCCCGTTGCACCCGACGCGCGAGTGGGCCGTGGAGGCCATGACGCAGGTGACCGTTCTGCTAGAAAGGTTCGTTCGCGAGCACCCCGAGCAATGGCTCTGGATGCACCGACGCTGGAAAGGAGACGAGTGGAGCAGCACCTGAACGAGTCTGGCTCGACCGAGCAGAACAATGCGTCCCCCGGACCTGAGCTACGTGTGCTGGCCCTCACCACTCATCCGGTAGAAAGCCCTGCTGCACGATACCGGGTCTTCCAGATGGTCGAGCCCCTTGCGCGGCACGGGGTGCAGGTGGAAGTGCAGTCGTTCACCCGCCCCGAGGACTACGGCATCATCTTCGAAGGTGGGCACGCCGGCAGGAAGGTGAAATGGCTGCTCGAAGGCACGCTGCGCCGGAGTCTCACGCTGGCCCGCGCAAGACGGTTCGACGCCATCCTCATCCAGGTGTGGGTGCATCCCATGACCTTTCCGCCGTTCGATCTCGCTCTCCGGTTGCTGGACGTACCCATCGTGTACGACATCGACGACGCCTACTTCCTGTCGACCGGGCGCGCGCTCGACCGATTGCGCGACCCCGGCTGGTTGCCCCGTCTCATGAAGGCGTCGCACTCGGTCGTCGCCGGCAGCGAGTTCATCGGCGACTTCTGCGCTCGCTTCAACTCGCGTGTCAGTGTCGTGCCCACCGCGATCGACACCGATCGCTTCTCGCCACGTGCTCCGGACGCACGCGCACGCCCCGTGGTGGGATGGATCGGGACCCACTCCACGTTCAAGTTCGTGGAGAGCCTGTTCCCTGTCTTCGAGGACCTCGCGCGGGACCACGCATTCACGTTGCGGCTGGTCGGCAATCATGCGCCGGCGAGCATTCCCGGGGTCGACGTGGAGAACGTCAGGTGGCGGCTCGAGAACGAGTCGGACTATTTTCGTGACCTCGACATCGGTCTCTACCCGCTCTTTCCGGATTCCTACGCGCAGGCAAAACACGGCTTCAAGCTGCATCAGTACATGGCGGTGGGCATCCCGGCGGTCGTCTCCGATTACGGCATCAACGCAGAGCTCGTCGAGAACGGACGCAACGCGCTGATCGCGAAGGATCTGAACGACTGGCGTCGAGCGCTCTCCCGCTTGATTCGCGAGCCCGACTTGCGACAGCAGATGGGGCGTGCGGCGCGGGCCGATCTCGACGCCAGCCTCTCGACGCGCAGGACGGCCGCGCGCCTGGCGGAGATCTTGCGGGAAGCAGCGGCGAGCCGCGGCTGACCCAGGATTTTCCCGCACCCCTGACCCGAACGCGCGCCTGTAACCGCCTGCTTGCCGGCGCTTCGCCGTGGGGGTATCCGGCACGGATGACCGACGACGCTCTGCGAATCGGCTCGTTTTCCTTCCAGTCACGCCTCTTCGTGGGCACAGGGAAGTACAAGGACGTCGCCGAGACACGCGCCGCGCTCGAAGCGTCGGGCGCTCAGGTCGTGACCGTCGCGCTCCGTCGTGTCGATCTGAAGGACCGGGGCAACGGCTCCATGATGGAGCTTCTCACGGAGGGCCGTTACACGATCCTGCCGAACACGGCGGGCTGCTACACGGCGGATGAGGCCGTTCGAACGCTCCGGCTCGCACGCGAGCTCGGCATCGCCGACATCGTCAAGCTCGAGGTCATCGGCGATCAGCGCACGCTCTATCCCGACAACGAGCAGACGCTCGAAGCCGCGAAGATCCTCGTGAAGGAGGGCTTCACCGTGCTGCCCTACTGCATGGACGACCCCATCGTCTGTCGCAAGCTGGAGGAGCTCGGCTGCGCGGCGGTCATGCCGCTCGCCGCGCCGATAGGCTCCGGCCTCGGCATCAAGAACCCTTACAACCTGCGCATCATCCTCGAGCAGGCGAAGGTCCCGGTCATCGTCGACGCCGGCGTGGGCACCGCCAGCGACGCCGCCGTCGCGATGGAGCTCGGCTGCCACGGCGTCCTGATGAACACCGCCATCGCGCATGCGAAGAACCCAGTTCTCATGGCTGAAGCAATGAAGGAAGCCTTGAGCGCCGGGCGCAAGGCGTTCCTCGCAGGCCGCATGCCGCGGCGCCTTCACGCGAACGCGTCGAGCCCGGAATCCGGGCTCATCTGACGTTTGCGCCCGGCGCGCACGGCTTTGCTTTCCGCCGGTCGTTACCGTTGCGCTCGTCGAGCTTCTCGACTGGGTGGCCGACACCGTCCGGCGCTCGCGGTCGAGCTAGCCCTGGTCACGCCGCGGCACGAGTACCGCGCAAATCGGACTGACTGCTCAACCTGGGGTTCCAGTCTATGTTCAAAGTGAACGGAGGAAGGCATCCGGGAGCCCTGTGTCGTTGAAGTCGAACGGAGGAAGGCATCCGGGAGCCCTGCGTCGTTGAAGTCGAACGGAGGAAGGCATCCGGGAGCCCTGCGTCGTTCGAGTCGAA
>CAYUAW010000566.1:0-4275 GCA_964442485.1 uncultured Polyangiaceae bacterium
TTCGAATCGAACGAAGAAAGGCAGCCGGGAGCGGTTTGTTGGTTCGAATCGAACGCGGGAGGGCAGCCGGAGGCTTTTTCTTGGTTCGAATCGAACGAAGAAAGGCAGCCGGGAGCGGTTTGTTGGTTCGAATCGAACGCGGGAGGGCAGCCGGAGGCTTTTTCTTGGTTCGAATCGAACGAAGAAAGGCAGCCGGGAGCGGTTTGTTGGTTCGAATCGAACGCGGGAGGGCAGCCGGGAGCTCCGTTTCGTTCGAATTGAATGAGGGAGGGCAAGCTGGCAGCTCCGGTTCGTTCGCATTGAATGGCGAAACGCGGGCCTGTCGGAAACGAGGATCCACGGCGGTGAGTCCCACAGGCGATGCGTCCCGCGCGCAACCGCCGCGGACATGGCTGATCGGCTCGGTTCCTCGTCGTTCATGACCTGCGCTGGCGACGCGCCACTTGGCGCTTCGTGCCGGAGCCTGGGCGGGACGGCAATCGGAGTGGAGCTCGACGTTCAGGCATTGCAGCCGATGAGCATCACGACGCGGAGGTAAGGGGTGCTCTGCAGCTCGGCACAGGCTCCGGGACACAGCACCACGCGAGAGGGGGTCGCGGGGTCGTCGTAGTACCATGCTCTCCCGAACGATTCGCACGAGGCCGCGGCTGACACGTTGAAGATGGCATTCCTGAGCCCGGCGTCGCCGGAATCGAACTGGAAGTTCACCTTCTGGGGATCGAAGGACCCGGGCGCCAGCGGTATTTCCCATTCGCACGACCCGCTCTCGGGCGGGCGGGGAAGCGCCACGGATGGAGGACAAGGCGCGCGAGCAATTTCGGTGTTCGGCCCCCCATCGACCGCGGGGTGCAGGCTTCCGTCGAGTACGGGCCGCCCGCCCGCGCCAGCGTCGCCAGCGGGGGTGTGCGTGCGAGCGTCGATCGCGGCGTCCGTTCGGTCGGTGACGCTCCGCTGGAGCAAGCTCGTTTGCTCGCCGCAGGCCGTAGCAAGGAGAGCAAGAAGAACACGCCCTGCCTCGCGCACCTTCGTCCAGCTCACTCCCGCAGCCTAGCACCTCGACACAGCGGAGTTGGCCGCTTCATGCGGCGGCCCAGGTTGGTGCTACTCGTGGTGCATCGCGAACATCACATCCCCAGGTAGTAGAACGCCACCGCGGAATAATCGATCGCCGTATTCAGTCGGTTCGTCCCGTACTCGAGCGACAGATCGAGCGACCTCTGGAAGTCGACTGCGTCGCTCATCACCTGCCAGCGCAGAGCGGTCACTTGTCCCACGGGGCTTGACGCATCCGTGATCGCGATCATGGCGGCGAAGGGGGAGGAGAAGGGGCCTTTTTCGAAGTACCAGCCGCCGTCGAGGAAGTCTTCGGTTCCCGTGCCGTGACCCGCTTGCTTGCCATCGACCACCAGGACGTCGTCCCCTTCCAGGAAGTTGAAGGGGCTCGTGACGGGGAGCGCGGAGTCGGCCTGGCCTTCGAGGGAGACGAGGGTGCCGACGTAGCGGCCCTTGCCGGCCAGGGTTGCGATGGGGAAGCGCGTGCCAGTTTGCATTGGAGCGTGACGGGACTGGAAGTCGGCGTGGAGCTCTCCAGCGTTCGCGGCGCGTCCCTTGCTGCCCTCGGCACGGATGGCGAGGATGACGGTCTGCGTGCCGATGTTCTCGAGCTCGAGGTGAGCATGGCTTGCGAAGGGCATCGGTAACGCGAGCGTCATCGTGACGCTCGTTCCGGCGGTCTTCACGGTCATCGGCAGCGTCTCGAAGTCGGCGAGGCCCTGCCGCTGGCCGAAGAGCGTGCCGAGCGGGAGCTCGATGGCGGGCGAGGCGGCGTCGTCCCACACGGCGCGGAGGATGACACCGGCGAGGAGCTCGACACTGGCGCTCGGAACGATGAGCCTCAGTGATTCGAGGGTGCCGGGGCCGTCGTGCTCCAGGGGGCGCGCGACGGCGTTCGGCGCGAGAGCGAGAGCGCTGTCGGCCCAGACGTCGCGGCCCGTGCCGCCGGTGGCTTCCTTGCGCACCCGGTTCAGGACCGCCTCGCCGTCGACGCGCCCCGGGCGGAAGGGAAGAGTCTCGTCGCTCGAGTGGTATCCGATCTGATAATAATAGATGGCGGTCGGGCTCAGGTCGTCGAGCAGGATGCGGAGCTTCGACGTGTAGCTGATGGGCTGGTAGCTGAGGAGCGCGCCGGACGTCCATCCCACGAGGGGAGGCGCGAAGGTCGGGTCCGTTCCGTTCTTCCAGTCGGCGAGCTTGCCCTCGTAGACGGGCGTGGTCAGGTCGTCGACGTAGATGCGGATCTTCTCCTGATCCTGCGGCGCCTTCGAGTCGAACTCGGAGTGCGTGTAGAAGATGCGCGAGACGAAGCCGGGACCGTCATCGGTCGACGCTATGAGATAGCCCTGTTGACCGGGATCGCAGGAGCTTGTTCCGAGCGTGACTCCGTAGTTGATCGTCGGGCGGCCCCCGCAGATCGCGAGCCAGTTGTTGAAATCCTTGTTGCCCGGCTGAACGAAGGGGAACGTCGACGACTCGTCGCGGTCGTAGCTCGCGAACTCCCCGAAGACGGACGTACCGAGCACCGGGATGGACTCCCACGACAGCGCTTCGAGGCCCTGGTCGACGGGACCGGTGCGCTTCGCGGCATCGACGCCCGCGTCGGCTGACGGCGGCGCTCCTGCGTCGACGGCGGGGGGCGCTCCGGCGTCCACGACGGTGCCTGCATCCGGATTCACGACGCGGTCGGGCGGTGGCGTGCCCTGCGTGTCCGGTCGCATCGCCGGGGGCTCGGTGGTGAGCGCAGGGGGCTTCTCTAGCCGGTCGAGCGCGGGCAGACCCATGTCCTCGTTCGTGCACGAACACACGACGACAGACAGCGAGCAGACCGCGGCGCCACGGGTCCACATGCAGAGCAGCACAACCTACGTCAGCGTACACGATGCTGTAAACGTCCTTCCGACGCCGCACTCGCGTTGCGCTCGTCGCCGCGCAGCAGTCCATGCAATCAGCCAAGAATTTACCGTCGTGGTGCGATGCCAGCGAGGCGGCGGTGTCTCATTCCCCGAACGGAACACCATTCCGAAGCAACCGCCGCCAGCGCCATTGCCGATAGCGGAAGAAAGCCTGCGTGAAGAGCGCGAGTGGCGCTCCCAGCATGCCGTCCTCGAGCTCGACCTCGTCGGTGTACCGGCACGTCGCTTCGCCCGTAGGGAGAAACGTCAGCCGGTGGTTCCAGACGCGCGCCGGCCCACTCTGTTCGTTCGTGTAGAGCTCGTGGTCTCCGTCGGAGACGATCTTCAGGTGATGCGTCCAGGCCGGGATCACGATGAAGAACCAGAGGCGCGCCGAGTACTCGCTCCCGAGCGAAAAACCTTCTCGCTCTGCGAGGGCGCGCTGCTCTCCCCTCACGGCGAGGCGAACGAAGGGGCTCACCACGTACTCGAACAGCGTGAGCCGGTGAGCGAGCGCGAACGCACGGTCCGCGGAGACGGGGAGGTCGGTGGACACGCGGACGAACCGCGTGGGGCGCCGTGCTGCACTCTGCGAGCTCAAGCCCGGATCCCGGTCGCGTCGCCGGCGCGGAGCAGATGGGTCCCGAGCGCGACGGTGATCTCGTGATGGACGGCGCCGGCTTTCTCGCCGACGACCAGGGCGGCGGCAGCGGCGTGCCGTGCGTCGCCCTCCTCGAGGCACGTGAGCAGGAGCACTGAATAGCGTGTGCCGTTCGCTGCCACGAAGGCTCCGTCGAGGGCGTGTGTCTCGTCGCTGACGAGCTCGGTGGCTCCATCGTCGTCGAGACCTCGTCCCGAGTATGCGAGCAGGAACTCGCCGAGGCCTTGCGGTGCGTCGAGCTCACCCAAGGACGCGGCGAGACGTGCGCCGTCTTCGCCGAGCAGGTAGAGGTGCGCCGCCGTCGCGCCCGTCGCGTTGCACAGCACCTCGAGCGAACGCCGCGCGCGTTCCCGCGCGTCGTTCGCGCCGGTCAGCGCCGCCTCGACGAATGCGGAGATGGGCGCCGTCGCGAGCATCATTGTCTCGGCGGAATTCGTGTCCCCGTCGGGAGAGCGGGACGGGAGTGACACCGCGAACGCGCCGCCCTCGTCCATGAGCCGCTCGAAGCGAGCACCGAGCGGCGAACCACGACCATACCTGTACTCGTCTGCCGCGAGCCGGGCGTTCTCGTCGAAGGCAGCGCGATCACCCCTGACGAGATCGCCCGCGAGATGACGGGGGCTCACCGGCCGAACGGGGCCGCCCATGTCCAGCGGCCTGCTCGAC
>CAYUAW010000567.1:0-1458 GCA_964442485.1 uncultured Polyangiaceae bacterium
GATCGTTCTTCGCGAAGAACACGCAGCTCTTCTGTCGCAGTGCCGAGGCGCGCGCAGTCCGTCCGGTGGCGGATCCCTTGGAGTCGCTGAGTTACCTGGTTTCCTGGGTCTGAACGGGACCTCGAGCTCCCGCCCCTCTCCCCGAGAACTGTGCTCACTGCACGGAAGAGTGGGCCCCACCGACGTGTGACGCCGCGAGCATCCGCTCGGAGTTCACCGAGCGCGCGGAGTTCACTCCGCGCGCTCGAGAGACGTGACGCGGAGCGAGAGGGTCGGAGAGCTAGCCGTCTGCGTTCTCCGCGTCCGCGGAACGGTGGGAACCCACAACCCATCGCTCGCGACAGCGTCGCTACCTTTCGCGCTCGTGCCCACTGACCGCACGCGGACAGTGAACCGCGTCAGTGGCTCAGCCCGACCAAGGCGATGGTCGCTCACTGTCCTTCCATCGGCGATACAAACTTCTTCTCGGCGTCACGTCGCGCGAACTTCGCCCCGGGCGACTCTTCTGTTCGTGAACGATTGAACGTAGTCTTGCGGCGGCGTGCGACTCTCCTTTTGGACGAGGTGACTGAGCATGGGGATGCGACTCGGTGCGCTGGCAGGGCTACTCTTGGCGGTCGGCTGCGGCGGCGGCGATACCCACGGCTTTTCCCCGCAGGAAGGCGGCCTCGACGCCCACGTCGTCGGGAGGCTCGACGCCGGCAAACCGCCGCCCGTGACGCATCACGACGCCGGCAAGAATGCGCCGCCTCCGACGCACGACGCGGGCAAGTCGCCCCCGGCGAGCAAGGATTCGGGAAGCGGCTCGCATCCGGGCACGGGTCACAATCCGCCGCCTCCGACGCACGACGCAGGACCGCCGGCCCCGGAAATGGATACGGGGACACCGCCGCCAGGGACGGACGCGGGCAAACCGCCACCGGACGAAGACTCCGGAAAGCCGCCGCCGAAGGACGCGGGGTCGCATCCAGCCACCGATTCCGGAACTCACGCCTGTCATTGCGACGCGAACGCGACGTGCTCGGGCCCGAGCGGCGGGTACACGTGCGCGTGCAACGCGGGCTACACGGGCGATGGCCGGACCTGCACCGACGTGGATGAATGCGCCGCGGGCTCCGCTGGCTGCAGCACCGACGCGACGTGCACGAACACGCCCGGCGGATTCACCTGCGCGTGCAAGGACGGGTTCACGGGCGACGGCAAGACCTGCGCCGACGTCGACGAGTGCGCGACCGGCGTCGCCGGCTGCGACGCTCACGCGGCGTGCACGAACACGCCCGGCGGGTTCACCTGCGCCTGCGCAATCGGGTTCGCCGGCGACGGCAAGACCTGTGCGGACGTCGACGAGTGCGCGACCGGCGTCGCCGGCTGCAGCACGAACGGCACCTGCACGAACACCCCGGGCGGGTTCACCTGCGCCTGCAAGACGGGGTTCACCGGCGACGGCAAGACCTGCGC
>CAYUAW010000567.1:1558-4270 GCA_964442485.1 uncultured Polyangiaceae bacterium
GCGGGTTCACCTGCGCCTGCAAGACGGGGTTCACCGGCGACGGCAAGACCTGCGCGGACGTCGACGAGTGCCTGCTCGGCACGAACGACTGCGATCTGAACGCGACGTGCACGAACAACGCGGGAGGGTTCTCCTGCGCCTGCAAGGCGGGCTATTCCGGCGACGGGAAGGCCTGTGACGACGTCGACGAGTGCGCGAAGGGCACCAGCAACTGCAGCGCCGGCGCCACCTGCACGAACACCCCTGGCGGCTTCACCTGCGCGTGCAAGCTCGGGTACTCCGGCAACGGCGTGACCTGCACGGACGTCGACGAGTGCGCAAAGGGCACCAGCAACTGCAACGCCAGCGCGACCTGCACGAACACCCCTGGCGGCTTCACCTGCGCGTGCAAGCCCGGGTACTCCGGCAACGGCGTGACCTGCACGGACGTGAACGAGTGCACCAGCGGCACCAGCGGCTGCAGCGCGAACGGAACCTGTACCAACACGAACGGAGGATTCACCTGCGCGTGCAAGCCAGGCTTCACTGGCGACGGCAAGACGTGTTCCGACGTCGACGAGTGCACCCTCAACACCGACAACTGCGGGCCGAGCGCGACCTGCACGAACACCCCCGGCGGCTTCACTTGCGCGTGCAACCCGGGTTTCACCGGTGACGGCATCGTCTGTAACGACGTGAACGAGTGCGCGACGAACAACGGCGGCTGCAACGCCAACGCGACGTGCACGAACACCACCGGCAGCTTCTCCTGCGCCTGCAAGCCGGGGTTCACCGGGGACGGCAAGACGTGCTCTGACGTGAACGAATGCGCGACGGCCAACGGCGGCTGCAGCACCAACGCGACGTGCACGAATACGGTGGGGAGCCGGACCTGTGCCTGCAAGACCGGCTACTCCGGCAACGGCGTGACCTGCACCGACGTCAACGAGTGCACGAGCAATCCGTGTGACCCGCACGCCACCTGCACGAACCTGGACGGCACGTTCAGCTGCGCATGCGCGGCAGGCTTCACGGGCAACGGCACGACGTGTGCCGACGTGAACGAATGCGCGACGAACAACGGCGGCTGCAGCGCCAACGCGACGTGCACGAACACCGCGGGATCCTTCACGTGCGCCTGCAAGGCGGGCTACTCGGGCAACGGCACGACGTGTGCCGACGTGAACGAGTGCGCGACGAACAACGGCGGCTGCAGCGCGAACGCCACCTGCTCGAACTTGGACGGGTCGTTCAGCTGCGCGTGCAAGCCGGGGTTCACCGGGAACGGGACCACGTGCACCGACATCAACGAGTGCCTGGGCAATCCCTGTGACGCGCATGCCGTCTGCCAGAACACCGCGGGCTCCTTCACCTGCGCGTGCGGGCCGGGTTATCGCGGCAACGGCACGACGTGCACGGACATCGACGAGTGCGCCGAGGGCAGCGACAACTGCGACCCCGCGGCGATCTGCGCCAACAAGGGCGGCGGGTTCACCTGCACCTGCCCGCCGGGCACCGCGGACACGCACGGCAACGGCACGCTCTGCACGAGCCTGTGCGCGACCGCCGGGTGCGACGCGGTCGCGACGTGCTCCATCAACCAGGGCGCTGCGGTGTGTGCGTGCCCGCACGGCTACATCGACGTGCACGGCGACGGCAAGCTCTGCCAGCTCGACACGCAGTGCCAGACATTGAACTGCGACCCGAAGGCGCAGTGCGTCTCGGGTCAGAGCGGGCCGAAGTGCCAGTGCGGGGCCGGCTACACCGATACCAGCGGCGGCGCAGGCACGTCGTGCGTCGACATCAACGAGTGCACCGCTCACACCGACAACTGCAGCCCGAACGCGACCTGCACGAACACCGCGGGCGGTTTCCAGTGCGGGTGCCTCCCGGGGTTCACCGGCAACGGCGTCACGTGCACCGACGTGAACGAGTGCACGGCGGGCACCAGCGACTGCTCGAGCCACGCCACCTGCGCGAACACGTCGGGCAGCTTCACGTGCACCTGCACGGCGGGCTTCACCGGCAACGGCGTCACCTGCACCGACGTGAACGAGTGCGCGACGAACAACGGCGGCTGCAGCACCAATGCCACCTGCACGAACACCCAGGGCAGCTCCACCTGCGCCTGCAACACGGGCTTCACCGGCAACGGCGTCACCTGCACCGACGTGAACGAGTGCACGACCGGCGGGAGCAACTGCAGCGCGAACGCGACGTGCACGAACACCGCGGGCGGCTTCACCTGCGCGTGCAAGCCGGGCTTCACCGGCACCGGCGTGGTGTGCAGCGACGTGAACGAGTGCACCACGAACAACGGCGGCTGCAGCACCAACGCCACCTGCACCAACACCTCCGGCAGCTTCTCCTGCGCGTGCAAGTCGGGCTTCACCGGCAACGGGACCACCTGCACGGACGTGAACGAGTGCGCCACGAACAACGGCGGCTGCAGCTCGAACGCCACCTGCACCAACACCTCCGGCAGCTTCTCCTGCGCGTGCAAGTCGGGCTTCACCGGTGACGGGCTCGTCTGCACCGACGTGAACGAGTGCGCGACGAACAACGGCGGCTGCAGTACCAACGCCACCTGCACGAACACGTCCGGCAGCTTCTCCTGCGCCTGCAACTCGGGCTACACGGGCAGCGGCACGACCTGCACCGACGTGAACGAGTGCGCCACGAACAACGGCGGCTGCAGCGCCAACGCCACGTGCACCAATACGTCCGGCAGCT
>CAYUAW010000568.1:0-4242 GCA_964442485.1 uncultured Polyangiaceae bacterium
CTCGAGTTCAGTGGAGCGCGAACGCGAAGAGCAGCGCATTGTACGTCGCGTGCGCGACGACCGGTGCCATGAGGAGCTTCGAGCGCTCGTACGTCACGGCCGCCAAGATGGCGAGGACGAAGACTGGAACGAACGCGACCGGGGGATGCACCAGGGCGAAGACCAGCGCGCTGCCGACGGTGGCCCGCGCGGCGTTCATGGAGCGGCGGAGCCCCTTGTAAAGGAGACCCCTGAAGATGAACTCCTCCACGGGCGGCGCGGCGAACACGGCGAGGAGCTCGAACCAGTGGAGCATCTCCGCATTGCGGTCGGCGGGCTTGAGCTTGAACGTCTCGTCCTTCATCTGGCCGAGCCAGGGGACGCGATGGATGAGCGCCGTGTACGCCGCGGCAACGGCAAACGCGGCGGCACCGGCGCCGAGCCCCATAGCGACGGCGGCGAGGGGACGCGAGCCGGCGAAGCGGAGGCCGAGCGCGCCTAGAAGATCCGGCAGCCCGCTCTGCCTCAGGATGAACAGCGAGAGCAGCGCGACGACGACGCCAGCGATCGCGAATGCGTAGAGCAGGCTCTTCCCCGGGGAGACGCCGTCGTGCACCAGGACGGCCGCGAGGATGCCCTGCAGCACGAAGAAAGCGAGCGCGGCGATGATGCCGTCCGCGACCGCGATCTCCGGTGGAGGCGCCTCCGTGGGATCGAGCAGGAACGGCACGTGGTCGCGCACCTTCTGCCAGAGCGCGAACGCGAGCAGCGTGGAGAGCACGATCTGCGTGAACTTCGCCCAGGACGACGGCGTGTAGAGGGCGTAGCCGAACGTCCCGGCCGTCAGCATGAAGAGATACATCATCGATGGCCGGAGCTGTCGTCGGGCGTCCGTGGCGAAGGGATCCGTCCCGAGTGCGCCGAGCGCCACGGCGATGAACGCCTGGATGACCAGGCCGACCGGGACGATCAGGAAGTAGCGCGCGTCGGTCAGCCGGAAGCCGGGGTTCACGAAGACGAGCGCCGCGAACACGATGCCGGCGACGACGACCGAGGCACCCGCCCAGAGCGTCGCCTTCGACATCAGGAGCCGATCGACCGAGCGGGGCAGGGTGAACACGAGCCAGATCGCCGATACCTCCACGATGAGCGACCCCGTCGCGCCGCCGGAGAGCATGAAAGCGGCGACGCCGTACGCGACGGCGGCGGCGACGCGGGGCGCGTGGCGCAGGTCGGAGAGCAGCGATGGGTTCATTGCGAGCTGAACGCCCGCGACGAGCAGCGGCGCGATCAGGGTCTGCCCGAGCCGCGTCCGGTTGCGCACTACGGACAGTATTTCCTTGCGAAGAATGGCGCGGAACGCGGAGCGTGGGGGCGAGCCTTGGAACGTCGCGCTCCGGGACCCTTGAGCTTCCGTGAAGCTCGACACGAGGCCGTCGCCGAGCAGGTGGCTGCCGACCGTGACGGCGAGTGCGACGCTGCCGAGCGCGGTGACCGGCAGGAGCAAGGCTGCGATCGCGCCAAGACGTCCCTCCACGAGCGCGCAGAGCGGAAGCGAGAACGGGTTCAACAGCGCCGTCACGGGAAGGCGTTCCGCGACGGCGGCTTGCAGGTCGAAACCGGCCGGCGCCATCGACGCGATCGCGCCGACGAGCAGCACGGACGCGAGGATGGACAGCACGGCCTGCACGCCGGCGACGACGCGGAGCGGGAGCCAGCGTCGTAGCGCCGTCTCGGCGAGCACCCGCAGGCTCCCACCGAGGAGACCCACGTACGTGGTCAGGCCGGCCGCGACGACCGGGGCCCACCCGCCCTTGCCAGCGCAGGCATAGACGACCCAGTAAAAGGGGAACAGCGCGAACCAGGAGAGGCCGTTGACGAGCGCCGTCTCCAGGATGCGAGCGAGCAAGAGCCCACGTGGCGAGACCGGAAACGTGAACCACCACTCGAGGGTCGATTCGACGCGCGCCATCTCCGTGTGGCCGCCGAACGCCGACACCAGGGTCAGCGCGAGCGCGAGGAGCGTCGCGACGAGCCCGAGCGGGAGCACCATGTCGAGCTCCGACACGCGGTCGTACCAGAGCGCCCGGCTCGGGAAGAAGCCGTAAGGTACCACGCTCCGCCGGAACCCGGCGGCGCCCTTCTCGTCGAAGACTCGTAAGAGCGAATCCGCGCGCGCTTCGCGAGCCGATTCGTCTCGAATGCCCTCGCGCCGGGCGTACGAGGCGAACACTTCGCGGAGCTCGCGCCGCACTCCGTCCGCGCCGTCGGTCTCGGTGCCGTCGCGCTCGGTCTCCGCCCAGTCGACGAACTCCATGACGTTGCTGTCGACCAGAGTCTGATCGGGATCGGCGCGCCGCTCCGCGCGCGCCGCAGCGTTGCGCACGATGCTCGTCGTGAAGTTCACGGAGTTGAAGAGGAAGAGTGCCGAGAAGAAGACGACCAGGGCCCGCCCGGCCTGGCCCTTGCGCGCCGTTCCTGCGCGCGCGCCGCCCGGGCGCGCTCGACGCCACCGGGAGAGCACCCGGTTCGAGAAGCGCCGGCCGGCGAGGCGGGTGACCAGCCACACGACGCGCGCGACGGAGGGGGGAGCTGCCCTGGGCGCGCCCCGGCCGAGCGTCACGCGGAGGTCCCCTTCGCGCCGAGGTCCTCGGACGCACCGGCGGTGACGGCGAAGAAGATGTCCTCGAGCGAGCTCTCGCTGGACGCGCGGAGCCGGAGCTCGCCCAGCGTCCCGACGGCGCAGAGCTTCCCGCCCGCGACGATGGCCATGCGATGGCAGAAGCGTTGCACCTGGTCGAGCAGATGTGAGCTCAGGACCACCGTCGTGCCGCGGTCGGACTCCTCCACGAGAAGTGCGTTCAGCTGGCGTGTCGCGATCGGATCGAGGCCGCTCGTGGGCTCGTCCAGGATCAGGAGCTCCGGTGAGTGGGCGAGGGCGCACACCATCGCGAGCTTCTTCTTCATGCCGCGCGAGTAGTTGACGGCGTACTCGTCCATCGCGCTCGTGAGCTCGAGGCGTTCGATGAGCGGGCGGCCCCGTTCGGTGAACCAGCTCTGCTCGAGCCCGTGCATGTCGGCGACGAACTGCACGATCTCGCTGCCGCGCAGGTAGTCGTGGAACGTCGGCTCGTCGGGAAGGTAGCCGACCCGTCTCATCAGCTCGACGCGCTCCCTGAAGCAGTCGTGCCCGAGGATGTGCGCCGTCCCGGAGGTCGCCTTCAGGATCCCCATCATCAGGCGGATGGTCGTCGTCTTGCCGGCGCCGTTCGGCCCGAGCAGACCGAAGCGCTCGCCGTGCACGACCCGCAGATCGAGCCCGTCCACGGCGGTGAACTCGCCGAAGCGCTTGGTGAGCCCCGAGAGCTCGAGCGCTGGGGGACCGGCGTGCTCCACGTCACCGTGGAGCATACCGGGAAAGGGTCGCGGTGCTAGATTTTTGCCCCGGCCGCTACGCCGAGGACGTCGTCGATGCCGTCGCGGCCTTCGCTGCGGCCTGCGCCATCATGAGCCGGCCGATGCCGACCACGCCAGCGATGAGCGCCGACCCGCCGATCGCGGCGATCGCCATCCAGAGGAACGGATTCGGGTTCGGCTGCTGCACGGCGACGCCTGTCACGGTGAGATACATGAAGGCGTAGTTGTTGAACAGAATGGGCACCATCTCCCCGAACGCGACGATCGCGTAAACCAGCACGAGGACGAAGGTGAGGCCCGCGAGCTCGAGACCCATGATGGGTGCGAGCGCACCGATGATCGGCCGCGCGAGCAGGATGAGTGCGATGCCGAACACGCCGCCGACGATGATGTGCGACGCCTTCTTCAGGTCCATGTGCTCCACGAAGAAGAAGATCATCGCGAGGAACGCCGGCCACCCCGGGACCTTGAAGTGCCCGACCAGGAGCTCGAACGCGGCGATGACCACGAGAAGATAGAGCCCGAAAATGAGTCTCTGACGATCGAACTTGACCATGTCATTCATCCCCATCGGTTGAGAGCGAATCTCTGTCTCACACTCCACGTGTGGGGACGCAAGCCGATGTGGTGCGTCATCGTGCAACCGCCCACGTCACTCTCGAAGCACGGGAATTCTCCAGCGGAGTCGCCCGAGGTTTCGTCCTCTGGACGCCAGAATCGTCCCGGAACGCGCAGGTCGAGCGGTATTCCGCGGTTGCGACGCGCCTACTAGCGGCGGGGGGCCTCAGCCAGGCCTTGGCCCCCCGCCGCTTCGCCTACGGCGAACTGCTCCCCCCGCCGCCTTCG
>CAYUAW010000569.1:0-4242 GCA_964442485.1 uncultured Polyangiaceae bacterium
GGACTGTGCCGGCGAATCGGGGATGCCCATGCGCCGCGCGAGCTTCGTGAGACCTGCGGCGCTCTCGTCGAGCACGGTCATTCCCGAGCCGTGGACGATGCGAATGCGCTGCTCGAGGCGGCGCAGGAATACGTAACCGTCGCGAAGCGCCTCGAAGCCCGCGCGCGACAGGTGTCCGGCGTTCTGCAGCGCGTGAAGCGCGGCCACCGTGTCCGTGGTGCGCACCGAAGGATCGGTTCCGTGTCGCATCTGCAGCCACTGCGCGGCGAACTCGACGTCTAGCAGGCCGCCACGTCCGGTCTTCAGATCGAAGCGCCCGGGCCGCTCGCGCGCGAGCTCGCGCTCCATTCGTAGACGCAAATGATGGACCTCCGCGGGCTTCGGAGCGCCCCCTTCGTACGCGGCGGCGTGTGCGATCGCGAGGACGCGTGCGCCGAGCGCCCTATCGCCGGCGCACGCGCGCGCGCGGAGCAGCGCTTGCCGCTCCCACGCCGCGCCCGAGGAGACGGCCAGGCGATCCGCGTCGACGGGGACGCCGTCGAGCGCGACGCCGTGGTAACGAGCGAACGACGACAGCGACGTGACGAGGAGCCCCTGCGAGCCGGACGGACGGAGCCGGGTGTCGAGCTCGTAGCCCGGACCGACTGCATGGGGCTCGGTGATCAGGCGGATGACGCGCTGAGCGAGGCGAGAGTAGTAGTCGGGGCCGTGGTGGTCGTGGGGAGTGGCCTCGGGGTCGTAGATGAAGAGCACGTCGAGATCGGAGCCGTACCCGATGTCGCCGCCGCCGAGCTTGCCCATGGCGATCACCGAGAGCCCCCGCGTGTCACCTCCCATCTCGTAGCGGACCGCCGCCTCGAGGATGGCGTCGGCCAGCGTGGAGAGCACCCGCGTCGCTTCCCGGGTGTCGAGCTCGCCCGAGAGATCGGCCACGGCGACCGCCAGCGTGACGCGTCGCTGCGCCCGGCGCTGGGCGCCGATGAAGTCCTCGCGACGCTCGTGCACGTCCGCGTTCGGCTGCGCCTGCTGCTCGAAGGCGTCCATCTCCTGATCGACGATGCGGCGGACCTCCGCCGTCGTGATCTTGCCCTCCGGAAAGAGCACCGCGTCCGCCAGGTCGGGGCGCGCCGCGATGGCCTCGCCGACGAAGGCGCTCGCACCGAGGGCCGTCACCAGACGCCGCATCGAGCGCGGCTCGCTGGCGAGCGCCGCAACATAGGCTGCCGCCGACGAGAAGCGCGCGAAGAACGAGGCGAGGTAGCGAGCCGCCTGCTCCGGATCGGAGGAGCTGCGCAGAGCGTCGAGCACGCGATCGGACAGCTCGGGGTGCCGCTCGAGCGTGAGGTCGCCGAGCAGGCTGTCCGGGCGCCGTGCAAGGCGCAGGAGGTGCTGTCCGACGTCCGCATCGCCGAAGAGCTCCTCGACGACGGCCTCGCGCTCGGGCGCCCGCTGCTCGAGCAGGGAGCGCAGCACCGCGTAGCGCTGCGGCGGACGCGGCGGCTCGCGCAGCAGCGAGAGGAAGCGATCGCTCACCGAGTTGCGCGCTCGCTCGAGGGCCGCCGAGAGATGCTCGCCACGGCGGTAGCCGAGGATGCGCGAGAGCACGTCGAGCTCGTTCGAGTCCGCGGGGACGTCGTGCGTCTGCACGCCGGTGCGCCACTGGACGGCGTGCTCCGCGCGGCGAAGCAGGAGATAAGCGTCGCGGATGTCGCGCGCCTCCAGATCGGTGACCAGGCCGCTGCTCTCGAGCCGCTCGAGGGCAGCGAGCGACCCCTGGACGCGAAGGCTCGGCTCCCTGCCGCCCCAGATGAGCTGAAGCGCCTGCACGAAGAACTCCGCCTCGCGGATACCGCCACGGCCGAGCTTGAGGTTCCGCGCGCGATCGGCGCGGAGCTCGGCGCGCGAACGCTCCACGAGCTCCACGAGCGAGGTCGCGATCGACGGATCGACGTTGCGCCGGTAGACGAACGGGGTGATCACCTCCCTGCCGAGCGTCGCGCCGAGCTCAGGGTCGCCCGCGATGGGGCGCGCGCGGAGGAGCGCCGCGCGTTCCCACAGCCGCCCCCACGTCTCGTAGTACCGCTCGGCGGCGGTGGCGGAGTACACGAGCGGCCCCTGGGATCCCTCGGGGCGCAGGCGCAGATCGACGCGCCAGACGAAGCCGTCCTCCGTCGGTTCCTCCAGCGTCGCCACTGCTCGTCGCGCGACGTGGGTCCAGTACTCGTGCAGGCTCACGTCGCCGGCGGCGCCGTCGTCGGTGTCGTAGATGCAGATGACGTCGACGTCGGAGCCCGCGTTCAGCTCGAGGCCCCCGAGCTTCCCCATGCCGAGCACGGTGAGGACCGACGGTGCGCCGTCCGCGCGGCGCGGCGTGCCGAAGCGAGCGGTGGCGTGCGCCTCCGCCTCGGCGAGTGCGACGGCGAACCCGGCCTCTGCGAGATGGCTCAGCTCGCGAGCGGTGACGTCGACCGCAGCGCCGCCGAGCGAGCGCGGCAGCACTTCACGCAGCGCGATACGCGCCCGCTGTGCCCACGACTGCCGGCGCAGCGTCGCCTTGACGTGCTCGGCGTCATCGAGCGTCGGGAGCTCGTCGCGCAACCGCCCGATGAGAAATTCTCGACTCCGCTGTGAGCGAAAGCCGCGGCGCGCCATGACGTCGAGAGCATCCAGCTGCCAGCCGTGCACGGGTGTGAGCGGCGGAAACGCAGCACCCAGGAGAACGCCGAGCGCCCGGCCGCCGTCCGTTCCGAGGCTCCTCACCAGCGCCTCGGCGCGAGCGGGGTCGATGACGCGCGCGAGCGCTATCGGGCTTTCTGCTGGGCGCATGAAATGGACGTCGCCCGGCATACCACGGGCCTCGAGCACGGCCTTCGGTTTGGCGAATCGGCCAACCGGTGGCAGTGTGGCCGCCGCATGGTCGCAAGGCCGCTCCTTTCGGCAACCGCCTGGCTCGTGCTGGCGGCGACGGCGTGCGCGCCCGCGCGACCGGGAAGCACGGCGAGCGCGGCCGCACCGGCGAGCGCGGCAGGCGAAGGCGCACCCCCTCGGCAGAGCGCAGCGAACGCCGTCGCGAGCGCCACGCCCTCCGAGGCGCCGGGCGGCGACGCCGAGTCGAGCGACGAGGACGACGACGAGGACGAGGGGCCCGCCGACGACTCGTTCGACGTCGAGCCTGCGCCCGGCACCGGCATCACTCCGCCGCATCCGCTAGCCGGCGTCAGCGATGCGGAGCTCGAGCAGCGCCTCTTGACGAAACCTTCGTCGCTCGGGTCCATGTCGATCGGCAAGCCGAACGCGGGGCTCCTGTTCAACGGGACGCCGATGCCGCCGGGCGACGCCTGGACGGTGGTCGCCTCGGCGGAAGCGTACGGAACGGACGAGACGATCGCGTCGCTCGAGACGGCCATCCACGCGGTCACGGCGCAGTTTCCCGATTCGCCCAAGGTCTCCATCGGCGACATCAGCGCCCGCGGCGGCGGCTACCTGCGTCCGCACCTGAGCCATCAGTCGGGGCGCGACGTCGACGTCGGGTACTACTACCTCGACGGGACGGCGTGGTACCGCCGTGCGACCGCTCAGAACCTGGACACCGCGCGGAGCTGGGCGCTCGTGCGTGCCCTGGTCGCGCGGACGGACGTCGAGATGATCCTCATCGACCACTCCGTCCAGGCGCTCCTGCGCGCGGAAGCGGAGCACGAGGGCGAAGATCCGGAGTGGCTCGATGGACTCTTCAAGGGGAAAGGCGCGCTTCCGCCGATGATCCGCCACGCACCCGGGCACGCGACGCACCTGCACGTCCGCTTCTACTGTCCGATCGCACAAGAGACGGGGCGAAGGGCCTACGCCGCGCTCCTGCGCCATCAGATGATCCACGTTGGCCCCTCGTACGCGGTCCACGTCGCCAGGAAGGGCGAAACGCTCGCAGCGCTGGCGAAGCGCTACAACACGACGGTCCTCGCGATCCGCCGCGCCAACGGGCTGAAATCCAGCGTGATCCAGGCGAAGAAGAGCTACCGGATCCCCGAGCGCGGCAAGGCTCCGCCGAGCCTCGGCCGCGGTCCGACCGCGATCCCCCCGCGGCGTCTGCCGCCTCCCACGGTCGCGGCAGGCCGTTCGGCCTCACAGTAGATTCCCATCGACGCCGACGTCGTCCCCGAAGCATCAAAGATGCGGAACCACGCGAGCGAAGCGAGCGCGCCGAAGGCGAAGCTGCGGGGGGCTAGGTCAACTAAGGTCCCCTGT
>CAYUAW010000570.1:0-4232 GCA_964442485.1 uncultured Polyangiaceae bacterium
ATCGGAGGAGCGTCGGCCGGCAACGCCATCAGAATTTCACGCAGCGCCTCGGTACCTCCCGTCGAGGAGCCGATCACGATGATTCGCTGGGTCGTCCAGAAACGGACGGCCGCATGGGGCGCGACGGAAGGCGCCGCCGCAACCCTGGCGGCAGCGGCTCGATTGCCGGAGGTGCGAACGCGCGCGGCCGCGGCCGCCTTCACCTTCGCGATGAGCTCTCCGGCGCGGTCCGTCGTCCCGCGTGACACGTCGATCTTCGGCTTGGTGACGAAATCGACCGCCCCGAGCTCGAGGGCGCGGAGCGTGACGTCGCACCCCCGCTCCGTCAGCGAGGAGACCATGAGCACCGGCATCGGGCGAGTGCGCATGAGCTTCTCGAGGAAGGCGAGGCCGTCCATCTTCGGCATCTCGACGTCGAGGGTCATGACGTGAGGCTGAAGGGAGGCGAGCTTGGCCTCCGCCGCGATGGGGTCCGGCGCGGTACCGACGACTTCGAGCGCCGGATCGCTCGAAAAGATCGTGGTGAGCAGCTGACGCATGAGCGCCGAGTCGTCGACGATCAGGACGCGAATCTTCGGTGTCATCGTTTGTCCTCGAAGAGGAAGATGTCCGCCTCGATGGGCCTCGGGGGCGGGTGGGAGAGTGCTTCGCGGAGTCGCGTCTCAGTCCGGGCCACCTCCATGGGTTCGTCGACCTCACGCACGAGTGCACGACCCGTCGCGGTGTCGAATCGGACGGAAAGCGCGCTCCGACCCCCGAGCTTCTGGGCGGCGACCGGGATCTCCTCGTCGGCGAGAAACTCCAGCGCGAACTTGGCGTTGCGCGGAGCGACCGCCGCGAACCCGGGACCCTCGGCGCGCAACGTCGACGCCCCGAACACCTTGGCGACGAACCTCCGGCGATCGCCGCCACGCTTCATCATGGCGTTGATGAGCAGCTCCATCGCGTGGACTCCGAACGCCGCAAGCTCGCGATCGGCGTTGTGGCCGTCCGGCAGCATGAAGTGGTTCATGCCTCCCACGCGCGCGTCCGGGTCGTAGAGACAGACGGCGACGCACGAGCCGAGCAACGTCCGTATGACGTCTCCCTCCGCGCTGGCGTGAAGACCGCCTGCCACGATGGGGTGGTCCTTGCCCTTGGGGGGAGCACTTCGAACCTTCGGCGGGGCTGGGGCGTCGGAGTGACGGGCACGCTCCGCTGGACGGTGAGAACGGCGCGCGCCGGCCGCTGGACGGCGAGAATGGCGCGCACCGGTCGCGGGAGCGCGAGAGTGGCGTACCTTGCCGCCGGGAGATTGTGTGCGACGAGCGCTCGTCCCCGCGCCCTCCCCTCTTGCGAGTCGATGAACCGTGCCCCCGACCGACGAGAGCACCTCGCTCAGCCAGTGCAAGTTCTCGGAGTGGCCCGCGAACAGGTACCCGTCGTCAGCGAGCAGATTGGCGAGAGCACGAAATAGTCTCTCCTGCGTCGGGCGATCGAAGTAGATGGCCACGTTGCGGCAGAAGATCGCGTCGAACTTCGTCCGGATGGGCCAGGGCGGCTGGACGAGGTTCAGCTGTCTAAAGGTGACTATCTGCCGCAGCTGCTCGACGACGGCGAACCGACCGTCGCCGACGGGCTCGAACCCGGATTGTCGTAGGGCGGAGGGTACATCGGCAATTTCGTGCTCGGCGTACGTCCCGCGTTCGGCGGTGGCGAGTACGTCCGTGTCGATGTCCGACGCCAAGATGCGCACGTCCCACCCGGAGAGGGAGCCGAGCGCTGCACGGACGACCATCGCGATGGACCAGGTCTCTTGCCCCGTCGAACAGCCGGCGCTCCAGATGCGGATGCGCTTCTGGCCTTCCTTGCGTGAGCGCGCGACCAGCGCGGGGATCACCGTCTTCGTGAGGAGGTCGAAGTGATGAGGCTCCCGAAAGAAGCTCGTCTTGTTGGTAGTGATGGAGTTGACCAGCGCACGCGCCTCGGCGCCGGTGGTGTCGGCTCGAACGAAGTCGACGTACTGCTTGAACGTGCCGAGCCCATTCGCGCGAAGCCGCTTCGCCAGGCGTCCGAAGACGAGGCTCTCCTTTTCGTCGCTCAGGTGAATGCCCACGAGCTCGTAGATCATCTCGCGGAGCGCCTCGAACTCTGCGCGCTCCAGGCGAGGATGGCCGGGCGAGTTTTTTTCGTGGGCCGTTCGGGTCACGAGATGTTCACCCCGGGGATGTCGACTCCAACGATCCGCTCCACGTCGAGGAGCACCACGAAGCGGTCCTGCACGCGACCGATGCCGGAGATGAGCGCAGAGTCCACGCGAACCCCGAGATCGAGCGACCGCTCGATGGCCGATTCCTCCAGCTTGAGGACGTCCGAGACGCCGTCGACCACGAACCCGATGGTGCGCTCGCATACCGACAGCACCACGATGACGGTGTACTTGCCGTACTCCGTCTCTGCCAGGCCGAGGGCGGAGCGCAGGTCGATCACCGGCACCACGGCCCCGCGCAGGTTCATCACGCCACGAACGTGGCGCGCGGACTGCGGCAGCGGTGTGATCGGACAGAGCTCCCTGATCTCGCGCACACTGAGGATGTCGACCGCGTACTCGTCACCGGCCAGTGTGAAGCTGAGATAGAGGCCCCCGCCGGTCGGTTTCAATTCAGGCGAGGCGTTGACGGCGGTGTTCATTGGAGCTCCTGGACGGGTCGTCTCTTCTCGGTGAATTCGGAGGCGCGCGGGCCCGTCGAGGACGAGACGGCGCGCGCGAGTGTCGGTACGTCGACGATCATCGCGACCCTTCCGTCGCCGAGAATCGTCGCGCCCATGATGCAGTCGACCCGGCGGAAGTTGGCCTCGAGGCTCTTCACGACGAACTGGCCTTGCCCGAGCACCTCGTCCACCAGAAGGGCGGCATTGATCCCGTTCGCCTCGACGACACACACCAGGGCGAGCGTCGGATCGCACTGAGCGTCGGAGGCACCGACGATCTCGTGGAGCCTCACGATGGGCACGCACCTGCCGCGCACGTCGAGGACCTCACCCGCGCCGACCACGCTGCGGACCTGCAACCGCGTCGGGCGGAACGCTTCGACGACGGTGAGCAGCGGTACGACGAGCGTCTGTGAGCCGACCCGTACCGCGAGACCGTCGAGGATCGCCAGCGTCAGCGGGAGGCGAAGCCTCACACAGGTTCCGCGTCCTCGTTCCGTCGTCAGGGAGAGCGAGCCGTTCAGAGCCTCGATGTTGCGCTTCACGACGTCCATTCCGACTCCGCGCCCGCTCACGTCGCTCACCTTCGCCGCGGTGGAGAAGCCGGCGTGGAAGATGAACTCGTGCAACTGCTCGTCGGTGAGCGCGGCGTCGGCTCCGATGAGCCCGAGGCGCTCGGCCTTCGAGCGAATCGCGTCGGTGCTGAGGCCCCTGCCGTCGTCGGCGACCTCGATGACGATGTTGCCACCCTGGTGGAACGCTCTGAGGAAGACCGAGCCCTCGTCGGACTTCCCGGTCTTGCCGCGTTCGTCGGCAGATTCGAGGCCGTGGTCGATCGCGTTCCGGACCAGGTGAGTCAGCGGATCGGCCAGCTGCTCCACCATGCTCTTGTCGATCTCCGTCGTCTCTCCCTCGATGACGAGCTTCACCTTCTTCCCGACGGATTCCGCGACGTCGCGAACCATGCGCGGCAGCCTGCGGAAAACGCTGTCTATGGGCACCATGCGGATCGACATGACCCGCTCCTGGAGCTCGCGGGTGTGGCGGTTCATCGCCTGCAAGGCGTCGTTGAGCCTGCTCGTCGCGTCCTTTTCTTGAGAACGCGTGGCCTCCGCGATCATGGCTTGCGCGATGACGATCTCGCCGACCAGATCGAGGAGCCTGTCGACCTTCTCCGTCGCCACGCGGATCGTCGCGGGCGGAGCGTGTGCCGCAACCTGGGCAGCAGCGGGGGCCGCGACCGCGGCGGCCGCCTGCTCGGGCACCTCCCGGGCAGCGGCGTGCAGCGCTTGGCCTGGCGCCTCGGGCGACGCAGGCGCTCGGACCGCCGGGGAGCTCGATGGCGAGGCCCCGGGTCGAAGCTCGAAGACACAGAGGTCATCGACGAACTCGAAGACTTCACGGAGCTCCGCGTCGGTCGCCGCGGTCGAAAGGACGACCCGGAACGCGAGGTAGCACGCCTCCGGCTCGAGCAAGGCAAGCTCGGGCACCCGCGAGGCGTCGATCTCACGAGTCTTCACTTCCCCCAGCGTGATGAGGTC
>CAYUAW010000571.1:0-4228 GCA_964442485.1 uncultured Polyangiaceae bacterium
CAGCGCATTCGCCTTCAGCTTGCCTTTGAGTATCTCGGCGGAAAGCGTGCGAAATACTCGATCGGAGGCGTGCCCACGCACAGCGGGTACTACGCTCTCACTGGCGCTCGGAGAGGTCGCCTCGTGCTCGTCTAAGAGGCGTTGGCGGAGTAGCTCGTTCCTCATGGCACCTGCCGGAGGCGACTCTGATGCTTCACTGGCGATGCATTCACGCTGGACCCCATTGGTCGATTTGTAGCGCCTGTCCTAGTGCCACGCCCAAACTTTCCTGGTCGGCTCCGTTGGTTGTCGAATGAGCCCCGCGGATTGTCCGCGGAGGACATCAAAGGACGATCCGCTGGACGTCACGCGCCCATCTTCGCGGGAGCGACGCGCACTGGCTCGGTGCGCAACCTAGTGGGACGACACACCAGGCTAGAGCCACGGAGCAGGCTCGACGCATCGGTTGCTAGCGGTGCAGTCCGACACGGAAAGCTACGACTTCGTCGGGTGCGCGGTGGCAAGCCGTGTCAGCGCTTTTCGCGAGCGACATTACGTCGCCGGACAGGGGCTCCCCAGTCCCACGTTCCCGGTGCAGGGCGGGGGATGTCCCCTGAAGACAGGTTACCGACCTCCAAAGACAAGAATTCGGTCCGACCTGCACCCGCGGTCGTCCTACCCTGTTGAATACGAGCTAGGAGCAAGTGCGAACCTCGACGAAACGCGAGAAAATGGAGCGTTCGGAATGCACCTGGGAACCGTGGGTACCGTAGTCGCGGAGCGGATCCTCGTTGTGGAAAATGGTTCTGGTCGGCGTAGAGTGCGCATACTCATCGGATCGCCGCGCCCAATCCCCGGTTCGACAGACTGATGAGATCCCGGCGTGTCTATGGCACAGCAGTGGTGCTCGAGGAGTTGGGGAACGCTATCGCTCGCCGCGATGCCGGTGTCGGCATCGCATCGCAGTCCGGCCACCGCTTGGGAGCATTGACCGCCGAGCAGAACGCCGCGCTTGCGACGACGCGGGCCGACCAGCCGTTGTCTCTCCCGTTTCTTTCAACCAGGCCAGGTGAAAGACTCGCTTCACGTCAGCCCACGAATCGTCATCACGCCGCTCGCGAACGCTGAGCTAGCCGGGCCACGCGGCGCCGGGTACCGACGTATGCTCGAGCTCTGCCCGGCAGAACGCGCGGGCACGCCGGACGAAGTCGGGAATGTCGCGGCGCTCCTCATGAGCGCGGAAGGCGCATTCATCACTGGCAGTGACTTCCTCGTGGATGGCGGAGTCACCGCTTCCTATTGGTTCGGCGAGCTCGGCAAGGGAGGCAGAGGAGAGACGACGCGGCAACAGCTGCGAGGCCGGCAAGCGGGGAAAGGCAATTTCCCTCGAGTTCCGACAAAATTCGTCTTCGCCGGATTCTGGAGCCCGGCCGACCTCCCGGTTGCACGCGCGGGCGCGCTCACGGAGAACGGGTAGAATCTCCGTAATGCTGGCCTCCGTGCGGATCCTGCGAAACTTCGTCGCAGCAATCGAGGCGCTCGGATTCGATCCCGACGTCATCCTCAAGAGAGCTTCCCTGAGCTCGAGTGAAATGGTGAACACCGGTGCAGAGGAGCGCCGGATACCCGTGGAAGCGCTCGGCCGCTTTTGGGCCGCGACGGTCGAGGTCACAGGTGACGCTTCCATCGGTGTCAGGATCGGGGCACTAGCTCGGCTCGACAACTACGGTGTCCTGGGCAGCGTGGTGCGGTCGAGTGCGACGCTTGGCGATGCCCTTCTGAAAACTGTCCGCTACATGAACCTGTTGATCGAGACGGCGCGCCTGTCCGTCCTCATCGATGGCGAGCAAGGACAGGTGATCTTCCGGTCGGTCAGAGTTCCGCCGGCTGCCGCGGATGCTGCGCTGACCCAGCTCCTCGTCCTATCTCGTGAGCTCACCGGACGTGAGCTGGTTCCGACACAAGTGCGCTTTGCGCACCGAGCCCCCCCTGACGACGCGATCTATCGAGAGGTCTTCGGCGTCGCGCCCACTTTCGACGATTTCGAGCATTTGTTAGTTTTCCCCTCGGATGACTTGACGCTACCGATCGCGACGCACGATTCGCATCAAGCCGAGCTGCTGGTGGCGCAGGCGACTCGTCTCGCTGACACGCTGTCACCTGAAGCCAGTGTATCACGACGTGTTCGCGACGTTCTCGCCAGCGAGCTTCAGGGTGGCAATCCGATGCTCGCGAATATTGCCGCACAGCTCAGGATGCACCCCAAGGCTCTGATGCGGCGCTTGAAGCTGGAAGGGACCAGTCACAGCGACCTACTCGATTCACTCCGCCGGGAGCATGCGGAGCGGTATCTCTGCATGCAACGTCTCAACGTCGGCGAGGCGGCATTCCTGCTTGGCTTCTCCGACGCGAGCGCATTCAACAAGGCGTTTCGAAGATGGTTCGGGGTGACCCCATTGGAGTTTCGCCGTCGTCTGACGCACGTGAAAGACTCCTGATCAGCTCAACTGTGGCTCGACGGATCTCGGCGTCGGCGTGCCGCAACGCAGAAAGAGAAACCGTCGGCGTCAGTGACCGAAGAATCAGGAGGTGATGCGTCCTCACAGGACAATTCGCCGGCCTCGCTCGACAACGAATTGAGCCGACCGCGAGCGTAATAACGCAGCACATATGTGCCGATATGGTTAGCCTGCAGTCCGTCTCCCTCGACGGCGAAAACGCGCGACGCTCAGCCGGCTCGCGACATGGCCCGGTGGTGCAACGACAGCAGGCTACAGGGCGAGCCGGCAGGAGAATGAGATGACGCGATCGACGCCCGCCCGTAGCGTGGTCGCGGAGCCGCTGACGAAGTGGTGCGTTGCCTTGACCGCGAGCGCGCTCATCGCTACCAACGCGTGCTCCGGCGACACGACCACGAGCGGGCCCTTCCGCGAGTCCGGAGCGGGCGTTGGTGGAGCTTCGCAAGGTACGGGCGGTGCTTCGGCAGCGATGGGCGGTACGGGTACGCAAACTCCGCAGGCGATCTGCGGCGACGGCCGCTGGGACCCCGAGAAATGTGCGACGGCTCGGACCTCGCTGGCAACACCTGCGCGACTGCAACAATGGGCGGGCTGGCAGCGGGTGAGCTCCGCTGTACCACATCGTGTGCCTTCGACGTGAGCGGATGCTCGACATCCGGCGCGGGGGGCAGCGGGACCGGCGGCGCGTCGGGTACCGGTGGCGGCGCTGGCTCATCCGGCATGTGATACCCCTCGAATATCATGGCCTCCGGCGACGCGAGGGTCGGCTCGCACCCTTCTAGCGCGACGTAGCCCGCATCGGTGGTCGCGTTGCTTCCGCCCTCGTCGTGGGGGGTATCGCGGTGACGAGTCGCACGCGTCCGCCGCGCCGGGGACGGCCGCGGCGGCCATGCGCAGCGTGTGATCAGCCAGGGCGCCCGAGCTGACACAGTCCCTGGAATGCTTTGCGAACTCGTCCCACGTCTTCGGCCCCCCTGGCTCCTCGAACATCCAGCGCCGTGGACCGAGTTCCTCATCCAGCCGCTTCTTCAGCATACCCGTCGGCGACTGCTCGACCATGCAGCGCTTGGCGGCTGGATCGACGCCGTACACCTTCGCGGCGTTCAATCCGAAGATCTTCGCCTTCTGGGCGGCGTCGAGCGGCGGGTAGCCGTACTGTTCCTGCATCGACTGCGGGATGCTGAGCGTGCGGAACCACTCGATGAAGGGCTGCGGCGAGCCGTAGATGATGCAGTCAGTGCCCCAGAGCACGTTGTCCGTCCCGACGTACTTCAGGAGCTTGCCGAAGAAGTGGGCGGCCTGGACCGGGTCGTTCTGCACCTGGTTGATGGCGCTGCCGACCTCGGCGTATACATTTTCGTTCGGACCGATTCCGTTGTCGAGGATCGAGCGGATGAGCGTGTTCGTGCCCATCGGCGTGGCTTCGCTCGGGTCGTAGGCGCCCTCCGGAGGTGCGGCCGTCGTCGTCGCGGAGCCGGCGCAGATCGCCGAGTGATAGATGACGAACTTGGCGCCCATGTCCTTGTAGTCCTTCGCGACGATGCCTACGTCTCCCGGTTCGTTGCCCTCGACGCTGAAGAAGGTGCCGATGGGAAGCCCCTTGTGGACGCAGAACAGCGGGACGCCGAGCGCGAGGCCCTTCTCGATGACCTTGCGCCCGTTGGGGTCGTCCAGCTTGAAGATGGGCTGGAACCCCGGATACATCTTCCACGCGGCGACGCCGTACGTGT
>CAYUAW010000572.1:0-4184 GCA_964442485.1 uncultured Polyangiaceae bacterium
ACCATCTTCGACAGGGGGTCCTCCTTGATGAGCGCCGTCGCGACGTCGTTCAACTTCAGCTGCGCCGCCGGCAGCAGGTCCCACTTCGCGGATGCGAAGAGCACGCTCCCGGAGAGCGTGATGACCATTCCACGCGCCTCTTGCTTCACCGAGGCGAGCTTGGCGAGATCTGCCGCCGCCTGCGCAGCGCGCTTCTCCGCGTCCGCCCGCTGCGTTTTCTCGTCCTGCAGCGCGACGCCCTGGGTTGCGAGCTGGGACTTCGTCTGTCCGAGCGCGGCGGACGTATTTGCAACCGCCCTCTTTTCGTCGGCGTGCATCGCGTTCACGACCCCCTCCTTCGCCTTGTCGGCCCGCATGGTACGCGCGACCACCTCTGCGAGCTCCGACTTGCGTACTGCGAGGTACGCCTCGTCACGGGTGCCCTGTGTATCACCGTTGTTGGCGAACGAAGCTTCCGCGACGTCGAGCTGCTCCTTCGCGGCGTGGACACCGGCAGGGTCGAGCTCTTGCGCCTCTCCCTTGCTGGCCTGGTCGTAGCTGCTGCGCGCACTCACGAGGTCCTGCGGCGGCATGGCCGGCGCGCAGGCGATGATGCCCGTGCCCGCGAACGCGGCGAAGAGCCCGATGCTTCTAATGGTCTTCATTTCACTGCTCCCTGAACGTCGTTCGTGGTCTTCTGTGTCTTCGAGTCCTCGATCGCTGCCTGGCCACCGGCCTGCGCCCCTGTCTCGCGTGCCTGCGCTATCGCGAGCTCCGCATCGGCCTTCGCTCGTTTGAGGAGGCCGTCGGCGCGTTCGTTGTCGCCATCGGCCATGGCCGTCTTCCCTTGCGCGATCTGCTCGTCGGCGAGGGACAGCGACAGCTTCGCAGCGGGAACGCTGCTGGCGCCGAGCTCTCTCGCGCTCCGTTCGGCAGATTGCGCGTCAGCCATGCGCTGCGTGGGCGGAGGCATGCTTCCTCCGCAGGCCGAAACGACCGGCCCAACGACGAGCAATGAAAATATCGATTTGTACATAGCCTTCTTCTCCATATTTCTCGATCCCTCTCGGCTCTCAGCACCTTCCGTGCCGCGACTGTTTTCGTCGCTGAGACGCGAACGCCGAGACCTCGATTGCGCAAGGAGCACTCGATGGGGCAGAAATGCGCCCACTCGACACCGAAAGTGCACAAGACAGCGTCGCTCGCCGACGGACGGCACGCGGGTCGAGCGCGATCGCCCTGTTTGGTACGCCTTGTTCCTTGCGAATCGCGCACGAATGCGCACATTTGCTCCGAAGGAAGCACCGGCGAGCAATCCCTGTGCATCCGCGACGGTCCACCGGGACCACGGCCAGCAGAGGCCAGAAGGAACTCCATGCATTTGCTACTCTTCCTGGTCTTCGGTCTCGTCGTCGGCGTGATTGCACGGCTGATCGCGCCGGGGCGCGAGGGCGGTGGGTGGCTCGTGTCGATCCTGATCGGCGTGGTCGGCTCGTACGTCGGCGGCTTCCTTGGACGAGCAACCGGCCTCTATCGAGAGGGGCAGGCAGCTGGCTTTCTGATGTCCATCCTCGGTGCGGTGGTCCTCCTGCTCGGCTATCACGCCATCGCATCCCGGCGGGCGTCTGCTTGAACGAATCGCCGCAGCTGAGCCTCGGTTCTGTCGGTGCCGCCCGAACGGAGCCGGCTGGCGTCTTGAACGTCGAGAAGAAGCTCGCTCTGGCTCTTCTCGCCACGCTCGCTCCGGCGTGCTTGCTGTTCAACGTCTGGGAGCATCGTCGGGTGCAGGCGGTCGCCGCCAGTCTGCCGCCCGAGGCAAGCGCGATCGCTCGTGAGCTGCTTTCGGCAAGCGTGATGGCCAGCGTCGCGGTCATCTTCGGCGTGACGGCGATCGCCGTGGCCATCGCGCATTTCGTGCTGCTCGAGCCGCTGCGACAGGTCTTCGTGATGGCGCGGGCGGTCCGCAACGGCGATCTCGGGCACAGGCTCCGCCTGAATCGAAACGACGAGATCGGTCAGCTGGCAAGCGAGATGGACGGCACCTGCGACGAGCTGGAGGCAGCGCAGCACGCCACGGAGGCGCACATCGCGGCGCTCGAACAGCTACGGCATTCGGACCGGATCTCGACCCTCGGGCGCCTCGCGGCATCGGTCGCACACGAGCTCGGAACGCCCCTGAACGTGGTCGAGCTTCGCGCGCAGATGATCGCCTCCGGTGAAACGACGTCCGCCGACGACACGCGCCACGACGCGACCATCATCGTGCAGCAGGCGCAGCGCATGACCCGGATCATCAACGAGGTGCTGTCCTTCGCTCGACGCCGGCCGCCGAAGCTGCAGAGAGTCGACCTGGTCGAGGTCGTCCGGCGCGCCATCGCTCTCTCGGCGCAGACGGCGAAGAAGCGCAACGTCGTCGTTCGACTCGACGCGGCCGGCGGCGGGGTGATCATCGAGGGTGACGCCGACAAGCTGCTTCAGATCGTCCTGAACCTGGTCATCAACGGCGCACAGGCGATGAGCGGGGGAGTGCTCACGGTCGGGGTACGCCATGTCCGTCACGCCCCGGAGAACGACCCCGGTGGGCCCGAGGAGAGCTACGCCTGCATCGACGTCGTCGATCAGGGCACGGGTATCGCGAAGGAGTCCCTGACGAAGATCTTCGAGCCCTTCTTCTCGACCAAGAGCGCCGACGAGGGCACGGGGCTCGGGCTGTCGATCGCTCAGGGGATCGCCAGGGAGCACGAGGGCTGGATCTCCGTGGTGAGCGAGGCGGGCCGTGGAGCCGCGTTCAGCGTGTACCTCCCCGAAGGACACGAGGTGACGCTTGGGCAATAGGGTCCTCTTCGTGGACGATGACGCGGAGATGCGCGACGTCGTGAGCACCGTGCTCGCCCGACGTGGCTTCCAGATCGTCTGCGAGAGCTCGGGCTCCGCTGCGATGACCACGCTCGCCGACCAGGATTTCGAAGCCATCGTCACGGATCTTCACATGCAAGGCATGGACGGGCTCGAGTTCTGTCGGCGCGCGATGGAATGTCGACCGGCGGTGCCCGTGGTCGTCGTCACTGCGTTCGGGAGCATGGAGACGGCCGTGTCGGCCATCCGTGCCGGCGCCTACGACTTCGTCACGAAGCCCTTCCAGATGGAGGAACTCGTCCTCACGCTCACTCGCGCCGTACAGCACCGGCAGCTCGGCGAAGAGGTGAAGCGACTGCGTACGGCCGTCGAAGCCATCAAACCGCGCGGGGACATCATCGGCGACAGCCCGCCGATGAGAGAGGTCTACGCACTGCTCAGCCGCGTGCAGAGTTCCGACGCGACCGTGCTCATCACCGGGGAGAGCGGCACCGGCAAGGAGCTGGTCGCACGAGCAATCCACGACCATGGGCCGCGACACACCAGGCCGTTCGTGGCGATCAACTGCGCCGCCATCCCCGAAACGATGCTGGAGAGCGAGCTCTTCGGGCACGTCAGAGGCGCCTTCACCGACGCGAAGACGAACCGCCAGGGGCTGCTCGTGGAGGCCGACGGCGGCACGCTCCTCCTGGACGAGGTCGGCGAGATGCCGCTGACCATGCAGGCGAAGCTCCTGCGCGCGCTGCAGGAGCGCAAGGCCCGGCCGGTGGGCGGCAATCACGAGATCGCCTTCGACGCCCGCATCGTCTGCGCCACGAATCGAGACCTCGAGGCGGACGTCATCGAACACCGGTTCCGCGAGGATCTCTTCTACCGGATCAACGTGATCCGGGTTCACCTGCCGTCGCTCAGGGCCCGCGGAAACGATATCTTGCTAATCGCGCAGCATCTCATCGAGCGTTTCGCGCAGAACTCGAAGAAACGAGTCCTCGGGATCACCGGCCCGGCCGCCGAGAAGCTTCTGGCGTATGCCTGGCCCGGAAACGTGAGGGAGCTGTCGAACTGTATCGAGCGCGCGGTCGCGCTCACGCCGTTCGATCACATCGTCGTCGACGATCTCCCCGAGAAGATCCGTTGCCATCACGGGAGCGTACTCGTGCTGCCGACGGACAATCCCACGGAGCTAATCACGATGGCCGAAGTGGAGAAACGCTACATCTTGAAGGTGCTCGAAGCTGTCAGCGGCAACAGGACTCTCGCCGCGCGGGTTCTGGGCTTCGACCGCAGGACGCTTTACCGCAAGCTCGAGAGCTACGGCGTGACGGCTTGACCCACGACGTCGTTGGCAC
>CAYUAW010000573.1:0-4180 GCA_964442485.1 uncultured Polyangiaceae bacterium
CCGCGTCACGAGGAGTAGCGCTACGGTGGCGCCGTTGCGGCGCCGCGCACGACGACAGCGCGGCTCAGACGCCCGGGCGCTCTCGGCACGACGCCGGCCGCGGCGCTGCGTAGCTACCCACGAAACTTCCCAGTGTCGATTCCAAACCGGCGGACCCAGCGCTGGACCTGGCTTCGGGCCTTTCCCATTGCCTTCCCCACGTGTGTCACGTTGCCGCGGTGTTCCACGAGCTGCGCCAGCAGCTCCGCGTGGAGTGCCCTCTCCTCGCTGGATAGCTCGAGCGGCGGCGAGCCAGGGTTCTTGGCGAGCTCGGTCTCTTCCGAAGTCCGCGTGAGCTCGATCCTGCCGTTGGTGGAGAGCAACGCGCTCACTTCGAGTCGCTGCGCGAGCTCTCTCACGTTGTTCGGCCACCCGTGGTCGATGAGCGCATAAGCCGCGCTTCCGCTGAGGCGCGGTGCGGGTCCACAGTGTGCGACGAGTGAACGCAGCAACGCAGCAACGAGCACGCCGATATCGTCGATGCGCTCGCGGAGTGGAGGAAGCACGAACTCGAAGCCCGAAAGACGCGCGAGCAGATCGTGACGGAATTGGCCTGCATCCACCAGCGCGCGCAAGGGGCGATGGGTCGCCGAGACGACTCGAGTCTCCACCCTGACGGGGCGCGTCGCTCCCACGGGAACCACTTCACGTTCCTGCAAGACGCGAAGCAGAGCCGCTTGCGAGGCACTGGGAAGGTCGCCGATCTCGTCGAGAAACAGCGTCCCGCCCTCCGCAGCGCGAACCAGGCCGACCTCGTCCTGGGTCGCCCCCGAAAAAGCGCCCTTCTTGTGACCGAACAGGAGCGATTCGACCAGCGTGCCCGGCAATGCGCCGCAATTGACGGCGACGAACGCACCTGTCCGGCGCGATTGCTCGTGGATCGCACGGGCGAGTACTTCCTTCCCGGTGCCGGTCTCTCCGAGCAGCAAGATGGCGATGTCGGACTTCGCGACTCGCGCCAGCGTCTCTAGATCGCGGCCCAGCGAAGGAAGGAGAGTACCGAACGCCCTCGGCAGATCGCAGAGAGCCTTGGCGTCGACATCGCCTGGAGCGTTGACTGGAGTCGATACGGCGTCGCGGTAGCGAAAAAGCGTCCCGCCGAGCTCTAGGACGTCTCCATCCGAGAGCATCTTGGCCGTCACACGTGCGCGATTGATCCGGCAGCCGTTGGTCGACTCGCAATCGACGAAGCTCCATCCCCCGTTCTTGCGCTCGAGCAGCGCGTGGGATGCCGACATGCGATCATCGGGCACGGACACGAGCAGCGTGGGCCGCCCGTCCCGCATGAGCCGGGATGCAGCGCGCCTCTCGCCGCGCCCGATCGTGACCCGGTCGATATTCGCCAGCGAGTGGCGTGCACCCCCTGCGAGCGGGCGGGCACGTTCGAAGAGAATTACCAGCTGTTGCTGCAGAACGTCGTGGGCAGAAACGTCCCCCGTGGCGCTATTGACGCTCCGGGTCTCGCCGTCCGCTTCCATCCGGGGAAGCAATCGTAGCTCCCCGCATGCGCTGGAAGGGAAGGTATCTGCAGAGCTCGGCCGTCAAAGCTCGAGAAACGCCGCGCAACGACGGAGGCGCGTCGCTTCGCGGCGCTGCCCGCTCGAGGATACTCCGGGGCTTCCTTGAGCCCCTTCGAGGCGCATGTTAGGAGAGCGCAGGAGGTAACGCATGCAGGCGACGGGTCTACAAGAGCAGACCTGTTTCGGTCCTTACATCGTGATCCGCCGTATCGGCACCGGAGGGATGGGAAGCATCTTCGAGGCCGAGGACAAAGGCCTGGGTCATCGTGTGGCCTTGAAGCTACTGCATCCTCACGTCGCGAAGGATTCGGCAGCGGCAGCGAGATTTCTGCGAGAAGGCAGAGCTGCGGCGCGGATTCGGCATCCGCACGTCGTCCAGGTCCATTCGCTGGGAACGGACGCTGGCACGCCATACCTCGCGATGGAGCTTCTCGATGAAGGGGATCTGTCGTCGCTGATCGCCGCGCGCGGACGCCTTCCCATCGACGAAGCGCTGGAGCTGGTGCTTCCAGTCATCGCGGCTTTGGCCGCGGCCCACGATGCCGGCATCATTCACCGCGACCTGAAGCCTTCGAACGTCTGCATGACTCGCGGGCCGGCGGGGCACTTGCTACCGAAGGTGGTCGACTTCGGGGTGTCGAAAGTCGTCGACAGACACGGAGCAAGCGACGCGACTCTATCCAACGGGCTCGTTGGAACGGCTGCGTACGTGGCGCCCGAGCAGGTGCGGGCGGCGAGCAACGCCTCGTTCCACAGTGACCAGTATTCGCTGGCGGTGCTGTTCTATGAATGCCTGACCGGCGCGCGTCCCTTCTCGGGGCGTGGCACTTACGAGATCCTCGAAGCGATCATGACGGCGCCTATCTTGCCGCCGAGCTCGTACGTGGCGGGCTTGCCGAGCGAGGTCGACGGCGCCGTTCTGCGGGCGATGAGCAGAGACCCGGAGGATCGCTTCCCATCGGTTCGCGCGTTCGGCGCGGCGCTCCTGCCGTTTTCGTCGGAGCGAACCCGAGCCGCGTTCGCCGCGGAGTTCCGCGAGCCCTCGCTCGCGCAGCCCGCCGGTCCGATCGAGCGCGACGCGGACGAATACCACGTCAACGACGATCCATGTACGCCGCTTGCCAGCACGACGCTCCCCGTCGATACAGGGGGCAGTCTACCCGCGCTGCGCGTCGCACGCGCCGCGTGGCCAGCAATCGCGCTCATCGTGGTGGGATTTGCGCTCCTCTCCTTGCTCATGACGAGGCATCCGCGCGGGGGCGAGATGCCCGGTGTCGAACACGAGCGGGCTCGAGCGACGGCCCGCCAGACGCCGCACTCGAAGGACGTCGGCGCGGTCGGTGACGAAGTTCCGTCCGTTTTGCGCCGCGAACCGATGCCCGCGGCCGTCCCGACGGACGCCCCGCCGCCCGAACGCGCGGCGCGCGCGCACGTGACGAGACCACATCGTGCGCGCGCGGCGAGTGCACCGCCCGCCGAAGTGTTCGGCGTCGGTGCCAACGGGGCCCTCATCATTCCATGAGCCGTCGGCGTGAGCCGCGCTCCTGGGTGCGCACGTTGCTCCTCGCTGTGGCGGTGACCACCGGGCGCGTCGCACGCGCAGACGACGCCGACGTTCGGAGCGAGGAGCTCATGAAGCATGGCGTCGAGCTCCGCTTGCTCGGAAGAGATCGAGAGGCGCTCACCGCCTTCGAGGCGGCTCATGCCATTTCGCCGACGCCCCACAGCGTCGCGCAGATCGCTCTGGCGCGGCAGGCGCTCGGCGAATGGGTCGAAGCCGAGAAGGGCTTCGAGGAGGCTGTCCGGGCATCGGAAGATCCCTGGGTTCTCCGCTATCATGATGCCCTCGAGCAGTCGCTGAACACGGTGCGCGGCCATCTCGGATGGCTCTACGTGGAAGCCAACGTGCCTGGCGAGTACCTCATCGACGGCGCCGAGCACGGAAGCGTGCCGATGGCCGCGCCGGAGAGAATCGCCGTCGGAACGGTACAACTCGAGGTACGCGCGCCGGGCTACGTCAGCTGGAAGCGCACGGTCAGCATCGACCCCGGGGCACAAGCCCATCTCGTCGTCGTGTTCCAGGCAGTGCCCGCGGCGAACGGGCGTTCCGGATGGACCCCGCTGCCAACGCAAACGAACGCGCGCAGAGAATCGGCGCCCGCTGCCGTCGAGGGCACCGGACGAAGGCCGTCTGCCTATATCGCTCTTGGAGCGGGTGGTCTGCTCGCGGCAGGCGGGGTCGTGGCATGGCGCGTGCACGAGAGCGCGGCCAGCGTGTACAACGACGATGGCCAATGCCGCTACGGAGCGCTCACTCGCGCGGAGCGGTGCGGCAGCAACGCAGACACCGCGCACGTCGCTCTCGGCCTGGAAATCGGCGCGTTCGCCGGCGCAGCGGCGAGTCTGGCCCTCGGGGCGTGGCTCTTCTTTCTGCCCCGCGCAAGGGCAGCGGATGCGGTCGCTACCCGGTGCGTCCTGTCCGGCGCGCCGGGGATCGCATGCGGAGGGCAGTTTTGAACGTCGCACTGGCGTGCCTCCTCATGGCTTCCATCTCCATCGCAGGCTGCACGGAGCTGAAGCCCGGCAGCGATCGCGCAGCCCAGGACACCTGCAAGCATCGA
>CAYUAW010000574.1:0-4179 GCA_964442485.1 uncultured Polyangiaceae bacterium
CTCCCCCCGCCGCCTTCGGCGCGCTCGCTCCGCTCGCGTAGTTCCGGATCTTTGAACTAACAGCGGGGGACCTTTGCCCCCCGCCGCCTTCGGCGCGCTTGCTCCGCTCGCGTAGTACGCGTTTTCGTCGACGGGAATCTACTAACGCGCTGCGTAGGTGGCCCTGTGTGTTCGTTGACAGATCGAACGCGGGGGAGATACCGTGCAATCCGCCAGAAACCGAGGGATTGCAGGCGCTTTCGCCGGCTCGTGCCGGCGTCTGCGGTCGCGCGGCCAAGGCTAGAGATCGCCACCTTCCCCTTGGAGGATTAGATGCTCCGCTCCTCGCGCACCCTGGCCTCGCTCGTCCGCGTTCTGTTGCTCTCCACGCCTGCCTTGTCCGCCGTCGCCGCGCTCACCACGACCGGCTGCAAGGATGAAAGCCAGCCCGAGTACTGGGTCGACAAGCTCTCCGAGCCTGCGTGGCAGGCGAACGCCGTCAAGCGCCTCGAGCAGTTCTTCGACGACACGTTCACGCGCACGAACAAGGATCTGACCGCGCCCGACATGAAGGCGCTCGCCGACAAGCTCGTCGACCCCCTGACGAAGCTCTATGTGACGAACTACGACAGCCTGGACGACAAGACGCGCGAGTCGGTCATCAAGCTGGTCGCCGCGTTCCGCGACAAGCGCGGCGAGCCGGCGCTGAAGAAGGCCTTCGAGGAGTTCGCGAAGAGCGGCAAGAACGGCGAGGACGTGAAGTGGGCAGCGCGAGCCGCGGGCGAGATGAAGCTCGACTCGCTCTCCGATCCGATGATCCAGGCCTTCGACAAGCTCAAGGCTTCCTCGAAGGACGGAGCGAACGTCTACCGCGATCTGAACGAGGCCATGCTGAAGCACCCGAGCCCGTCCTGGGGTGCGATCCTGAAGACCAAGCTGCAGGACGACATCGTCCAGCCCACCAATTCGAAGGACCCGACGGCGGTCGAGACCTTCCGCAATCAGCTGTTCTGGCAGACGACGAGCGCGCAGCTCCTCGGAGAGATCAAGGACGAATCCGCGGTGGAGCCCCTGCTCAAGGTCATGCTCGATCCGGCGAAGGCCGACGTGCAAGCGACCGCAGCGCTGGCGCTGGTGAAGATCGGCAAGCCAGCCGCCGCGCGCGCCGTGAAGCTTCTCACGGACGGGGATCCGGATCTGGCGGCGTACGCTGCGGCTCGAACGCAGAAGGCGAGCGGCTCGAAGGACGCGCCGACCAACAAGCCCCACATCCAGACGGCAGCGCTCGTCCTCGGCGTGCTCGGCCGGCAGGAGTCGCTCGATCCGATGATCACGACGCTGAAGGGGACGAAGGACGCCGCGACGCGCGCCATCATCGCGCGCGAGATCGCGAAGATCCCGGCGACCCCTGCGTCGAAGCAGGCCTTCCGGGACGCCTTCGAGCAGATCGCGCTCGACGCGCAGATCCCGCCAGGCAACAACGCCCTGCAGACGCTCACGGAATCGGCCGGGAGCTTCTACGACCCGGACTTCATACCGTGGCTCCTCGAGCGCGCCGAGAAGACAAAGGCGACCGGGGAGGAGAAGGAAGAGAAGACGCTGCTCCAGAGCACCGCGACCATCACGGCCGTCAAGCTGATGCGCGCCGACCAGGTGGGGCTCGTGGGCGACGCCGTCACGAAGTGGGGCACCCAGATCGAGAAGGACGCCTACAAGAACGGCAGCGCCCTGGTGAAGAGCTGCGCCGATCGGGTCCCCTGCTACCTGGCGCAGATCGTGAAGCCCGAGAACCAGGAGAAGACCCTGCAGTCGACTGGAATCAAGGCCGGCTACATGATCGGCGTGTTCGGGAACGACAAGGCGCGGTCGGACCTCATCGATCAGCTTGGGGCGATCGACAATGCTGCGGTACGATTCGTCGCGGCCCAGACCATCGACTACCTCTCCCCGAAGGGGAGCAAGGATGCAGCCGACGCGCTCGACAAGATCATCGACAAGAACGCGAAGACCGCGGACAAAGACAAGATGGCCGGGGATGCTCCCCTCAAGCAGGTCATGTACCGAGTTCGTGCGCGCGCCGAGTAGCGCGTCGCAAACGTTCCGGTCGAATGCGGGGCAACGCCCCGCGTTCCGGGTTCGGGCATGACGAAGCTCCGCCTGGAGGTATCGCACCGCGGGCAGCGGACCTTCGTCGTCGAGCCCGACGGAGACGTCGTGCACATCGGACGCGCGCGACCGAAGGACGCCGAGGGGAGCGACGCGAACGACATCGTGATCGACGACGCGGACGTCGTCGCGGACCACGCGCGCGTCCTCCTGGGCGACGACGCGATCCTCCTCGTCGATCCGAGGGGCGAAGGCGGCGTCGGAGTCCGGCGTGGTGATACGCGGCTCGCGGTGCACGCGGGCACGCCGCACGCGCTCGCGTCGGGCGACGTCATCGAGCTCGGCGCGCGCACGGACGAGCCCGCGGCCGTCGAGATCCGGGTGCACTGCGACGACGAGCCGGAGCCGCCGCGCGTCTTCGAGCTGCGCCCGATGGCGAGGCTACAGGGCAGCAGCGCCGTCTCGCCGAAGGGCGATCCGGTGCTGCGCACGCTCTCCGAGCTCCAGCGCACCATCGGCTCGGCGACGGATACGGCAGGCGTGCTCCGCGCAGTTGCAGATGCGGCCCTGGTGCTCGTCCCGCGCGCGACGCACGCGACCTTGATCCTGCGCGAGGAGCTCGGCTCCGGACCGGACGAGAGCGCGCTCGTGCCGGTGCTCACGCGAGTGCGGGGGCCGGACGGCGCCGGGACGACGCCCGCGACGCCCGTGCGCGTCGCGCGAAGCGTGTTCCGCAAGGTGGCGCGAGAGCGCGCGGCCGTCCTCGCTGCGGACACGAGCTCGGGGGAGCTCTCGACGGAGTCCCTCCAGGGTGCCAGCATCCGCAGCACGATCGGCGTCCCGCTCTGGCAGAAGGACGACATCATCGGCGTGCTGCAGATTGACAACCGCGCGGCGCCCGCGATGTTCACTTCCGGCGACGTCGACGCCGCCGCCGTGCTGGCCGCGAATGCGTCGCTCGCCGTCGCCAACGCGCGGCTCATTCACCGGCTGGAGGTGACGGAGGAGCAGCTCGAGCGCGAGAACGACTTCCTGAAGAAGCGCGAGCGGGCGCGCCGCGGCGGGGCCGCGGAGGTCATCGGGCAGAGCCCCGCGTTCGTCGAACTGCTCACCCAGATCGGCAAGGTCGCCGATACGCGCGTCTCGGTGCTCATCGAGGGCGAGACGGGCAGCGGCAAGGAGCTCGTCGCCGCCGCGCTGCACTACCGCTCGCGGCGCCGGGACCGTCTGTTCGTGGCGCAGAACTGCGCGGCGCTGCCGGAGAACCTGCTCGAGAGCGAGCTCTTCGGCCACAGGAAGGGCGCGTTCACCGGCGCGAGCGAGGACCGGCGCGGCCTCTTCGAGCTCGCCGATGGCGGGACGCTCTTCCTCGACGAGGTGACCGAGACGCCGCTCGTGCTGCAGGCGAAGCTGCTCCGCGTGCTGCAGGAGGGCGAGGTGCGACCGGTCGGCGCGAGCCTTCCGAAGCACGTCGACGTGCGCGTCGTCGCTGCGACCAATCGCAACCTGGAGCGAGAAGTCGCGGAAGGCCGCTTCCGGGAGGACCTCTACTACCGGCTGAAGGTGTTTCCGTTGCGCGTCCCGCCGCTCCGCGAGCGGCGCGCGGACATCCCCCTGCTCGCCGGCCATTTTCTCGAGAAATACTCGACGGAGATCGGCAAGCCCGTGGCGGGCTACGCGCAGACGGCGATGGAGCTCCTGATGGCCTACGACTGGCCGGGCAACGTCCGCGAGCTGGAAAACGAGGTCCAGCGCCTCGTCATCCAGGCGGACCCGGGGAGCTTCCTGACCGAGGCGTGGCTCAGCACCAAGATCCGCAAGGTGGAGAGCGCGCTCTCGGATGCCGGCGTCCCCAAGGTGCGCGGCAGCCTGAAGGAGATGATGGATCAGGTGGAGCGCCACGTCGTGACCGAGGCCCTGCGCCAGCACGGCAACAACAAGACCAGCGCGGCGAAGGCCCTCGGCATCACGCGCGAAGGCCTTCACAAGAAGCTGAAGCTCCTCGGTATCGGCTGAAAACGCGGGCGGAGTCGCTATTTACAAAGGGGGGCCTTAGCCCCCCGCAGCTTCGCCTTCGGCGAACTGCTCCCCCCG
>CAYUAW010000575.1:0-4153 GCA_964442485.1 uncultured Polyangiaceae bacterium
CGACGATGGAATCCTCTCGGACCTGCACCTGTACTTCGACGAGGAAGTGCTCAAGGCACAGCTCGGCGGCGGCCCTGCAGAGCTCGCGAAGCTCCCGCCCCCGTCGCTGGACGCGGCGGCGCCGCAGCTATTCGAACGAGCCGGCACGCCCGAGGAGACGACGAACGTCGCGACGGTGCGGGCGATGATCCAGGCGCTCGAGGACGACAAGGAAGCGGAATTCCTCGCGACCATGAACGACGATGTCGAACTGTTCACGCTCGATCGCGCCGAACCCGTCCGTGGAAAGAACGCCGCGCGCGAGTACTTCAAGACGATGCGAAACTCGATTCATCTTCTCGACACCGTGGTCCGGAACGCGTGGGGTGTTCGCTCTTTCACGGTGACCGAATACGTGATCACCGGGCTGCAGCGTGCACCGCTGCCCCGCGTCGCTTTTGCGGCAGGCCGCGCTCTTCACGCGCGCTTCGTCGACATCGCGGAGTTTCGCGAGGGCAAGATGGCGCGCATCTGGCGGTACGCCGATCCGTCGACGTTTGCCTCGCTGTGAGCCCGCCGCCGAGATGTTTTCGAAGGAGTCAGAGATGATCAAGATGAGAAGCGCCATTTCCATGTTGATGGCCGTCTGCGCGTCCAGTTGCATTTCCCGCGCGCCGGCGGCGTCGCACGTCTCCGAGGCGCCGCCCGGAGAGGTCTGGCTGACCCCCGGACAGGTCAAGGATGCACATCTCGAGCTCGAGCCAGCGACGGACCGCCCGGTGGGTGGAACGATCCACGCCGCCGGCCGCGTGACCTTCGACGATCTTCGCGTAGGGCACGTCTTCTCACCGGTCACCGGTCGGATCACGAAGATCCTCGCGCAGCCAGGGCAGCGCGTGGAAAAGGGTCAACCGCTCTGTGTGATCCAGTCTCCGGACATGGGCAGCGCGGTCTCCGACATGGCCAAGGCGCAGGCGTCGCTCTTCCAGGCCGAGACGGACTGGAAGCGGCAGAAGAACCTGCTCGAGCTGCACGCGGCGGCTCAGCGGGACTACGAGATGGCCGAGAGCGCGTACCTGAACGCCAAGGCCGAGATGGAGCGCGCGGAGCGCAAGGCGCGACTCCTGCGGAACGCCGGCCTGGACGCCGTGACCCAGGAGTACGTCCTGCCGTCGCCCATCGCCGGGGAGGTCATCATGCGAGGCGCCAACCCTGGTCTCGAGCTGCAGGGGCAGTACACGGGCGGCGCCACGGTGGAGCTCTTCACGATCGGCGAGCTCGACCGGGTGTGGGTGCTGGCGGACGTGTACGAGATGGACTTGCCCCACGTGAAGAAGGGAGCCGACGTCGAGGTCAAGGTGCTGTCCTATCCCGACGAAACCTTCAAGGGGAACGTGGAATGGATCTCAGGTGCGCTCGACCCGATCACGCACATCGCCAAGGTGCGCTGCTCGATCGACAACCCGGGGAAGAAGCTCCGACCCGAGATGTTCGGAACGGCGGCCATCTCCGTCGACCCCGACAGTAAGTTCGCCGTGAAGCGCTCGGCCCTCCTGCTCCTCGGGGAACAGCCCGTCGTCTTCGCGCAGGTGGGAACGACCAAGAACGGTCAGCTTCGCTTCGAGCGAAGGCCCATCGCCGTCGACGAGATGTCCGACGGCACCTACGTCCCCGTGAAGAACGGCGTGGAGCGGAACGAGAACATCGTCGTGAACGGCGGCGTGCTGCTCCTCGGCATGCTCTGATTCGGTCGCTCCTCCGCGTGGGCCGTCGCTACAGTGATGCGGTTCTCTCGAGGTGAAACTCGCTGGAAACAAGCTGCCGACGGCGCCTCTTGACGTTTCCTTGAAGTGCGCCCGGCTCGACTTGACGGCATGCTTAGGAGGGGGAGGCCATGCTGATCGGGTGACGCCGCGTGAAGATCGCGAGCGAGTCCGTTGATGCGCCCCTCGCAAAAGAGCCTTCGCACGCTTCCTCACACCCAGAGACCACGTCGTGTCGCATCCGAAGGGACGCGACACTCGCGCACGCAATCCGACCGATGACGGAGTTCCAAATGTACAGGTTGAGAACGGCCCTCTTGGCATGCATGGCAGTCGCGGCAAGCGGCTGCATTTCCCGCGCCCCGGCGGCGTCGAACGTCTCCGAGGCGCCGCCCGGGGAAGTCTGGCTGACCCCCGGTCAGGTCAAGGACGCTCATCTCGAGCTCGAGCCAGCGACGGACCGCCCGGTGGGTGGAACGATCCACGCCGCCGGCCGCGTGACCTTCGACGATCTTCGCGTAGGGCACGTCTTCTCACCGGTCACCGGTCGGATCACGAAGATCCTCGCGCAGCCAGGGCAGCGCGTGGAAAAGGGTCAACCGCTCTGTGTGATCCAGTCTCCGGACATGGGCAGCGCGGTCTCCGACATGGCCAAGGCGCAGGCGTCGCTCTTCCAGGCCGAGACGGACTGGAAGCGGCAGAAGAACCTGCTCGAGCTGCACGCGGCGGCTCAGCGGGACTACGAGATGGCCGAGAGCGCGTACCTGAACGCCAAGGCCGAGATGGAGCGCGCGGAGCGCAAGGCGCGACTCCTGCGGAACGCCGGCCTGGACGCCGTGACCCAGGAGTACGTCCTGCCGTCGCCCATCGCCGGGGAGGTCATCATGCGAGGCGCCAACCCTGGTCTCGAGCTGCAGGGGCAGTACACGGGCGGCGCCACGGTGGAGCTCTTCACGATCGGCGAGCTCGACCGGGTGTGGGTGCTGGCGGACGTGTACGAGATGGACTTGCCCCACGTGAAGAAGGGAGCCGACGTCGAGGTCAAGGTGCTGTCCTATCCCGACGAAACCTTCAAGGGGAACGTGGAATGGATCTCAGGTGCGCTCGACCCGATCACGCACATCGCCAAGGTGCGCTGCTCGATCGACAACCCGGGGAAGAAGCTCCGACCCGAGATGTTCGGAACGGCGGCCATCTCCGTCGACCCCGACAGTAAGTTCGCCGTGAAGCGCTCGGCCCTCCTGCTCCTCGGGGAACAGCCCGTCGTCTTCGCGCAGGTGGGAACGACCAAGAACGGTCAGCTTCGCTTCGAGCGAAGGCCCATCGCCGTCGACGAGATGTCCGACGGCACCTACGTCCCCGTGAAGAACGGCGTGGAGCGGAACGAGAACATCGTCGTGAACGGCGGCGTGCTGCTCCTCGGCATGCTCTGATCACTGGCGCAGCGGCCCTCTCCGAACCGTGACCAATACCCTGGAACGTCGGACGCCCCGAGTCCTGATTCTCCTCGGGGCGCTCGGAGTCGCAGCATGCAGCGGGACGGATACCGCGCCCCATGGCAGAGGTGTCGATAAGCCCATCGATGTCGCTTCGATCATTGCCGGGTGCAAAGACCTCGACGACTGCAATCGTCAGTGCACGGAGAAGAGTCCAGGCAGCTGCGTGTCCGCGGGCCGTCTGTACGAATTCGGACACGGCGTACCGTCGGATCCGGTGCGTGCGTTTCCGCTCTACGAACGAGCGTGCGACTTCAAGTACGCGGGCGGCTGCTACAACGCCGCCGTGCTCCTCGAGGCCGGCAAGGGGGTCCAGAGGAATCCGGCTCGTGCACGCGAACTCTACGCCAAGGTGTGCCAGATGGGGTCGAAGACCTCATGCGAGAAAGCGCGGGCGCTCGGGAGCGGAGGCGAACACGAGGGACCATGAGTGCGGGAGCCTCGGCGTCATGCCGGTGTAGGCTCGCCAGGCTCCGCGGGAGCCCCGTGCAGTGCCGGTGCACGCTCGTGAGGCTCCCCGTGAGGGTCGATGCAATGCGCGTGCATGATGGAGAGGCTCCGCGGGAGCCTCGGTGCCGTGCGCGCGTATGATGGAGAGGCTCCGCGGGAGCCTCGGTGCGATGTTCGGCTGCCTGGACGAGTGTGCGCGACTCGGTGCCGTTGATTCACACCCTTGCGGTCGGCCGAGTGGCACTCCTCGAGAGGCGCTCTCGCGGGCGGGATTAACATGCCGGGCCTCGGAGTTGACGGTTCGAGGTACTCTAAGTGGGAGGCCATCCTCAAGGCACTGGGTGCTCGCAAGGTGGCCGCGACGGCCATCGAGGCTGCTTCCGACCTTCGCAACCGCGCCTTCACGCTGAGGCACGCTCACGGGAAGTGGTGCCGGGGGACGGCTTCGGCATCCAGCGCAAAGGC
>CAYUAW010000576.1:0-4140 GCA_964442485.1 uncultured Polyangiaceae bacterium
ACGTCGAGCGCCTGTTCGGCTACAAGCCACGCTCCACGCAAGAGAAGCTGCGCGTGGCCGAGGCGCTCGAAGAGCTGCCGGCCGTCGCCCATGCGCTCGAGATAGGCGGGTTGAACTGGTCTGCCGCCCGCGAGCTCACGCGCGTGGCCGTCGCCGAAACCGAGCGCGAGTGGCTCGAAGTCGCCCGAGGCAAGACCGTGCACCAGCTGGAAGCGCTCGTGGCCGGCAAGAGCCCGGGTGACAGGCCTTCTTCCGCCAACCAACCCGATGCGCGGCGCCACGTACTGCGTTTCGACGTTGCGCCCGAAACGCTCGCGCTCTTCCGCGAAGCCATGAACAAGCTCCGGAGAAGCGGCACTCAGCTCGATGACGACTCCGCGCTGATACTGATGGCGCGCCACGTCCTCGGTGGCCCGGGCGACGAAGGCCGAGCGAGCTATCAGATCGCGCTCTCGGTCTGCCCGGAGTGCGGCAGGGGTTGCCAGCAGGCGAGCGGAGAACTCGTGTCCGTCGGCGCGGAGGTCGTCGCGATGGCCAGCTGCGACGGTCAGCACCTGGGTCTGCTGGCGGCTCCCGTCGCGAACGAAGGCGCTGTCGCGAACGAAGACGCCCACACGGGCGTTCGCGCGAAGCAAACTGTCGCACCCGCGATGCGCCGAGCCGTGCTGCACCGCGATCACCAGCGGTGTGTCGTCCCTGGTTGTCGGAACGCCCGGTTTCTGGATATTCATCACGTCGAGTTGCGTTCCGAGGGTGGAGGGAACGAGGCCGACAATCTGATCACGCTTTGCGGTGTGCATCATCGGGCAGCGCATCGCGGTGAGCTTATTGTGGCCGGTAGGATCTCCACGGGTGTTCGCTTCAGGCACGCCGACGGCAGCGACTACGGACTGGCGCTGGAGCCGCGTGTGGCGGAGATGCAGGCCAGGGCCTTCGCCGCCCTGCGTGGCCTGGGTTTTCGAGAAGGGGAGGTCCGTCGTGCGCTGGCCGATTCATGCAAGCGCGGTGACGATCCAGCGATGAATATCGAAAGCGTCGTGCGAGACGCGCTGGCCAAGCTGACCGCGCCGCGCGCACGCGCGTGACGCGCGCACCGGTGCAATGCTTGGCAAGCGCTGAAGCCCATGACGACCGCGATTGCGCCACGGGAATTCCGATCATGAGCCCGATGAGCACAGAAGCGACGAACAAACGGATCGATCGCTTCACGTTGCCCCGATGTCTCGAAGGCGCCTCATGAACGGTGAGAACGCTCGGAGCGCGGTGAGATCCTGCGGGCAGAGAAACGCGAGCGTAGGGAACAGTTCGCCCGCTCGCACGAGCGCGAGATGAGAGGCGCATGCGTCAGGCTCGGCGGGAGCAGAATCCTCAGCGATCCAAAGCAGTCGGCCGTCTTCAAGCAGCCCCACGAATGCTGACCAGTCCGGAAGGATAGGCAGTGCGCGATGCATCGCAAGCTTGCGGAACGACACTCCCAGAGCGGCTAGCTAGGCAGCCCCGCCATCAAGTCGCAACTCCATCACGTGTAGGTCGGCGCGGTCGGGCGCTGCGCCGCGATCGATCCACCCGTGTTTGCGATAGTAGTGGACAGCGAGCTTGGCGATCGAGATGCCCGTGCGGCGCAACACGTCGACCATGTAGCGATGGAGCGAACCGCCCACGTCGCCGCCGCGAGCGCGGGGAATGAGATAGAAGAGATGAACGTATGCGTCGCGGCGGTCGCGATTGATCCGAAATTCGAGCTGACCGACGATCTCATCTTCCGCCCATACATGTGCGATGCCCTCGGGAAACTCGGCGGCGCGAGCGCGGAGCCAGCCAAGGTATGCGGCGGCGCCGCCAGCGTGGTCGAACTCCTCGGCGTTTCCGAAGCTGCAGACAAAGGCGTCCCGCCTGAACTTGGCGCAGAGGTCCCCGTCACGCTCGATATCCACGGGAGCGATACGGACCTGCATTCGTCTGCTTACGCGTACTTCGACCGCCCCGTCCAATCAATGGAACCAACTCCGTCCAACGCATCAAGTCGATCGAGCCACCAACATGAGCTCCAAGGCTCCGCGGGAGCCTCCGGCGCTGCACGTGCGTGATGGAAAGGCTCCGCGGGAGCCTCCGGCGATGTTCGGCTGCTCGGACGAGCGTGTCCGGCTCACCGCCGCTGATTCACACCCTCCGATCGGACGAGTGCCGCTGCTCGAGAAGCATCGTCATGGGAAGGATTGACGAGCGGGGCTTCGCGGTTGCCGATGCGAGGCACGCGACGTGGGAGGTCGGAGATGGAAGCGGAAGAGTCACCGTGCCACTCCCGGACGTCGATGCAGCCCTTTCTGACGAGCTGAGGGTCCACGCGCTCACGTTGAGTCACGCGCATACGCTCTACCTGATGGCGGCCCACGGCTTCGATTCACTGGAAGCGCTCGCCGAATGGACGCGGGAAAGCTCCGTGGGTTCAGGGGCTCCGTTGGCTATCGGAATCTCTTCTTCGGCCTGATGATTCTCGTGCAGCTCTTCGGGGATTGCCCCACGTCCGTCTGGAGCTGCGGCCCTCGGCTCGACGAGATCGAGCGCGCGGAACAGATCGCGGCAGCCATCCTCAAAGGGGGGGGGCTCGCAAGGAGGCGCGACGTGCCTGGGCGAGCAACCACGTGCATGCGGATGGCGCCGGCAAAGCTCCGCCGGCGTGAGCCTGGACGACAACGGAGAGACGCCGCAACGCGTGAGTGTTAGACACGGAGCCAGCGCGTCCGAACCGGGATGCGCGTCCAAAGGAGCGCTCCATGCAAGGCCACCCGACACCCGAGAAGATCCTGCAGACCGGTACCGCATTCTGGGCATCGAAGACGTTGCTCAGCGCCGTCGAGATCGGGGTCTTCACGGAGCTCGCGCGAGGGCCCGAGAAGTTCGAGGCGCTCCGGGGGCGCCTCGGCCTCCACGCTCGCAGCGCGCGCGACTTCCTCGACGCGCTGGTGTCGCTCGGTTTCCTCGAGCGCGAAGGGGACAGCTACCGCAACACCCCTGAGACGGACCTCTTCCTCGACAAGAAGAAGCCTTCGTACGTTGGCGGGATCCTCGAGATGGCGAACCACCGTCTCTATCCGTTCTGGGCCCACCTCACCGAGGCGCTCCGGACGGGAGCTCCGCAGAACGAGCTCAAGGGGGGTGAGGCCGGCATGTTCGAGACCCTCTACGCCGATCCGGACCGGCTGAAGGAGTTCCTTCGCTCCATGACCGGCATCAGCCACGGCGCGAACATGACGATCGCGCGCGTGTTCCCCTGGAAGGACCACAAGACGTTCGTGGACGTCGGCACCGCGCAGGGGGATCTCGCCACGCAGATCGCGCTCGCGAACCCGCACTTGCGCGGGACGGGGTTCGATCTGCCGCAGGTCGCGCCGATCTTCGAGGAGTACACGGCGGCAACGGGCGTCGCCGGGCGCGTCTCGTTCACGCCGGGAGACTTCTTCAAGGAGCCCATTCCGAAGGCGGACGTCGTGCTGATGGGACACATCCTCCACGACTGGGATCTCCCGTCGAAGAAGGTGCTCATCAAGAAGGCCTTCGACGCGCTTCCGAGTGGCGGCGCTTTCGTCGTCTACGAAGCGATCATCGACGACGCGCGGAAAACGAACACATTCGGTCTGATGATGAGCCTGAACATGCTCATCGAAACGCCGGGCGGGTTCGACTACACGGGCGCCGACTGCTCCGGGTGGATGAAGGAGGCGGGATTCTCCTCGACGCGCGTCGAGCATCTCGTCGGTCCGGATTCGATGGTCGTCGGTATCAAGTAGCGCCGCCGCTGTTGGCTCAGGCTGTGCCAGACGCCGTTGCCTGAGCCTGGCGCAAGGCGCAGCCCTCGCGAGATTTGGGCCGCTTTGTTCGCGGTCAGTGCCATCTCTCGCTGGTATGCCCGTTGCCTTTCCGTGTGTGTTCTGACGGGCGAACGCCGGCGCTCTGCGTCGACACGGAGAGAAGATGAAACTCGCATTTTGCTGGGTCGCACTCGGTGCGCTGGGGTTCGGTGCTTGCGCGGGGGACGGGGGGTCCGGGGCAGGGGCAGGGGGAGCGCCGGGGTCGGGAGGGGGAACTGGATCAGGGGGAGCGATGGGGTCGGGAGGGGGAACTGGATCAGGGGGAGCGAGG
>CAYUAW010000577.1:0-4135 GCA_964442485.1 uncultured Polyangiaceae bacterium
CTCGCGGCGAGGATCCTCGGCGTGGACCGCAAGACTCTGTATCGTCGCCTCTCGAGCTATGGCGACTCGGCGGAGTGACGGCGCATCACTCGGAGCGGAACCCGATGCGCGCGTGCGAGCCGTCGCAGAACGGCTTCTTCGAGGAGCCGCCGCAGCGGCACAGAACCGCGGAAGTCACCCGCTTCACCGTGCGGCCGGTGCCGGCGCAGACCTCCAGGTTCCCGCTGACGCGCAGCGGCCCGTTCGGCTGCGGCGATACCTCGAGCGGCCCGCCGCGCTCGGCGAGGGGCTCCGTGGGGATCGTCTCCGGCTCGCCGGTGGCGACGAACTTGATTTCGTGGTGCGAGCCGTCGCAGAAGGGCTTCTTCTTCGACGCCCCGCAGCGGCAGAGGGTCGCGCGGATACGACCCGGGTGCCCTTCGACCCGCAGATCGGCAGTGAAGCCGTAGGGGCCGTTCTCCCGCAGGCGCAGCACGTTTACTTCTGGAACGGGCTCGTTCGGGCCGCCGTCGACGCGGTCGTAGGTGATGGCGCCGGACGGGCAGGCGTGCGCGATCGAGACGAGGCTCTCCACCGTCGCGGCGTCGGGGTGCAGCCAGGGCCCCTTCACGTTGGCGAGAAACACCTTCGGCGCGCCGAGCACGCAGTGGCGCGAGTGAATGCAGCGCGCCGAGTCGAAGTGAAGCAAGAGATGCTTCCCGCGGACCGTCTCCACGCCGTCGCCGTCGAACGTGCTCTCTGCCGTGGGGGTCTCCGGGGGTGGGTTCGGCATCGGGGCTCCTTCGGTGCGCGGCTTCGTGAGGCGGGGGGACACGAGCCGCCCGGCGATCTTCGAGAGTCGTGCGGCGACGCCAGCGAGGCGCGGCACGCTCTTCGCGAGGCCCTCGGCGGCACGCGCGAGCTCGAGCCCGCGCTCCTGGAAGAGCCGCCAGGCGGCGTCGTGCTGGGGGAGCGCATCGAGCGAACGCGAGCAGGCGAACGTCACGCCCGCGCTGACGCCAGGGTGCGCGAGATTCGCTGGTAGCGTCGTGAGGACGTCCGACGTCGCGGTAAGCACCTGCATGAGCTCGATGGACGCGAGCCCGAGGAGACGTCGCTCCGATTGCGTCTCGTCGGTCGGGCCGAACATTCGCCCGATGAGCCGCAGGATCATCGTGTAGAGCGCGTTCGCGAGGTCCAGCACCTCGGCCGCGGGGGCCGCGTCGACGAAGACGTGGCCCTCCGCGATGACCGGCTTGCGCATCACCGGATTGCGCGCGACCGGCCTGGCTGGGTCGAACTCGGGCCGCTCCCGACGGAGCCTACGGAACTCGTCGCGGATCGAGAGGAAGCGACAGTAGTGGGAGTCGGCGTGCGAATCCGCCGTCCCTTCTCCCTGCAAAAGAATGCGATCGATGGCAGCTTCCGCCGAGACCAGATCCGTGACCGGCTCGAGGCCATCCAGCGGGTACACCGAGGTGCCTACCTGTCCACTCGGGTGGCCGCAGAAGAGCGCCGCCTCTCCCAGGCTCCCGGCGAGCTCGACGAGCCCCTGCCGGATGGCGCGGTAGAGATGACCGACCGTGAGGTAGTCCTGTGCGCTCGGCATGAGCCGACCCGGGAGCGCGGGCCGCTCATAGCGGACGCTCTGGGCGAAGCCCTCGCCGTCCGGCGCTTCCACGCCCTCCGGGCGCTCCATGTAGACGAAATGATCCACCGTGCCGGCGTCGAACGGTGCGAGCGACAGGACCACGCCCGACGGGTGGTACCCGGGCGCCACGGGCAGGTTAGGCCGCAGGAAATGGGGCGCCGTGCCGATGGCCGTCTGGATGTTGCTGACGAGGGCGAGGTGGAGCATCTCCTCCCGCGCGACGTCGTTGATGCTCACGCGCCAGCGATTCACGGCGTCGAGCTCCCCGGGCTCGAGGCCCTCCGAAGCGTCGCGCTTCAAGCTGTAGGCGGCGTACAGGTAGCAGCACATCAAGCCGTGCTCGATCTCCGCCGCTTCGCTCAGGAGGTAGGCGAGCTGCTCTCTGTGGCCGATTCGAATCTGGGGCTCTCGGTCCACGTGCGCTGCTCCGAACGACCGCTATAGAGACGGGTGCCGGATTCTGCAAGCTCCGGCCGTGCTTCGTCAGTTCAGGCCGACCCGCAAGCGATCGAGGATCTGGGTCAGCACGGGCCGGTAGCCGAAATCGTCGCGCGAGTCGTCCTTCAGGTTCCGCGCGCAGATCGACGCCGGGATCGCGTTGTCACCTACGCCGCGGAGCACCGTGAGCTCGCGGACGCCTGGGTACGCCTTTCCGCGGTATTGCACGGTGCCGTAGGTGCCGTCGTCGGCCTGGCAGATCGCGCGATCGGACCCGCTGAAGAAGTTGCAGTCCGCCGACCCTTGCTCGGGCGTCGGGAGATCGAAGATGCAGGCGTACTGCGGCTCGACCGGTGCGTCGCCGAGCGCCGCCTCGTGACCGTTGATGGGGTTGGCCAGGGGGCTCTTCGCCGACGACGGCGCGAGCGGAACGCCGACGATGGGCTGCACGCCCGTGCGCTCGTCCGTCGTCTCGATCATCAGCGGGTCGCGAGGTGGCGCGCCTGTCTCCGGATCGCCAAGGATGAGCCCCCAGGTGCCGTCCGCCCGCATCTGCTCGGCGCTCTTCAGCGCTAGGTGCGTCGCGTCCGTCGGATCCTGTGCGAGATCTTGCCATGGCACGCCGACGACGGCGGAAACGAACACCAGCGACGGATCGCGCGGAGGGGAATTGCCGCTCGGGTCCACGAAGAGCGGATTTTGTACGAGCGCCCCGTTGCGGCCGGGCACCATCTTCCCGGTGAGTCCGTCCACGTAGCGGCTGGTCGGATAGAGGTAGTCGCGGCCGTATTGCTGCTTCTGGTGGTAACAGCGGAGGAGCCCGCTGTCCTCGCTCGCCGTGTACGGCCCCTTGTCGCACTCGGCGTCGTCGGTCGGGCACCCGTCGGGCACCTCGTCCGCGCACGAGCGACAGCAACGGTCGTTGGGGGTCTTCGCGCACTCGGTCGTCGCGCGCGGCATGGTGCCGATGTCGTCGAAGACGTGAAAGCTCTGTCCGCCGGCGGTGAGCGAGCAGTCGTTCTCGTCCGTCAGCACGACGATGGCGACGAGGGAGTCGTACCGCAGAAAGCTCGCTCGCTCGGCGAGGAGCTCGTCGTCGGTGCCGTCCTGCACCGCGCAGCGCTCCGGCGACGAGCCGCTGCCGCAGTCCGCAATCGTCACACGCGCGTAGGGCTCGGGATCGACGAGGAAGCGGTACATGCCCTCGAGGGGCATCTCGAACGCGCAGCCGCCCTCACCGAGGGCGACGAGACTCTTCACCTGCGTGCCGAGCGCGGCTTCGTCCTTCTCGCCCGGCGGCTTGCCGACCTGGGCGGGGTCCCACGCCAGATAGCCGCGCTTTGCCGCCGACCCGGTGCTCGGTGCGCGCAGATGGCCGTGGTCGTTCGCCGAGGATGCGGAGAAGCCGACGCCGCACGTCGGCGCGCCCACGCCGCCGAGACTCGTGGACACTACCCCGATGTGGAGATCCTGCACGGAGTTGAATTCCCGGAGCGCGCCGCCCGGGCATGCGGCGAGCGGGCTACCAGGCTGCGTCGCCGTCGGGACGAGCGTCGACGGATCGACGCAGAGCGGATTGATCAGGCGATCGACGAGATCCGGCAGCGCACGAGCCAGGATGAGCTGCTTGTCGCGCATCGAACCCGAGTCGTCGATGACGAAGAGCAGATCGATGCGGTCGGCGCGGGCCTGCTCGGCTCGCGGCGGAATCGCGGTGGGGGCGCGCGCCGGAGAAGCGTCGGCTTGCTGCGTGTGCCTGTCCGCGACGAGCCCCGTCCGCGCGCCACATCCGGCAGCAAGTGAGCAGCACCCGGCGACGAGGAGGGCGGGCAAACCGCGGCCGCCACGGCAGCGCGCGTGCTGACGCAAAAAGTTTGGTGACGTCGCACGGCTACTAACAAAGGGGGGCCTTAGCCCCCCGCAGCTTCGCCTTCGGCGAACTGCTCCCCCCGCCGCCTTCGGCGCGCTCGCTCCGCTCGCGTAGATCCGCATCCTTGATGCCTCGGGGACGGCGTCTCCCGCCGATGGGAATCTACTGACGGCGATCATGAGCCTTGTGCGTGCATC
>CAYUAW010000578.1:0-2047 GCA_964442485.1 uncultured Polyangiaceae bacterium
GCGGCCGCGCTCTTGCGGTGAATCAGAAGCACGACGCATAGGTACCGCAAGGAACGTCACACCGCGCGGCCCGTGGCGCCGGAACATCCGCTGGAGCCACCGGAAGTAGCGGCGCGTGCCCTTTCGATCCGTCAGAGCCATTCGGCCTGGATGACCACCTCGTTGCGCTTCGGGTCGTAGCTCGCGACCTTCACCTGCGTGATGCGGATGCCCACGCTGGTGTACGTGGCGCGTACGGTGGCGACCGTCGCGAGCCGGTAATAGTTGTAGCGGTTGAAGGGGAAGCCGAGTTGCTCGAGGAGCAGCTTCTTCGGCCCCCCCTTGACGACCTGGACGCTGCCGCCCACGTAGATACGCGCCCAGATGCGGTGAAACTGTCGCATCGTCCCCCAGACGTCGAAGCTTGCGTCGCGCGCTTTCTTCGCGGGAGAGACGATCGTCGCGTCCTGGATGCGGTCGCCGACACGCTTGCCGAGCGCGAGGAATTCCTCCGTGGTGAGGCCGAGATCGTCGCAGGCCTTGTAGTGCTGCAACGCGAGGTCCGCGGCGATCCATGCGGGCCCCACGTTCGACGTCAGCTCGTGGAGCACGGCAGGGTCGATCAACGTCTTGTATCGCTCGAAGTACCCGCCCATCTCGAGCTCCTTGAGCGACGACTGGAGCACCAGGTTCCGGATGGCCGTCACAGGTCCTGCGCCGGGCTCGTGAGGGATGATGATCTCGCGGCCCCCTGGTGCGGGAAAGCGCTCGTTGGTCGTCGCGGACGGCGAGATCGAGTCAGGAGCCTTTCCCATGAGAAGCCAAGAATCCTAGCGCCGGCCGGCACGCTGCGCCGTCCGGTGAGCGGCGCGGCCCAATGCCGGGGGTTGCCGTGATGGCACCGGATTGACTACATGAGCGCAGGCGACGTGGAACGAAGGCGAGCGAGTCGAGCGGTGGTGCACGTCCTCGGTCTTGCGTTGCTCGCGGCCTCCGTCGACGCCACCGGCGAGACCGCACCGGGGACCATGCTCCTCGTGCCCGGCGGCGCCTTCGTGATGGGAAGCGACACGGGCGGACAGGAAGACGAGCATCCCGCTCATCAGGTGACTCTGCGAAGCTTCTATCTGGATCGCACCGAGGTGACCAACGCGGCTTACGCCGCGTGCGTGAAAGCCGGCAGGTGTCGCGCTCCGGCGCCCGGGACTGCGCGACACTTCGGCCCAGACACGGCGTTTCGAGGTCCCGAACAGCCGGTGAGCTCCATCTCGTGGGACGACGCGCGCGCCTACTGCGTCTTCGCCGGCAGGCGCTTGCCGACCGAGGCGGAGTTCGAGCGAGCAGCACGCGGCGACGATCGACGAATCTATCCGTGGGGCAACGAGCCACCGTCTCCTTCGCGGGCGGTGTTCGGTGCCTCGCGCACCGCAGACGTCGGCACGCATCCGGCAGGTGCCGGTCCATACGGGCACCTCGATCTTTCCGGCAATGTCTGGGAGTGGCTCGAGGACCTTTACGACCCCTACGCCTATCGACGCGCCGACGCCGCGCACGGTGTCCCGGGCAGCTGCGCGGAGATCCTCGAGACGGAGAACGCGCTGCGACGCTCCGGAGCCCAGGGCTTCACGGGCTCGAACCCGATCCCGACGGAGTGCGAGCACGTCCTGCGCGGCGGCGCATTCAACTACGACGGCGAAGGCCTCCGCGCGTCGAATCGCGTGCACCATCCCGGGCGCTTCCGGCTCATCATGAGCGGAGTGCGTTGCGCGAAGGACGCTGGCCCCTGACTCTCGATCAGGGAGGCTTCTTCGGGCTTCCCGCTGCGGCGAGCAGCTCTGCCAGCCGGCGTTCGGCGTCCTCTGCACGGCGCTTCTCGGCGTCGGCGCGATCCTTCTCGGCGTCGGCGCGATCCTTCTCGGCGTCGGCGCGATCCTTCTCGGCGTCAGCGCGATCCTTCTCGGCGTCAGCGCGATCCTTCTCGGCATCAGCACGCCGCCTCTCGGCGGCGACGGCTGCGAGCGACGCCCGATCCGCTTCTTCCGAGGTCTCCAGGACGGACCCGGAAGCG
>CAYUAW010000578.1:2147-4125 GCA_964442485.1 uncultured Polyangiaceae bacterium
GGCGTCGTTCCTGCTTGCCACGGCTCGAGCCCGCCGCCGGAGGTCATCGTGCTGGCCCTGCAGGGGTTTGCCGGAACGAGCGCCACCAGCGCTCCCGGGAGCGGCGGCGCGAGCGGTGTGGCCGCGACCGCGACCGCGGCTCCATCCGCGAGCGCCATCGTTCCCGAGCCAGCTCCATCGGCGAGCGTGCCGACCGAGCCGCAAATGATCGTGCTCGCCGTTCAAGGTTTCGCGGGGCGTGGAGCCCGAGCCCACCCGCACCCGCGCCGATGAACATCCGAGACATCCGTGTGCATGCGGCACGCCCCCTCGTGCCCGAACGCTCCGGGGGGGGCGGCGTGAAGTGGGACGAGGCAGCCGTGAAGCGCTTCCTCGTGTGAGCGGTGGCATCCGGGTAAGCTGGCTGCTAGCTTCCGGAAGGCCGGTTGGAACCCCCCGTTCCTTCAATGGCCATCTCCATCCTGCTCGTCCGCGGTCTGCTCGAAGCGCTCGAGCGCTACGGAATCAAGAGTGCCCAGCTCTTTGCGGCGACGGCGTTCGATGCCTGCCGGGTCGAAGATCCGGACGGTCGCGTCACGCTCGAGGAGTTCGATCACCTCCACGAACACGCGCTCGACCTGACGGGTGATCCCGATCTCGGGCTGCGCCTCGGTGAACAGGCCAGCCCCTCGACGTACAGCCTGGTCGCCTACCTGTTCGTGCACGCGCGAACGCTGCGAGACGGCATCGAAGCGCTCGGCCGGTACCACCGTCTGCTCGCGGATAGCCCCGCGTTGAAGCTCGTGGAGGCCGGAGCCGAGGCGACACTGCTTTATGAGGTCGCGGCGGGCTCCGCTCGGTGCCGCCGCCTCCGCGCAGAGGTGGCGCTGGCCGGCTTCTACCGGATGATTCGCTACTTCGCGCGCAATGGCAGGCCGACGATGGTCGCCTTCGAGCATCCCGCGCCCGCTCGACGCGACGAGTACGACCGCATCTTCGAAGGGATGGCGCGCTTCGAGCAATCATTCAGCGGCGTCGTTTTCGACCGCGCGCTGCTCTCGGTGCAGAGCTCGAACTGCGACGCCGATCTGCACGCCGCTCTCGAGCACCAGGCCGAGCGGCGTCTCTCGAGGCTCGACCGGAACGCAACCTATGCCGAGCGCGTGCGCGAGGCGCTCACGGAGCGCGGCGCGATGGCACGCACCGACATGGGCTCGGTCGCGCGTGCTCTCGGGCTCAGCATCCGCTCACTGCGTCGGCGTCTCAGCGAGGAAGGCGCGTCTTACTACGCGATCCTGGACGCAGCGCTCGCAGCGCAGGCGAAGCAGCTGCTCGCGGACGAGGCTCGATCGATCCAGGAGACGGCGTACTACATGGGCTTCGCCGAGCCGAGCGCCTTTCACCGCGCGTTCAAGCGCTGGACCGGAACCACGCCGACGGCGTTCCGGATGGCACACGGAGTCGTGCGGGGTCGAACCGAAGGCTCCGTCTGAGGGGTCAGGAATTTCTCGAGCAGCCCGACCGAGTTTCGCTGTAATGAACGAGCGACATGTGGAGGCGCGCGGTGGCCGTGTTCGCGCTGGCTGGCTCGCTTTCGCCGGCGGCTGCGGCAGAGGAGGGTCGAGCCTTCCGTCTTGCGTTCTCCGCGCCCGAGGGCTGTCCGACGTCCGCGGACATGACGACGCAGATCGTCGCGAGCTCGGCCCGCGCGCGGCCTGCTGATCCGATCGAGCCCGCCGTCGAGCTCGGCGCGCAGGTCCTGGCGCAAAGCGGCGGGTTCATGGGGATTCTCCGGATGCGAAGCGTGGCCGGGCAAGAGACCACGCGCGCCGTTCCTGCGGCGACGTGCGCCGAGACGGTCTCGGCGATGGCGCTCATCGCTGCCATCGTGATCGACCCCGACGCGCTCGTTTCGGTGAGCGACGGTCAGCCCGCTGCCCCGACGTCGCCCGCTGCGCCGACGTCACCCGCCGCTCCCACCGCGCCGGCGGTGCCGTCT
>CAYUAW010000579.1:0-2400 GCA_964442485.1 uncultured Polyangiaceae bacterium
GACGACGTCGTCCCACAACGCCTTCCAGGGCACGCTGAACGCGAGCAGGAACGCGCACGCCACGGACGCCCAGAGATGCTGCGCTTCCATCTCGTTTCCACCGAAGACGAAGAGCAGATGCGTGAAGAACGCGTACGCCAGCAGCGCGGGCAAGATCTTGGGTCGCTGCCGCGCGAGCGCGACGAGCACCACGAGCCAGGCGTAGTCGTAAGAGGTCATGGGAAGTGCGCTGAAGAGCAGTAGCCCCGAGAGCGCGACACACTCCGCAGCGGACGCGCCGCGCCACGCCGACAGAACGATGACTGCGATCGAGATGGCCACGGCGAAGGCCCAGAGCGGCCGCTGTTCGGTCCTGCGGAGAAGCTGGTGATTCTCCCAGCGCTCGAACGGATTGGTCAGCTGCGGGTCGGCCATCGTCTCCGTGCTTTCGCCCGCGCTCCACGAGAGCAGCGTGGACAGCCCGAGCTGGTTCGACACCGGCGAATGCGAGTGCCGCTCGAAGACGCGTGCGAACCCACGATAGGCGTCGGCGCCGACTGCGGCTCCGGCGAGGGTCACGCCCAGCGCGAAGGTGACGGCAGCACCGGCGAGGAAGCGTCGCGCGGCGGTGTCGAGGCGGCGCGTCTTCACGAAATTCACGAGGGCCCAGAGCCCCACGGCCCCGACGAAGACGAAGGGAAACAGCCGGAGAAGGCCGGCGAGGGTGAGCGCGGCGCCGCCTTCGAACGGACGGTTCTTCGCGAGAAGCGAAAGGCCGAGCGCACAGCAGAAGAGCCACGTGTGCCGGCCGAGTGCCCCGCCGATCCAGTGGTAGCTCCATAGCCCGCCGATGCCGAGCACCAGCGCCGCGACGACGCCCGCGACCGGGCCGAACCCCCAGACGAGCGCGACGACCGTCCCCACGAGCGCGACGCTGTCGAGCTGCGCAAGGAGTACGAGATGCCGCTCGCTCACGGTGGTGTTGCGGGTCCAGAGGCGCAGCCACGCGACGTTGACGGGCGTCGCGTTGAAGCCGTGATCCGACAGCGCTTCCGAGATGGTACGCTCCTGGAACAGCGAACGGAACCCCTCGATGTCCGCCTCGAACGCCTTCCATCGTGCCGGCGCGAACGAAGCACGGCACCTGCCTTCTCGGGTGCGAGACCAGTCGCCCGGGTAGATGCGGTTGTCCTCCACGTCGCGGATCAGCGTTCGATCGCTCTCTGCTCCCCTGCCCACGTCGCGCTCTGCGGCCGCGCCACAGCGGTACAGGTCGAAGTACCCGACCTCCGGGAAGTACTTCGTCCCCATGAAGTAATGGAACGAGTCCCAGGCGTGAAGCGGACGGCCGCCGTTGAAGTTCCCGAACTGGGTCCACGCAAGTGCGGCGAGCACGGCGAATGTGGCGAGCACGCGCCGCCGGCCGCGCGCGCCGAGCCGAGGCACGATCGCGAAGAGGAACGGGAAGGCGAGGAGCCCGACGACCGATTTCAGGCTCTGAGCCTGCCAGCCGCGCCGGTTCTGCGGATCGACGGGCTCGCGGTCGCGGACCACGCGCGAGGGTGGCCACGGGACGGGCACGCCGCAGTACACGCGCACCTCCGTCGCGGCGAACACCTGATCTCCGGAGAGCGCCTCGAAGCGGACGAAACGTGCGGGGACGTCGAAGTTCCTTCCGAGCCGCTCTCGCAGCCCCTGGTCGTTCACGCTCTCTGCGGTCCAGACGGGTTCGTAGTGCTTGCCGTCGAGAGACGCGGTGATGCGATATACGTCGTTGTTGTCGGCCTGAACCGCCGCGGCGGTGAGCTGCACGGTCTCGCCGAGATCCCATTCGACGAAGGGCCGCATGCCGGTCATCGGCGTGGCATCGACGGACGTCACGTCGGAGCCCTCGGGCGTGAGCACGCCGTCCGTGAGCCGCTCCGCGCTCGTCACCCCTCGTGAGGCGCGCGGCGCTCGGTTCGCGAGGAGGTTGCCTTCCGGGCACGCGGCACGGGCGCTCCCACAAGTGAGGATCGTGACGAGCGCCGCGAGCAGACAAACGATGGCTTGCACGCGCCCACCGCCGCTCCGCTCACGAGCGGCACGGCGCGCAATCGAAACCTCGGGGCGACGCACGGTCGTCGACACGGCGTGCAGCTTACAGTGTTCCGCTCCAACGGCGCTGTTCGAACGACCGGCGCGAGGATGCGCCGGTCGCTTTCCCCGCAGCGACGCTTACTGCGCCACGAGGTTGGAGATGATGATGTTGGAGCGGATGATATTGGCGCGGACGATGTTGCCGGTGACGACGTTGCCGGTGCCGATGATGACGTTGGCGCTGACGATATTGGAGCTGATGATGTTGGCCTTGACGATGTTGCCGGTGACGATGTTGCCGGTGACGATGTTGCCGGTGACGATGTTGCCGGTGACGATGTT
>CAYUAW010000579.1:2500-4111 GCA_964442485.1 uncultured Polyangiaceae bacterium
TGACGATGTTGCCGGTGACGATGTTGCCGGTGACGATGTTGCCGGTGACGATGTTGCCGGTGACGAGCCCGGCGGTGGTACCGCCGCTCCCCTTCGTGCCGCCGGAGCTCGTGCCACCCGAGCTCGCGCCGCCCGAGCTCGCGCCGCCGGAGCCCGTATGGGTGCCGCCGGAGCCTGTTGCCGCGTCACCGCCGTCGACGGGGAACCCGCCGCCGACCGGGAATGCGCAGGCCCCGTCCGTCGTGCAGACGCCGCTCGAGCAGTCGCTCCCCTTCTTGCAGTCTGGCAGACAGATCGCCGCCGAGGGGTCGAGCGTGAAGCACCGACTGCCGCTCGGGCAACCGCCCTGGGAGATGTAAGTGTCCGCCGGAGTGCAGGTCGGGACGCAGAGGCCCACGTCCGCGCCGGCCTTTGCGCACGAGAAGCCCTTCGGGCAGGTCGTCATGCACTCCCCGAAGGCCGTGTCGCTGCCCTTCGCGCCGATGACCGCACCGTTGCATCCGACGGTCGAAGCCGGGTTCTGATCGCTCGTGACGCACAGATCGCCGGCGTCGGCTCCCGCTTCCGTGCTTGGCAAGGACGAATCGGGTACGCCCGCTTCCATGGCCTTCGTGCCGCCCGCGCTCTTGCTTCCTCCGGTGCTCGAGGCGCCGCCGGTCTTCGCAGAACCGCCGGAGCCGGTCTTGCCCCCCGAACCCGTCGTCGCGCCGTCTCCTCCCCCGTCCGGGTTGTTCTGGCCGCTCGAGCTGTCGCTCGAGCAGGCACCCACGATGGAGACGGACACGGCAATCGCGAGAAAGGAACGAAGAAGGATCATTGCCCACAACAGTATGCGAATGCACGGAGCATCGCAACCGATGGCCGTCGGGATCGTGGGCTTACTTCGGTGCGATGCTCACCTTGCCCGCACACGCGCTACACCCACCGCGCACTTCCATGCAGGCATGCGCGTGCGTCCACAGTCATAGAGCCACACTCGATTCAGAAGCCGAAATCGACGTGCGGTTTCGCTGTCGCGGAAGGCGTCGCGGGCTTCTCCGGCTTCTTCGCGGAGGAGGGCGTCTTTGACGGTCGAGCTGCGGTCGTCGCGCTCGGCTTGTGTGGCGCGGACTCCGCGGGAGGTTCCGCTGGGACTACCTCGGGCGCGGGTGCCGCCGAGGAGGGGGCCGCATGCGCTTCGGCAGTGGCCACGGTCGCCGGCACTGAAGGTGGCGCTTGCTGCACCAAGGTCGGTGGCGGCGCGGGTGCCGCGGAGAGAGCCTGAGGCGCAGCGGCGCTGGTCGTCTGGGGCGCCTCGTCGTGCCCCTTCGAGTGGAGCACGAGGAACGCGGCCGCTCCCGCGAGGGCCAGGGCCGCGAGCGTCGCGCCGACGAGCAGCGGCGTCGAGGAGTGCATCGGCGTCTTCGCCGGTTCGTTCACCAGCGCCCCGGCACCGCCCGTCGTTGCGTGGAACGGGCGCTCGGGCGTTTGCCCGCCGAGCGTCGGCGAGGGCGTCTGCGCCAGCTCGGATGTCTGCAGGACCTCGGGCTGGCTCGGCAGTGCGATTCGCCCCGTCTTGCCGGTATCGACGCCGGTATGCAGACCCACTGCGGCGCGGAGGGCCGCGGTCAG
>CAYUAW010000580.1:0-4107 GCA_964442485.1 uncultured Polyangiaceae bacterium
TTCCGACGTGGCGACGAAGCACTCCGGGCCGAAGCAAGCTGGCGAGTCCGCATCTCAGCTGATCAGCAAGCGAATCGCCGAGCTCGACGACTGGCGCGGCGAGACACTCGGCCGGATCCGCGCTCTGATCAAGGAGGCGGACCCCGACATCCTCGAGGAGTGGAAGTGGATGGGGACACCGGTCTGGTCCCACGACGGGATCGTCTGCACTGGCGAGACGTACAAGTCCGTCGTGAAGATGACATTCGCCAAGGGCGCTTCCCTGAAGGACCCCTCCCGCCTCTTCAACTCGAGCCTCGACGGCAACGTGCGACGGGCCATCGACATCCGCGAGGGCGAGAAGATCGACAAGCGTGCCCTGAAGACGCTCATCCTCGCGGCCGTGGCGCTGAACGCCGCGGGCAAAAAGAAGAAGGCAGCGCCTGCCAAGCGCAAGGCACGCTGAGTTTCGGGACCGCGCAGCGCGATCGATCAGAAAACGAAGCCATCGGCGCGAAGCGCCTGCGTCCTGGCGGCGCCGGGGGCAGCCCCGTTCTCCGATTTGCTGCCAGTCACCAGGAGGATGACGGTCACGACTCCGCCGACGATGGCCGTGCCGAGGAACACATCGGACAGCAGGGCCTTGGTGCGTGCACGGCTTGCGATGTCGTCGAGCTCTCCCCGCGAGGTATGGCGACCGAGCGCGCTGTCATAGGCGCGCTGGTCCTGGCTCGCCCAGTATCCCATGCCGCCCGCCGCGATTCCGAAGGCGCCTGTCGCGATCCCGGTCCAGAGCGGCCACCGGATCCTCGGGTCGTTCGCCTTCGGGGCGGCAGCGGGGGTGTCGTTCGAGCGCGGGCCGAAGGCGAGGGTAACGGTCAACGCATCGCCCCCGACCACCTCCACCTCCTGGTGCACCGGCGCGTATCCGGAAAGCTCCGCCGTCACGTGATGCGCTCCGGCGCTCAGTCGCAATGGTGTCACGATGGGAGCGACGCCCAGCGTGCGGTCGTCGATGGTGATTCGCGCCCCGCGTTGGTTGACCTGGAACCGAACGGTCGCGATGCGCCCTCGAAGTCGCTCGAGATCTCCCTCGACGTCCGCGCGACGACCGGCCGTGATCTCGTCCTTCCCCTTGTCGAGATACTCCGTGAAGTACCTCTCGGCGTCGACGTAGTTCCGGAGCGCGTAGGCGACCTGACCGAGGTTATAGAGCAATCGATATCGTGGCTCGAGCGCATAGGCGCGCTCCAGCTCGATGAGCGCGGCGCGAAAATCACCATCTTGATAAAGCTCGAGCCCCTTTCGGAAATGGGCGCGCGCCTCGGTGACGGTCGCGCTGGTCCCCTCGGGAGGTCGTGACTCGTTCTCCCCATCGCCGGCGTGGGCAACGCCGGGAACAGCGCAAAGCAACATCGTCGACGCGGCCAGGAGCCGCAGCGAGCTGGCGATACCGAGGCTCGGGGTCACTGGAAAGGATCCTCCGTGTCGAGCTTTCGTTCGGTCCGCGGCTTCAGGCGACGGAAATCGTCGCCCTCGGTTTGCTCCGCGTGGCTTGCAGCGGACGCGGGAGGTGCCACGTCCGTCTGTCGCGCCGTGGAGTCTCCCGTCTGGGGCGCCGCTTCCTCCTTCGTCTCGGAGCTCGACGGGGCGCCCCGCGCGATTTCCTTCGAGCGCTGTCGCGGGCTCACCGCCCCGCCGGCGCGCGCTCTTTCGAACGAGCGCGGCGAAGGAGCGGCGTTCTCGTCGGTCGCGTTCGTCGCCACGACGTTCGGCGCTTCGGTCAGTTCAGCGCTCGCAGGTGGGGGCGCAGGCTCGGCAGCCCGCGTCACCCTGGCCGTCGAATCGGCGCGCAGCGCCGCCGGGGCCGCGGGCAGGGAAGCGCTGGTGCGATGCGTCCAGAAGAGAAAGCTGCCGACGCCGACGCCGAGCACGCCCGCGACCGCGAGCGCGTACCCACGTCGAGCGGGGCGAAAGCGGGGAGTGTCGTTCAACTCGCGCTCTCCTTGGTGCTCCGCGCGGATCGATTGGATGAGCTGCGAAAGATTGGCAACCGTAGTCGGATCGTCGCTGCCGTCAGCGCTCCGCGGGCCCGGCATCAGCGTCCGGATGATCGAGTGGGAGCGCTCGTCCTCCTTGAGCCGCGCGTCGATGATCCGATGCATGGAGCTTCGATCGTCCGTGAAGAGCTCCCGCACGGCGAACCCGATCGCCTTCGAATCGGGATTGTCGCCGCTGACCACCAAGAACGCCTGCAGTGCGCTGCGCATCTCATCGGCAGTCGCGAAGCGACCGTTCGGGTCCAGGGCCATGGCCCGATCGCAGATGTCGGCGAGGGTCGGCTCTACGTCGGGCGCGAGCTCGCGAATGCGCGGCTCGGCTCCGGCGAGACGTATCTCGACGGCGGCGCGGGTGGGCTTCCCCGGGGCGAAGCGGCGGCCCGCAATCACCTCCCACAGGATGACGCCCGCTGCGAAGACGTCGGCGCGCCGATCGCTCGGCTGTCCCATGATCTGCTCGGGCGCGGCATAGCCGAATTTGCCCTTGAAGACGCCCGGGTTCGTCAAGGTGTCTTCGCCTGCAGCCTTCGCGATCCCGAAGTCCAGCACCTTGACCTGGCCGTCGTACGTCACGAACACGTTCTGCGGGCTCACGTCTCGATGAACGATCTCGAGCGCCGTGCCGTCGTACTCGCAGAGCTCGTGGGCGTAGTGGAGTCCGGCGAGTGCTTCAGCGAGCACCCGCAGACGCATGGCGAGGGGAAATCGTCGATTGTCGTCGAGGCGTCGAAGAATGTTGCTGAACGGCTGGCCGTCGAGAAACTCCATCGCCAGAAAGTGCCGTTCACCTTCGATGCCGGCCTCGAGCGTCTGGATGACGTTCGGGTGGTTCAGCTTTGCCGCCACCTTGGCTTCGGCGAGGAACATCTCCACGAATTTCTCGTTCTTCGTGAGCTCACATCGCAGTTCCTTCAACACGACGAGCTTCTTGAAGACGCCGATTCCACTGGAGAGGGCAACGTGAATGGTGCCCATGCCGCCCTGCCCGAGGTTTGCTAGCAGCGTGTAGCGACCCAGCGTGCCCTTCGGCTCCTCCGGCTCGTCCTCGAAGTTCGCTGCGGAGGTCATCGGCCCTCGCGCCCGGTCATGGGTAAAACTCCAGCGACGTGATGCCCGCTGCGCGCACCTGGGCGTTGTATTCGCCGAGCTTGGGGCCGTTCAATCCCACGCGCGCGGTGAACACCGCGAAGCCAGGCGGGAGGTTGAAGAAGCCTCCCCCGGCCACGTTCATCGCGTCGTCGCGCACCGTCAACTGTGCATCGAGATTGGGCAGCCCGTTCACGACGAAGAAGCTATCGGCCGTCTCGCTCGCCTCGAAATGAATTCCACCTGCGGCCTTGCCGCTGCAATCGAACGCTTGTGCGAAGCCGATCCCCAGAGACCGGTCGATCGTCACGTTCGCCTGGAGCGCCAGCGCAGCGAGGCCGTCTATCGCCGCGGAACCGACGACCGGTATCGTTTTGTCCAGGCTGCCGACCAGAGGCTTCCCGAAGTAGAAGAGCGTCTCGATGGTGTCCTTCGCGGTCAGGTCGAGAAACCCGGCGAAGCCGAACGGCAGCGCGAGCGTCACGCTGGCGGTGCCGTCCTCGTCTTGGACCGTCGCGACAGGCGCCTGACAGAGGACGTCGGCCACCGGGCATGCGCGGGCGACCAGCCCGCTGACGGGTTTGTTCGAGATGTAGTCCGTGACGTGCAGCGTCAGTGACACCGCCGTCGAAGGATCCCCTGCGGGCCGTTCACAGAGGAACGGTTGCACCAGGTTCGAGGGAGCGCACTGTTCCTTGAAACACGTCTCCGTCTTCGCGCAGGCCGGACCCGAGCCGCATGACCCGCTCGTGAGCTTCTGCTGGCTCGATGCGCAAACGCCCCTGTCACACGTCACTCCGAGGCCGCTTTGAACGCAATCCGAATCCGTGCGGCACTGGTTTCCGTCGACTTCGAGGAGCAGCGAACACCCCGAAGTGACCAACAAGGTTGCCAGCAGCGCGGGGTGACACGGAGGCATCATCGAGCGCCGCGCGCGCTGATTCAACGTCACGTCCGAAGCGCGTGTTCCCGCCAAACGTCC
>CAYUAW010000581.1:0-1643 GCA_964442485.1 uncultured Polyangiaceae bacterium
GTGGCTCACCTCGGCCGGCTCTTCGGCTTCATCAGACCGTACCGGACGCTCGCGGTCGTTTCCCTCGTACTGCTCTCGACTCTGGTCTGCTTCGACCTGGCGATCCCGCGTCTGATCCAGCGCATCATCGACCACGGCATCCTCGCCCACGATCGCTCGGTCGTGCTGTGGACGGCGCTGTCGATGCTCGGCATCTCCGCGGTGAGCACAGTGATTGCCATCGGGAACAACGTGTACTCGGTGAGGGTGGGGGAGGGCGTCGCGCGGGATCTGCGGCAGGCCCTGTTCCTCAAGATCCAGAGCTACTCCTTCGGAAACCTGGACCGGCAGAAGACCGGGCTCCTCATGGTGCGGCTCACGAGCGACGTGGCCGCCATCAAGAGCCTGGTGCAGATCTCGCTGCGCATCGGCACGCGCGCGCCGCTCCTGATGCTGGGGAGCCTGGTCCTGATGGTGACGACCAGCGCGGAGCTCGCGCTCACGATGCTCCCGCTGCTCGCGGTCACGTCGGTGCTCATCGTGTTCTTCATCGTCAAGATGGAGCCGCTCTTCCGTACCGTGCAGGCGAAGCTCGACGCGCTGAACAACGTGCTCCAGGAAAACATCGCCGGCGCGCGCCTCGTGAAATCGCTCGTGCGCGGCGCCTTCGAGCGGACGCGCTTCGCCACCGCGAACGAGGAGATGACCGACCGCTCCATCGACGTGATGAAGTTCACCTCGGCGATGATCCCGGCGCTCACGCTGTGCGTGAACGTCGGCATGGTGGTCGTCATCTGGTCGGGAGGGCTAGAGAGCATCCGGGGGAGGCTGTCGGTCGGTCAGATCGTCGCCTTCTCGAACTACATGCTCACGACGATGACGCCGCTCGTCATGATGACGATGCTTTCGAACACCTGGGCAGCCGGGCTCGCGTCGGCCCGCCGCGTGGACGAGATCCTCGACACCGTTCCGGACGTCGTCGACGCCATGGACGCGGTCGCGCTCTCCTCGGGGGCCGAGCCGCGCGTCTCACTCGACGACGTGTCGTTCGCGTACCCCGGCGAGGGCAACGAGGCCGTGCTGTCGAACATCGAGCTCCGCGCGGAGCCGGGGCAGACTGTCGCGCTCCTGGGCGCCACCGGCGCCGGGAAATCGACCCTGGTGAACCTGATCCCGCGCTTCTACGACGCGACGTCAGGCCGTGTCTCCTTCGCCGGCGAGGACGTGCGCCGGCTCACGCAGGACTCGCTCATCGCCGCCATCGGCGTGGTGCCGCAGGAGGCGATCCTCTTCACGGGCACGGTGCGCGACAACATCCGCTACGGCCGTGCCGACGCGACTGACGCCGAGGTGTTCCACGCCGCACGCATGGCCGAGGCGCACGACTTCGTGTCGCGTCTTCCCGCGGGCTACGACACCCGCGTGGAGGAGCGAGGGGCGAATTTCTCGGGTGGGCAGAAGCAGCGGCTCGCCATCGCCCGCGCGCTCTTGCTCCGTCCGAAGCTCCTGCTGCTGGACGACAGCACGAGCGCCGTCGACGTCGAGACGGAGACGCGGATCCAGGACGCGCTCGACCGGGAGAAGGCCGGGCGCACCACCATCGTCGTCGCGCAGCGCATCAGCACGGTGCTGAAGGCCGACCGTATCTACGTGCTCGACAAGGG
>CAYUAW010000581.1:1743-4101 GCA_964442485.1 uncultured Polyangiaceae bacterium
TCCGTCCCTTCCGGGCGGAGCTCGCCGTCGTCGGCGCCTTCATCGTCGTGTACACGCTGATCGGTCTACTCGGGCCCTACCTGATGGGCGTCGCGCTCGATCGGTTCATCGCGCGCCACGATGCGTCCGGCCTCGCACGGATCTGCCTCATCATGCTCGGGGCCTTCGTCGCCGGCACCGCCATTCAGTTCGTCGCGAACTGGCTCATGGCGAGCGTCTCGCAGCGGGCGCTCCGGGACGTCCGCGCGGAGCTCTTCACCCACCTGCAATCCCTCCCGCTTTCCTTCTTCGATCGGCGCCCGGCGGGCGAGCTCATGAGCCGGCTGACGAACGACATCGACGCCATCAACCAGGCCGTCGCGCAGAACGTGACGTCGCTCCTGGCGAGCGTCCTGTCGATGGTCGGCATCCTCGTCGCCATGTTCGTGCTCGACCGCTGGCTCGCGCTCGCGTCGCTCCTGGTCGTGCCGATCATGTTCTGGTTCACGCGCTTCGTCGCCGTGTATACGCGCCGCGGCTTCAAGGATCTGCAGAAGGCCCTCGGCGAGCTGAACGGCGTCATGGAGGAGGGGATCAGCGGCCAGAAGGTCGTGAAGATCTTCCGTCACGGCGACGCGGTCGCGGACGCTTTCAGGGAGAGCAACGAGGCCGTCTACCGCACCGGCGTTTCCGCCAACACGTACGCGCTGCTCCTCATGCCGCTCACGTCGGTGCTCGGCAATCTGTTCGTCATCGTGCTCTCGGGTCTCGGCGGCTTCCTCGCGCTGTCCGGTCTGGTCAGCGTCGGCGTCATCGCGACCTTCATCATGTACGGGCAGAACTTCATCAACCCGCTGCGCCAGCTTTCGAACCTTTACAACACCATCCAGGCGGCGCTCGCCGGCGCCGAGCGCGTCTTCCAGATCCTCGACACGAAGCCCGAAGTGGACGACGCCTCCGGTGCCGACACGCTCGCCGCCATTCGCGGTGACGTGCGCTTCGAGCACGTGAGCTTCTCGTACGTCCCCGGCTCTCCCGTCATCCAGGACATGTCGCTCAGCGCGAAGGCCGGCGAGATGGTCGCCCTGGTCGGTCCCACAGGAGCGGGCAAGACGACGATCATCAACCTCCTGACGCGCTTCTACGAGATCGACGACGGAGCCATCAGCATCGACGGCACCGACATCCGGCGCTATCGGAAGGACGACCTCCGCCGCAAGCTCGGCCTCGTCCTCCAGGACACGTTCCTGTTCTCGAACACCGTGATGGAGAACATCCGTTACGGGAAGCTCGACGCCACCGACGAGGAAGTGATGGCCGCCGCCAGCGTCGCGGACGCCGATCACTTCATCCGTCAGCTCCCGCACGGCTACCAGACCGTGCTCTCCGAGCGCGCCGGCAACCTCAGCCAGGGCCAGCGCCAGCTCCTCGCGATTGCCCGAACCCTCCTTGCCGATCCAGCGATCCTCATCCTGGACGAGGCGACGAGCAGCGTCGACACCCGCACCGAAGCCCGCATCCAGAAGGCCCTCCTCAATCTGATGAAGGACCGCACGAGCTTCGTCATAGCGCACCGCCTGAGCACCATCCGCGACGCGGACCAGGTTCTCGTCATCGACGGCGGCCGCATCATGGAGAAGGGCACGCACGAGGAGCTCGTCGAGCAGCGCGGGCTGTACCGGCAGCTGTATGTGAGTCAGTTCAAGGGGCTCGCGCTGTGAGTCAGCCGTCGGGAGCGACCGAGGTCGAATACGTCAGCACTCGAGCGGCCAGTAGATGCGCAGCAGGGTAAGGGGCGGGCAATCGGTGACGCGAAGCACCCACTCGCCGGGCAGCACTTCGACGCGGGAAGGTCGCTCTCGCCCGGTCGCGAGATCGGTCTCGCTGCCGAAGGGATCGAGCTCGCCCGCGCGCTCTCGCGACAGAGAGAGCCGGACGGCCCGGCCGCCGTAGCGACTGAGGAGGCCGACGCTCTCGAAGGCGGAGGAAACCCCTCGCGTGCGCACCGCCACTCGTGCCGTCCGACGCAGCCCGCGGGAGATCTCGTAGCGAGTCACGCCGTTCAGATCGAGCTCGATCGGGAGGCGTCCGAGACGTGCGGACGGGTCCGTCGTCTGCGCGCCCGGATGCACGAATTCGACGTACCGCCGCAGCTTCGCCTGAGGGTCGACCTGGACGTGTCGCGTGCAAGTGTAGTCCCAGTACTCCTCCGCTTCCGTGACGCTCGGCACGAGTGTGAAGTGAGCCTCGTCGATGTCCACGCGCATCGTCGTGTCACGCACGCGTGCCGATGCCACGTCGGGCTCCCATTTCGTTTTGTGCCGCGTCACGGTGGCCAGATCCCGGCGGACCGCGCGCCGTCCGGACTTCTTCGGGTTG
>CAYUAW010000582.1:0-4057 GCA_964442485.1 uncultured Polyangiaceae bacterium
GTGCGCCACCACGCCCGCCGAGGTCTTGCGCGCCGAGCAGATTGCCGCTCTGCTCCAAAGTCTCGGCGAGGGATGGGGGCGCCCGCGCGGTCGCCTCCGGGGCGCGAATTGGCCACGATGGTCAATCGATGGCCCGGTCATGTGCCGCCGTGAGTCGTCGCTCCGGTACGAACCGCAACGCCGAGCGCGGCCCGCACCTTGCTACCCGACACCGAGCGAAGGGGACCGCGATCATGAACAAGACGGACATGCAGTGGAAGAAGGACGTGGAAGACGAGCTCGTGAGATGAAGGCAACCTGGGAAGCCCACGAGAAGCACGGCCGGCTCACCCGGCAGAGCGACCTGCCCGATAGCGTCTACGCCTTTCCGAAACAACGAAAGGAGCCGCTGACGGACGCGAGCCACGTTCGCAACGCGGTCGCTCGGTTCGATCAGGTCATCGACGTATCCGACGAGGACCGCGCGCTGGCCTTTGCGAACATCGAGGCCGCCGCGAAGCATTACGGCGTCACGCTCGGCGAGACGTCGTGGCGCGATCTCATGCGTCCCACGAACGAACGCGGATGAGAAGAGACGGGCACGAGGACGTAATCCATGGACTCACGCACGCAACAATACGCCCACAGGAACGGAGCCCTGCATGACCACCGTGAACATCGAGCAGAGAAGGTACGAGATGCCCCCGAAGGAGGGGTTCACCGTCGCGCATTTTCTCACCGTCACCGACATCGAGCGATCGCTCCGCTTCTACGAGAAGGTCTTCGGTGGTCGGATTCTGAGCAAAGGCGATGGCAAGGGCGCGCCCGGGTACCTCCAGCTCGGCAATACGTGGCTCATCGTCAACGTCGGAGGGGGGCCAACCCCCGACAAACCGACCGTCGTCCTCAGCGTCCTCGCCGACCCGGACAAGGTCAGCAGCTTCATGAATCTACGGGTCGTAGACATCAACTCTTGCTACGAGACGTGGAAGGCTCGAGGAGCCGAGTTCATCACGGAGCCCAAGGACAAGTACGGTGAGACGCGCTGCTACATCCGGGATCCCGACGGTTACGTCATCGAGGTCGGGCAGAGCAAGCCGGAATTCACCTACGGCTGACGCGCGCCCGGGATGGGCGGCCCTCGTTCAAGGCGGCTCATCGATCGCGAAGCATTGCGCAGCTAGAGTCGACTTGCGCGAGGTTTGGCAGAACAGCTCACGATCCGCCAAGGAGACCGAGAGCGCGCCGGATTCGCCGTCAGTGCACCAGGAACCAGGCCGTGTCGGCCTTGATCTCGAGGTGCAAATGATCGCGGTGCGCGTGGTTGTAGTGCGGCGTCAGGATCGCATGGAAGAGCCGCAGATCCCTGGCCTCGCACACGATGCTCTCGAGCTCGCGCCCGCGCCGCGCCGGCAGCTTGCGTGCGCGCGGGCCACAGGTCTTCTCACCGATGCCTGCGGGCCAGTGCGCCTCCACGGTCAGCAGCGCGCCCGTTCGCTTGCGCAGGCCGCCGACGTCGATCGCGAGACCGCCTGGGTGCCGTGGCCGTACGTCCGGTGTGCCCTCGTGAACGTCGTCGTTCGGGCGATACATCGTGAAATGGATGAGCTCCACCACGTCATGGTTTTCGAGGATCGCGGCGAAGTCATCGAGCGCGAGTGCGAGGCGCGCGTCGAGGATCTCGAAGGGCGTCGTCTTGCGCTGCTCGCGGGGCAGGCTCGAGTGAATCTCGACTCCGTGGAGCGGGCCGGTGAGACGGATCGGCGCCATCACGCCGGTGGCGCCGTCCGCCTCCTCGAATGCGATGCCGCGGCGACGAAGCTCGGCGAGCGCTTCGTCGCGCCCCAGCTGCGCGTAGCGCGACGCGGGAGCGGCCTCCGCAACCGGCTTAGGCGGCAGCTCGAAGGGGTCGGCGTGCGCGAGCCCGGACGAGAGCGCCCGGCAGAGCGCGAGGAGGGGCAATGCCCGACCGCGGAGCTTCGCCCCGACGATCAGCGGGTCACCGCACCGGGCGCCAGAGTGAAGTCCGACCTCCCGTCGATGTGCTCGCCAGCGAGGTACCGGCGCAAGAGCGGCGTGATCTCGTCTTCGTGCACGGGGCCGCCCCAGAAGTAGCGCACGTGTCCGGTCGGGTCGAACAGGAACGTCGCGGGCAGCATGCCGGCCCATCTCGGATCGATGGCCGCCTTGAACGCGTCGAGCGGCTGGTCGACCACGAAATTCGGAGATGCTGCGCCGAAGCCGCGCAGCATCTCTGCGGCCTTCGGCAGCGCGCTCGGTTCATCCACGGACACCAGGAGGACGTCGATATTCGTACCGAACACTTTCCGGAGCCCGACCAGCATCGGCAGGTCCGCCTTGCAGGACCCGCACCAGCTCGCCCACACGTTCACCAGGACGCCCTTGGCCTGCGTGTGCTCGATGCGGGCGAGTAACCCGGGCGCGCCCAGCGCGACGAGCCCCTCGGCGGCGGGGCGCTCGAGCGCCTGTGCCGGGGCCGGCGCCATCCTTGGACGCGGCTTCGGCGGTTGCACGAAGGCGGCGATTGCGACGGCCCCGATTGCGAGGGCGAGGACGACGCGAAACACGGTTCCTTTGCGAGGCGACGCGGCGGCACGATTCACGGCGAGAGCGTAGCAAAACTCACGCGAGTGTTGCGTGCCGGGGCCCCCTGCGCGACGATTGCGCCGCCTTGACGGACCTGATCGCGTTCACGGACGGTGGCTGCAGAGGAAACCCGGGCGTCGGAGCATGGGCATTCGTCCTCGTCGACGCGAAGACGAAGAAGGCGCTCGAGCGCGCTGGCGGCGAGCCGGAGACCACCAACAACCGGATGGAGATGTGCGCCGCCATCGGGGCGCTCGAGGCGGTCAGCAAGCCGGGGCAGCGGATGCTCATCCTGAGCGACAGCAAGTACCTCATCGGCTGCTGCACGGAGTGGATGCCGGGGTGGAAGGCCAAGGGCTGGAAGCGCAAGGGCGATCCGCTGAAGAACCTCGACCTGTTGCAGAAGCTCGACAGCCTGCTCGCCGGTCGCCACGTCGACTTCCGCTGGGTGGCAGGGCACTCCGGGCACTACGGCAACGATCACGTCGATCGCCTCGCGAACGAAGCGATGGATCGGATCGAGCTCGGCACGTCGCCGGAGCACGAGCGTCGCTTCGACTGGAAGGGGCCGATTAGCTGAGTTCGCTCACGCCGCCGTCGCCCCCAGTGCGCGGAGCACCGGTTCGTCGAGGTGCAGGTCGATCTGACGGTAGGGGATGCCGATGTTCTCTCGCTTCAGTGCGTCCCAGATCGCCTCCCGCAGCACCGAGCCCGTAGGCCGGAGCGTCCACGGATCTTCGATCCAGATGGAGACCTCCCAGTTCACGCTCGATTCGCCGAAGGAATCGAGGAGCACGAGCGGTGCCTTGGCCTGGCTGCGCACGCCGAGGTCGCGCGCGGCGGCCTCCAGGGTGGTGCGCACCTTGCGCATGTCGCTCGAATACGCGACGCCCACGTTCACGCGGACGCGGCACAGGGTATCGAGGAGCGTGTAGCTCCGCACCGTCGACTGCACCAGGGTGGAGTTCGGAACGATGAGGACCTCGTCGTCGCGGGAGCGGACTCGGGTGGAGCGGATGCCCATCTCCACGACCCGGACCTGCTTGCCCTCGATCTCCAGCACGTCGCCCGGTCGGATCGAGTGCTCCACGAGCAGGATGACTCCGGAGACGAAGTTCTGGGCCACGTTCTGCATCGCGAACCCGATGCCGACGGCGAAGAGAGCACCTGCCGCGAACAGGCCGCGCAGATCGATCCCCGCCGTCTGTAGCGCGACGGAGAAGCCGACCACGACGATGACGTAGTGCGAGAGGCGGGTCGCGACGTGAACGGAGCCGTTGTCAGGACCCAGCGTCCTCACGATGCCGCGCTGGACGAGCTGCGAGAGCAGGTACGACAGCACGATGATGGCGATGGTCGTCAGCAGCGTCGCGAGCGTGAGCTGGTGCCCGCCGATCTCGACGAGCTTCACGTTGATGGTGTCGAAGGTCCGATGAAAGGCGTCGGGTTGCATGCGTGGTCTCCGCGAATG
>CAYUAW010000583.1:0-4055 GCA_964442485.1 uncultured Polyangiaceae bacterium
GAGTGTGGCGCGCGGGTATCCCCGGATAGCGTCCCTGCCCACCGCCGGAGCTCTTCCGCTCGATCCAGCGTCGTCTCCAGCGCGCGCTCGAGAACCTCGGCGTCGAAGCGGAGCGATGGCTCGGCCCGCCGCGATTTCACCAGGGCGCGCAGCACCCGGAAGCGCACGGCTCCGTCGCTCTCGGTGAGGAGCCGTGGCAGGAGCAGGCGTGCCGCGTTCCCGGGGTCGAGCCGCGTCATGGCGCGCGGGAAGTGCGCACGCACGGCCCTCGGCACCGTCGCGTCGTCCATCGTTCGATCGAGGAACCCGAGGGCGCCGGGGATCTCCACGAGCGCCTCGCGCGCGGTCGTCCGAAGCTCGTGGCGCCCGAGCATCCCGGCGAGCAACGGGAGGAAATCCCCGTTCTTGCGCGCTGCCATCGCGCGGGCGACCTCGAGCGACACCTGGACGTCCGCCCCCGGCTCCGGGCCGAGAGGCCGCGGCGCGGCGCGCTCGGCCTCCGCGTCCTTCGGTGCTTCGACGAACGAGCGCGCTTCGCGCGCGAGCCGCACGAGCAGCACGTCGAAGCGCGCGTCGTTCGCGGCATCGGCGTGCGTCGCCGCGATGTCGCGGATGGAGCGCGCGAGCTCCACGGCCGTCTTCCCGGACCGGCTCTGCACGATCGCGTCGATGCGCCGCTCGGCGTCCTCGGTGGAGATCCAGCGCCGGGCCATCAGGGCGACGACCGCCGTCGCCGCCACCTGAGGGCAGTCGTCGTTCAGCCGGGCGCGCAGCAGCTTGCGCGCGGGTGCCACGGCAGTCCGTGCGCGCAGCGCCGCCGCCGCGATGTCTCCGTCGGGATGGTCGTTCAGCCGGTCGGCAATAGGAACGAAGTCGTCACGCCCTCGCCGCGAGAAGATCTCGAGGGCGCGCAGCACGACGTCGCGGCTCGGATGATAGAGGACGAGCGCCGGGATGAGCCGCTCGCGGTGCTGGTCGGCGAGGAGATCGAGCGACGCCAGCACCTCGCCGTCGCGGCTGCTGTTGAGACCGGCGAACAGCGTCTCCAGAGCCCCGAGGTCGAGCTCCGGCAGCTCGCCCTTCCCGGTGAGACCCCCGGACTTCAGCGTGTCGCGGAACACGTCCAGGTACAGGCGCCGGATGGTGACGCCCATCGCGAGCCACCCCACGGCGAGAAGGAGCACGATGGCGCCCACCGCGAGACTACCGAGCGTACCGCGCCCAGCGCCGAGCGCGACGAGCAGCAAGATCCCGAACGATGCAGCGGCCTGCCCGCCGCGCGTTCCCGCAAGATCGATGATCGGCTTCACGCGCTCGCGGGTGCCGTCCGGCACCGGCACCAGGAGAAGCTCGGAGGTCGTCTTGTGCAGCGAGTATCTCAGCGTCCCGTCGACGCCCTTCATGGCGACGGCGCTCGCGAGCGAGCCGCCCGTCGCGAGGACGCCCGCCGCGGTCGCCGCGACCGCCAGCGGGAAGAGCAGGAGCGCCCGCTGAACGCCGAGGACGCGAAGCATCCAGGGCGCCACGAAGAGCTGCGCGACCAGCGAAAGCGCGTTGGTGACGCCGTAGAACGTGGAGAGATACGCGGCGAGAGCGGTCACGTCCCGCCCGTAGCGAGCCGCGAGCGTCGACTTGAAGAGAAAGTCGACGAACGTGAGCGTCACGGTGGAAAGAAACGCGATCCCCAGCACGCGCCGCGCGAAGGCGTTCTGCCAGAGTGCAGCGAACCCGGCGCTCATCGTGCCGCGGCGCCGCGTCGCGGCAGTCCTCGGCTCGTCGCTGCCGCGCGAGACGCTGAGCAACATGCAGGGCAGCGAGGCGCAGAGGAACAGCAGGGCCGCGAGGAGCAACGTCGCCTGCGGCGGATAGGCGATCAGCACGGCCCGGGCGAGCAGGGCGCCGAGCACCGCACCGAGCACCGCGCCGGCGCCGATGAAGCCGTACAGGCGCTTCGCCTGCGTCATCGTGTGCGCCCGCCCGAGCAGCGTCCAGAACTGAAGCGTCACCCACGACGCGAAGAGCCCCGACCAGGCGTAGAGCGCGTACAGCATCCAGCGAGTCGACCCCGAACGCGTCGCCAGCCAGAAGCCCGCGGTCACCAGAGCCGCGGCGACCAGCGAACCGCTGACGAGCGTCTTTCCGGGTTCGCGCCCCGCGAATCGCCCGAGGCGCGCGAGCCCGAGCGCGATCGCCGCGATTGCCAGGTAGAGCCAGGGCAGATCCGACGCAGGCAACCGCGACAGGAACAGCGCGTCGCGTCCCGTCTCGAGCACCGTATGGCCCGTCGTGATCGCGAGCAGGGCCCCGAACGCCGCGAACGTGTTCCGCCGCTCGTCGGTTCGCACGTCGAACAGCCCTCGAGACACGATGCTGGGACGACGCGCCGCTGCCACCGTCGTCACCATAGTCCGAACCCGTCCCGGGTTCTGGTGAGCGTCACACGCCGCGGCCGCGAAACGCATCAATTTACGGAATAGTCACCATCGACCGGACCCTCGCCCGGGAGCTGCTCCCCCGCGGTGCGCGTCGAAGCACGACCGTCCGTCCTCGCGCTGCCGCGCTGCGGGCGGCCGGGTCCCTCCCGCCCGCGCTCCGCGCGGCCGAGGGTCCCCACACCCGCCCGCGCAGGCTTGGCATCTTTTGGGCGCTCGCTGGCTGAATAAATCGGCGATGACGCGCTCTCCACGGCCTATCCTCGCCACGAGGTCGCTCACACCAATGCCGTCGAACATTCTGACACCTGTCCTTGCGCTCATCGTCTGGACGTTCGTGATGTGGTTCTGGATGTACGCGACGCGCCTTCCGGCGATGCGCGCCGCGGGCATCGACCCGGCCCGCATCAAGCGCAAAGACGACATCGACAGCCTCCCTGTGCCCGTCAAGCAGATCGCGGACAACTATAACCACCTGCACGAGCAGCCGACCCTCTTCTACGCCCTGCTCGTCTACAGCCACCTCGTCGGCGTGGCCGACGCTCTGAACATCCAGCTGGCCTGGGCGTACGTCGCGCTCCGCATCGTGCACTCGCTCGTGCAGAGCACGCGGAACTTCGTTCCCTTGCGCTTCTCCGTGTTCGTCCTTGCGTCGCTGGTCCTCATGGTCATCACGGGTAGGAACGTCGCGGCGCTGTGGCCTCGATGACCCGGAACAGAAGCGCACACTGGTGCAGCTCGCCGACGACGTCAGCCGCGGCGACGCCGACACCATCCGGCGCGTGAAGGCCTCCGCCGAGAGGCACCGCCCAGGACGAAGGGGGAGGTCGGGTACGACCTGTCCGTCGCGCTACAGCGAAGCTCAGCTGAGCTGATTGAGAAAGTCCGTGGCGGTGACCAGACTCGAGGCAGATACCAGCCCGATTCGGCTCTCACCGATGTGGTGAGCCGAATCGGGCGGCAGTCAACTCAAGTGGGAACCGCCATGGCCACGAACGACGTGAGGGTGGCACGGTCTGCGAGTAACACACCCGGACCGCGTGGAGCGACCTGGGCGAGTGTGACTACGCGGAGCGGCCGGTGTCCGCCGTGCTCGCTACTTCTTGGGCGCTGCCGACGGACGCTTCGAAGGCGTCTTCGCCGATGACGCCTTGTCCGTGGTCGTCGTGCTCGGGGACGTCGTGCTCGCCGTCGCCGCACTCGCGGACGCCGTCTTCGCGGGTGCCGCCGCGTGCTGTGTAGAGGCGTGCTGGGCTCTGGCCTTCTGAACGGCGCGGTCCACGGCGCCGCGGTCCTTCAGATTGACCTTGGCGATGTCGGCGCTCGCCGCTCCGGCTTGACGGAGGCGGTTCCGAGCTTCGTTGGAGATATCCACGGTCGCCGCGGGACCAGGATCTTTCCTGGCTTGCTCCGTTGCTTTCGTGGTCTTCGCGGACGTCGCCGGTGCTGCGGCGTCTGCGCGGGTGACTGATGTCGGTGCTTTCGGTTGAATGCCGGTCTTGCTCACGTCCATGGGGGAATTCGTCGAACCTCGGGAGAACGGGTTGCTCCTGACCCAGTCAAGGAGTTGACGTTGTCGAACGGCTCATCTCCGCCAACGTGTAGAATTTTCGAAAAATATGA
>CAYUAW010000584.1:0-4050 GCA_964442485.1 uncultured Polyangiaceae bacterium
GGTTCACGACCCGTCAGGCGCGGATTCTCACTTCTTCTTCGATGCAGCGCGGCGCTGACGTGGCGGTGCTGGCGGCTCTCGCAGCAGCCGATACCCGACGCCCGACACCGTCACCAGGTAGCGGGGCTGCGAGGGCTCCCGCTCGAGCTTGTAGCGCAGCTGGCGCATGAACGTTCGCAGGTACTCGGTCTGGTTGATCGCCTCGGCGCCCCAGACCGCCCGGAGGAGCTCCTCGTGTCTCACGACCTGCCCGGCCGCGCGCGCGAGGACTTCGAGGAGGTCGTACTCGGTGCGCGTCAGGTAGACCTCCTGGCCACCGACGCTCACCGTCCGCGCCGCGAAATCGATGTGGAGGTCGTCGATGGATAGCGCGGTCGTCATGGACGGCTCGCGCGGCTGCGCGGCGGCCCGCAGCGCCACGCGCATGCGCGCGAGCAGCTCGTCCGCACCGAAGGGCTTGGTGACGTAGTCGTTCGCGCCCAGGTCGAGCGCTTCGACCTTCACGCGTTCCGCATCGCGCGCGGAGATCACGATGATGGGAACCTTGCTCCGCTCGCGAACGCGGGCGACGATGCTCATGCCGTCGATGTCGGGAAGCCCCAGATCGAGCAAGATGAGGTCCGGCTCCTTCCAGGCGACCTGGCCGAGCGCCTGCATCCCGTCCACTGCCTCGGCGATCTCGTAACCGTTGTGCAGCAGAGTCGTGCGCAGGAATCGTCGCATGTGGGCCTCGTCTTCCACGATGAGAACCCGCGGCAGCGCTACTGTCATGACGGAGCGGATTCCTTTCCGAGGGGGAGAGTGACGCGGACGACTGCGCCGCCGCCGTCGCGGTTCTCGATGCGGATCGAGCCGCCGTGTGCTTCCACGATGGCCCGGCAGAGAGTGAGCCCGAGCCCGACGCCGCCGTCGCGGCTGGCCGAGGCGCTGCCACGGTAGAAGCGTTCGAAGAGCCGTTCCGCTTCTTCCGCGAGGATGCCGGGGCCCCGGTCTCTCACCTCGATGCTGACGGACGAGGGCGTCGCGGCCGCTTCCACCTCGATGGGAGAGCCGTCCGCCGCATAGCGGCGCGCGTTCTCGAGCAGGTTCACGAGCACCTGGCGGATCAGGACGGCATCCATGGGGACCATGGGGATCTCCTGCGGTACCTTCGACTGCACGGGACGGGTTCCGAGACGGCCGCGGACTCGCTGGAGCGCGTCCTCCACGACCTCGTCGAGCGGCTCCGGACGCTTCTTGACCTCGATGGCGCCATCGTCCAAGCGGACCATGGCGAGCAGGTTGATGACCAGCTGATCGAGCCGCTCGGCCTCTTCCACGATCGATTCCGCGAGCCCGTCGCGAGCGGGGAGATCGAGCTTTCCGCCGTCCTGGAGGAGCACGGTTCCGGCGCCGAGGATGGCCGCGAGCGGCGTTCGCATGTCGTGCGACACCACGCTGAGCAGAGAGCTGCGGAGGCGCTCCGTTTCGATCTGCAGCTCGCGAGACTGCGCAGCCGCCCGCTGCCGCCGGGTCTGCGCGCCCAGCCCGCTGATGATCCCCGCGACCACCACCATGACGATGAGCGTCACGAGCCCCTTGAGATCCTCGGACGCGAAGGAGAACTTCGGCGGAATGAAGAAGAAATCGAAGCCCAGAGCGCTCAGCGCGGCCGTGGAGAGAGAAGGGCCGAGGTCGAAGCGCATCGAGATCGCCACGACCGCGACCAGGTTGAACATGACGAGATCGGAAGGCTGGACGTAGGCCGCTGCCAACCCCGAGAACGCGAGCCCGAGGGCCACGGCCGCGGCGCCCGAGAGGTACCCGAGCGGTCCGGAGCGCCGTCCCCAGGTGTCCGCGGGTCGCTTCTGAGGGGGCGCGAGGTTGTTCGCGGGCGGCACGGCGACCAGGCTACTTCAAGGGGAGCGTCGGAGCGGCGTGAGCCGTTGTCCGCCCCGATCGCCACTGAGGAGGGCGCCCGACCGTCTGCCGGGGGAAAACAGCGTCGAGCCGCCCCCCGTGAGCCCAAAGGGAAGCATTTCGGGGACGTTGCCCTGGCAGTCCGGGCGACTACACGCGCTAAGCTGTTAGGTCGCGACGATTCGTCCCGCCGAGGGCGAGCGCTCGCGACCACGACGTGAAAGGCGGCGCCATGGAACCCCGAGTGACTCCTCTCGTATCCCCCCGGCCGTGGACCGCCTGGCGGCTCCCTGCTGCGCTCGCCGTCCTCGTCCTCGGCGCTGCCGCGGCCTGTTCGTCGAGCAGCGAGACCGGTAGCGCGTGCAGCACGAAGTACGCAGGCATGTGCGGCGGCATGTGCTCGACGGACGCCGACTGCGCCTCTGGGCTGTACTGCGGCACATCCGGAAAGTGCACGGCGGACTGCGCGACGAGCGGCGGGTCGTGTGGCGACGGTCTCGTGTGCAGCAGCAGCGGGCGCTGCCAGCCCGGCGCGATGTTCGGAAACGGCACCGGAACGGGCACCGGCACCGGGCTGAACGACGCGAGCGCCTGCCTCGTCGATCGGCGGCAGGGCGAGGGCTTGCCGGCAGACATCTACATCATGAACGACCAGTCGCAGTCGATGAGCTGCGCCATCCCGTCTGGCGGCGACCGCTGGACCGCCATGACGAAGGCGCTCACGGGGTTCGTGAACTCGCCCGGCGCGGCCGGGCTCAGCGTCGGTATCCAGTATTTCGGTCTCGGCGCGCCAGCTGGAAGGCGCAACACCGGGCAGGACAGCTGCGACCCTGCCGTCTACACGCCCGCCGACGTCGAGATCGCGCCACTTCCGGGTAACGCGCAGCCCATCGTTGCGTCGCTCGGACGGCACGCGCCCTCCACGTATACGCCGACGCCGGCTGCGATCGACGGGGCGGTGGCGCACGCGAAGGCATGGGCCGCTGCCCACCCGAGTCACGTCGTCGCCGTCGTCCTCGCGACGGACGGACAGCCGAACCTGTGCGGCAACGCCCAGGACCGCATCGGCAGCGTCGCGCAGAGTGCAGCTGCTGCCTTCAGCGGAACGCCGTCGATTCGTACCTACGTGATCGGGACCATCGGAGGCTCCGCGGCGACCGGCGGTCAGGGCTGCAATCTCGATCCGAATCCACCGAACAAGGCCGACCTCGATCGAGTCGCTCAGGCGGGCGGAACGGGGACCGCCTTCGTCGTCGATGCGGCGGGAACGGGCGACGCCTCGGCACAGTTCCTGGACGCACTCAGCAAGATCCGCGGCGCCGCAACGGTTGCGTGCCAGTACGTCGTCCCGACGACGACCACGGCGGGCAAGCAGGTCGACCCGAACCAGGTGAACGTCACGTTCACGCCATCCGGCGGGACCGAGAGCACGCTTCTGCAGGCCCCCGACGCCGCGCATTGCCCGTCATCCGGCGGCTGGTACTACGACAACGCGGCCGCGCCGACGAAGCTCCTTCTTTGCCCCGCCACCTGCAACGTCGTGAAGGCAGACGCGAAGGCGAGCGTGCAGGTTCTGATGGGCTGCAAGACCGACACCATCCCGACGCGGTGAGCGCGCGGCGGGATACGATTGCCGCGGCCTTCACCTTTGGAGGCCGCGCGTCGGCGGGTCACTCGACGGACGATGCCGATCGCGCTGGCGTCTCTTGAGAGGCAGCCCGAACCACAACCAGGCGAGCAGACCGCTCATCAGCGTGGTGACGACAGCAGCCGCCGGTGCGCCCAGAAGGATATGCGACAGCACGAAGACAGCCGCGCTCATCGCCAGTGCGAGCAGCACGACTCCCGTGATCGCCAGCCGATTCGACGTGCGGAGCATCTCCTCCTTGTCAACCACGTCGCGTCGCCAGTGCAGGCGATGATAGACGGACGGTGACATGAGGAAGGCGCACGCGGCGGTGGTGCAGAGGAAGCACCCCAGATAGGACCAGTGCTCCAGCGCGCCGAACTTCGCGAATCGGTCCGTGAATGGCACCGTCAGCAGGAACCCGAACAGCAGCTGCACGCCGGGCAGCGCGACCCGGATCTCGTTGAGGAACTCGCTCCACTCTCGCTGAAACTGCGCGGTGTAGTCCTCGGGCATCCTTCATA
>CAYUAW010000585.1:0-4038 GCA_964442485.1 uncultured Polyangiaceae bacterium
TCGACGGCAAGCCCGTGCAATCGTCCATCGTGCTGCGCGCAGACGACGGCACGACGCCGACCAAATAGCCGAGAACGAAACTGTTGAGAAAGAAACCCAACCCTTCTAATCCAGCAAGCAGCCGATCGGCCTCCAGTTGCCACCCAAGATAAGACTCCGAGCTCGCGCGTTTCCCCAGGCGAGCCCGCCGCGGTGGATGAGCCGCTCCTTCATGCCGAGCTCGAGAGTCAACGACCAAGACGGTGGGTCGACCTCACGCGGGTGCACGTACGCCATGAACGGGCGTCCACGTGAAAGGGCGCGGTCACACGCTCGCTGGTGCACCCAGAGCGGTAGGATACGCAGATACACACCCCCCCCGACGCCGATGCGCTTCGAGCCGATGCCGAGCGTCGACGGCGGCACCTCGATGAGCTCGCGCCCCGAGCGCGTCGTGATGCGGTACGGTAGCCGCGGCGCGCCCTCGATTCCGTAGAGATAAGTCCGGCCGGGGAAGATGCTGCTGTCGTACTCGAAGCCGGCCTCCGCGATGACGTCGAGGGCCCACAGGTTCTGTTCCGTCACCGACCACGACGGAGCACGGAAGCCGCGTACCGGCGTGCCCGAAAGGTCCTCCAGCAGCCGCCGGGCGCGGGACAGATCCCGGAAGACGGCATCCGGGTTCTGCCGGTAGAGCTGGGTATGCGTGTACGAGTGACACGCGACCTCGTGCCCCGCCCGCGCGATCCGCCGGACCACGTCGGGTTGCTCCTCCGCGAGCGTGCCGAGGACGAAGAAAGTCGCAAGTGAGCTCGACTCCGCGAGCAGCTCGAGCAGACGATCCACGCCGTTTCCCGCCGTACGGGGAAGCGCCTGTCTGTCGAGCGGTGGCGCCGTCTCGAAGTTCGAGTCGTACCATTCCTCGACGTCGACGCTGAAGAGCTTCACCGGCCGCGGTGCGAGCGGCGTCACCGACAGCGCGCCGAAGCCCGGCGAAGGCCGCCCCGTCACGGCTTTCTCGCGGCGATGAGCATCCCGTCGCCGAAGTTCAGATACAGGGAGCCGGGCAGGCCGCGCTGCGACGCCGTCGCGAGAACGTGCTTCAACGGGCCCTTCGACGCGGCTGCCAGCTTGAAGCAGATGTTCGTCGCGCTCACCCGCCGTCCAGCCCGCTTCACGCGCATGTCCCGCGCGAACCCCGCCTTGCGAAGGAGCTCCGTCAGCCCATCGTGCGAGAAATAGAAGAGGTGCGCCGGAGGATCGAAGAAGTACCATCGCCTCCCGAGCAGCCGCGCCCAGGGGGCGCGCAGGTCGCCGGTTTCCACGACGAAGAGCCCGCCCGGAGCGAGCAGCTCGAACGCCCGTGCGACCGCAGCCCGTGGGTCGCGCAGGTGCTCGATGACGTCGAGCATCACGATGACGTCGTAGGGCCCCGCGATCCGCACGTGAAGAAAATCACCGCAGGCGACGCTCGCGCCCGAGATGCGCGCGGCCTCGAGCGCACAATCCGGTGCGAGTTCCACGCCGCTCGCGTCCCATCCGCGGTCGCGCGCCGCCTTCAGGAAGAGCCCGTACGCCGCACCGACGTCGAGCAACCGCCTGCCCGGAGGCTTCGAGCTCTCGATGAACGCGAGTCGCTCGCCGAAGTTTCGAAGCAGGAGCTCGCGGTCGGCGAGGTATCCGGGATAGCCCGTCCCTTCACCGCCCTCGAAGTACGCCTGCGAGTAGATCGACTCGAGATCTTCCGGGATCGCCGAGCTCGGCACGAAGGCGTTGCGGCAGGCCTCGCACAGGAGCACGCCGATGCCGCGCTTCTCGAAGAAGGGCCGTCCCGGCCCGCCGCAGAGGCCGCATCGTGAGGCGTCGGTGTCGCGCTCCGCCGCTGCCGCTCGCGTCATTCAGCGCCGCTCCTACCACGGCGAAAGGGCGAGGGGGAGGGAGCGGCGCGTCAGAAGGCGTCGAAGTCGAACAGCTCGAAGGTGTCGAGCCGTGGATCAGGTTCGCCGTCGCGGTCGTCGAAGCGCCGCACACACAGGTTCAGCGGCGCGGGCTTCAGGCGATCCGGGAGCGGCACGCCGACGACGCGGCATGCGGCGGAGAACCCGGCATAGAGCGCGATCGGCGCGCGATGGAATCGACACGCGCCCGCGATGGCGCCGTTGGCGAACACCTGCGGCCCGTCGCCCCGGCGGAACGTCTTCACGACGACAGTGATGGGGATGCCCATCCGATGCTCGACGGTTGTGACGATGGCGGCGTGGGCGCTCGCGTGGACGGCGTAGCTGGCTGACGGAGACGCGAGCCGCCAGCGTAGCAGCTCCCTCGACCAGCGGTGCGAGTACGCCGGCCCCGGGGAGAACGAGAGCGTCTGCGCGAGCTCTTCGAAGGCAGCGCTCGCGAGGTACTCTGGCGTGACGGGACGGCTCTCGACCGCCTTGGTGGACGGCCACAGCGGTGGACACAGGACGACGGGGAGGGGCCCTATCAGACGAAAGCGCAACCGCCCCGTGTAGCCACGCGTCGACGCAGCGTTGGGCATGGCGACCATCATGTCGACGCCGTGAAGGCGGTGTGCCTCCTCGAAGCACGCCTCGTTCATCTCCGTCATGAGGCCTCGCCCGCGACCGCTGGGGAGCACCGCGAGGTTCAGGGGGAAGACGCTCAGGCGCGTTCCCGCCGTCGAGTGATATTCCTGAAGGATGCCCCCCACGTGGCCGAGCCGGTCATCCCCGTCACTGCGATCGATCTCGATCGCCGGGCCCACCGGATTTCTCCGATAAAACCATTCGAGGTAGCGGGCATCGCCGAATTTCGCGATCGGAAAGACGGCGCGCAGTAAACGCGCCGTATCGTCGAGGTCCGGTCGGGGGAGCGTCTGCTCCGGAGCGTTCATGGCGCCGCCGAGCGTACACCAGCGGGAAAAGCATGGACCACACACTCGTATCGAGCTGACGTGCGGGCGTGTTGGTGTAGACTCCGCCGCCGTGAAACGAACAAGAACGGCCCAGTTTGTCCTCGTCGCATCGGTTTCGCTCGGAGCTCTCGCGTGCACGAAGCAAGAGCGCCCGCTCACCGCGTCCTCCGCCGATCAGGGCAGCTACGCCCTGCACTACGCGGATTCCCTGTCGTCGTCTCGCAGCGAGCTCGCGACAATCGAGAAGCAAACGGACTCGGCGCAGAGCGATTTCGCCAAGTACCCCGACGCCCTCTCGAACCCGAGCTGGCCGGACGTTCTGGCCGTGTACCAGCGCGCGGACGAAGCGGGGAAGTCCGCGTCGTACGTCGAGGAGCTCGAGCGGGCGCGCGCCGTCACGCAGTTCTACGTGGAGGAGAAGGACGAGTTCAACCGGCGCGTGGGCGGAGCCGCACAGTACGCGGTCAAGCAGAAGGAATGCGACGTCGAGGTGACCGGCCCGGTGAGCTACTCGATCTCGAAGGCCTTCGAGGAGCGGGTTCGCGATCGCCTGCGTGATCACAGCGACGCGTTCCTGTACATCGACGAGCACGAGGACGCGCTCGGCAAGAAGAACCGCTCCAAGCTGGAGGACCAGTCCGACGCCATCGCGCAGATGAGCTACCTCGTGCACGTGCGCATCGTCGAGCTCCGCGATCGCCTCGCCCGGCAGTCCGCGGAGGCTTCCGACGTCGAGCACACCTTGCAGAAGATCGCGGACGAGGCGCACGCGGCGGCGGCGGACACCAAGCTGTCCGCGGCGAAGCGAGCCAAGGAGACCCAGCGCGAGCAGGCAGCCCTCAGCGCCAAGGCGCGAGTGGAGCCAGAGGTCACCGAGGCGAAGAAGCTCTCCGAGGAGTTCGACAAGCGCATCTCGGCAGTCCAGGACAAGTACGAGGACGCGCTGAAGGCCCTCGAGAAGGACGTCGAGAAGCGAGGAGAAGCGAAGTAGATTCCCATCGACGCCGACCTCGTCCCCGAGGCATCAAAGATACGGAACTACGCGAGCGGAGCGAGCGCGCCGAAGGCGGCGGGGGGAGCAGTTCGCCGTAGGCGAAGCTGCGGGGGGCTAAGGCCAATGCCGTTCACTTAAGGCGCTCAACGGA
>CAYUAW010000586.1:0-2007 GCA_964442485.1 uncultured Polyangiaceae bacterium
CGTCGGTTCCGACGTTGCCAGCTGGCAGTGCACCGAGCCACTGCCGCCCGAGCGGCACCGAATGGTGATTCGGGAGATGAACCTGCACGGGTTCAAATGGGACACCCAGGTCGGGGACGTATCGTGCCTGGCTCCGTTTGCCCTGGTACTGCCGCGGCGCGAATGGAACACACTCGCGGCGCTCGCGGAGGCGTTGTCCGCGGAGCTCTCCGTGCTCGAGTCTCGAATCGAGGGTCGCCCGGATCTATGGCGCAGGCTCGGACTTCCTCGAACTCTGTTGAACGAGCTCGGGCGCGGAGAGCCCTGGACACCCACCGCCGTACGCGTCGTCCGCTACGACTTCCATCCGACCGGCCACGGCTATCGGATCTCCGAGGTGAACAGCGACGTGCCTGGCGGCTTTACCGAGTCGTCCACGTTCACTGCCCTGATGGCCGTCGACAACCCCGGATTCGCCGTTGCCGGCGATCCGCTGCGTGACGTCTCGGCGGCGCTCGCTCGCTCGTGCAACACTGCTGGCGTCGTCGCGTTGCTCGCCGCCCCCGGTTACGTGGAGGACCTCCAGGTCGTCCACGCCGTCGCGGCTCGATTGAGGTCGCACGCGGTTCGCTCCGTCGTCTGCCGTCCCGAGCAGATCGTCTGGGACCAGGGACGGGCGCTCGTTCGGAGCGACGGTAGGCCCGTTCCGATCGGCGCCATCTATCGCTTCTACCAGGGCGAATGGCTGGTGCGCGCACCGACCCCAGCATGGCGGCTCTTGCTGCGAGGAGGGAAGACATCCGTCTGCAATCCCGCGGTTTCACTCCTCACCGAGAGCAAGCGCCTCCCGCTCCTCTGGCAGGAGCTCGACGTCCCGATGCCCACTTGGTCAAGCCTGTTGCCCGAGACACGCGGCGTCTCGCTTGCACTCGGCGGAGGCCCACGCGAGTGGGTACTGAAGCCCGCGTATTGCAACACTGGAGACACTGTCATTGGGGCGAAGACGATCGCAGACGGCGACTTCCTCCTCGCCGTGTTCCGCTCGCTCTCGCGCTCCCGACACTGGGTGGCGCAACGACGTTTTCAGAGCGCTGCCGTCGCCACGCCGTTCGGTCCGATGCATGCTTGTCTCGGCGTCTACACCGTCGACGGTCGCGCCTCGGGAATCTATGGTCGCCTGTCGTCGATACCCGTGATCGACTACAAGGCGTACGACGTGGCGGTCCTTCTGCGCGATTGAACCGAAGGCGGCATGGACAGGAAAGAGCTTCACGAAATCTGGGCTCCTGCGGCCAGCGTTTGGTCCCCGTGGGTCAAGCCTGTTCCGTTCGCATTCTGGCCCCGCAGGACGAAGAGAACGCCGCCGCCACTGCGACCGCAGTTCGACCGAGGGTTGTTTCCGGATGCGGCGGAGCGTCAGGCGCTGGTGATCGAGCTTCCTGGAGGCGAGTCCGTTCGATACGGCTCGTTGCTTGCCGGGCTCGGCTATCGCCCCGTACCGGTTTTTTCGTCGGCGCCGTCCGAGTGGGAAAAGATCCCGAGCGCCGTCGACATCGACGAGGTCATCGCCGCCCTCGGAGAGGAGGCGCCTGCGATCGCCGCGGCTGACTTTCCAGCTGATGCGCCGCCTGCGTTCCTGATCGACTCCAGGAGGCAAGCGCCCGGTCTGAAACTGACGTCGAACTTCTTCGACAACCGTTCGGCGCTCTTCGCATCGGACTTTCCCTCGAAGGACACGCTCGCAAAGTACGGCATTGCACGAGCATTGATCGTGCGAGACCGAGCAAATATCGCTGCGTCGGATCTCGAGCATGCGCTCGATCCCTGGCGTCGGGCAGGGCTACCCATTTCTGCGATCGACCTCGACGGTGCCCAGCTCCCGATCCGCTGGCCCGCCGCTGGGGTTCTCGGGTCGCTCCTTCACCGCGTCCGTCTCTTCGTCACCCTGAGACCCAACGAACGAGGCGGCTATGGCCGTTTCGTTCCTGAATCGAGCGGAGGCTGACCGCCTCGAACGGAACGCCCCGC
>CAYUAW010000586.1:2107-4017 GCA_964442485.1 uncultured Polyangiaceae bacterium
GTGCTCGGGAGCGCGCCGAACGAGCAGGGCTGGGTCGACGTCATGGAGCGCATCGACGCGAGCACGAAGGACGGCTTCTCTGCCGAGCGGGCTCGCGGCGGAGTGCGCCTGGAGGCACCGGGGCGTGGGCGCCGCGTCACCGCAGCCGGCGGTCGTCGGGCGGTCTTCGACGGACCGTTCCTGGAGAGCAAGGAGGTCATCGGCGGGCTCTTCTTCATGCGGATGGCGAGCCTTCACGAGGCGGTAGATTGGGCGAGCCGGAGCGAGTTCGTGGAGCACGGGACCCTGGAGATCCGCGAGCTGTGGAGGAGCTGAACAGGACGCTCGACGAGGTGTACCGGCGCGAGAAGAGTCGCGTCGTCGGCACGCTGGTGCGCATGCTCGGCAGCATCGAAGCCGCCGAGGAGGCCTTCCAGGAGGCCGTGCTGGCCGCGCTCCAGACCTTTCGCGCGGGCGCCACGCCGGCGAACCCGGGCGCGTGGCTGACGACCGCGGCGAAGAACCACGCCCGCGACGCCGCGCGCCACGAGCGCATCGTGGATCGGAAGGCACCGGTGCTCGCGGAGAACGACATGCATGCTCCGGAAGCGCTCGAATCGATCAGCGACGACGAGCTGCGGCTGATATTCACCTGTTGCCATCCGGTGCTCACTCTCGACACCCAGGTGGCGCTCACGCTGAAGGTGGTGGCCGGGTTCACCACCGACGAGATCGCGCGCGCATTCCTCTCTCCGGAGAAGACGATCGCGCAGCGAATCACCCGCGCCAAGAAGACGATCGAAGACCAGCGACTCCCCTACGAGGTGCCGGAGCGCGCGGAGCTGCCGGAACGGCTCGCCTCGGTCCTGGCCGTTGTGTACCTCATCTTCAACGAAGGGCACACGACGCACGAAGGGCCGCTCATGCGCCTGGATCTGCAAGCCGAGGCGTTGCGGCTGGGCCGGCTGCTGTGCGATCTGCTGCCGAACGAGCCGGAGGTCTTCGGCCTGTTCGCGCTGATTGCGCTGTCCGTCGCGCGAGCCGCGACACGCACCGACGAGCACGGGGAAATGCTGCTGCTCTCGGAGCAAGATCGCTTGCGCTGGGACAGGCCGGCGATCAAGGAAGGCTTGATGGCGCTGCAGCGTGCGCGACGGCTCGGGGGCCGCGGGAGCTTCGTTCTGCAGGCCGAGATCGCCGCGTGCCACGCCACGGCACCGACCTGGGACGGCACGGACTGGACCCGCATCCTACGCTCTTACGACGAGCTGCTCGCGCTGACGCCATCGCCCGTGGTGGCGCTCAACCGGGCGGTCGCGGTCTGCATGCACGACGGACCCGAACGAGGACTGGCGGAGCTCGCCGGGCTCGAGGCTCCCCTTTCCGGCTACCACCTCTTCTACGCGATCCGCGCCGACTTCCGCCGCCGGCTGGGGCAGGACGCGCGCGATGACTACCGGCGTGCGCTCGGGCTCACGGGCAACGAGAGCGAGCGGCGCTTCCTGCAGCGCAAAATCGACGAGGCCAGCTGAGGGCGATGTAGATTCTCGACCGGCGCGATCGTCGTCAGGGTGAAAGGCAGGTTCACCCCATGAACAATTCCAGCAGCAAAAACCGCGACTTCACCACCACGATCTCGGTCGAGCAGACCCCGGAAGAGGCATTCGAGGCCATCACCAACGTGCGCGGATGGTGGTCCGGAGACATCGAAGGCCCCACCGACGCACTCGGGGGCGAGTTCACATACCGGTACGAGGGCCTCCACTACAGCAAGCAGAAGGTCACGGAGCTCGTTCCGGGCAAGAAGGTCGTCTGGCTCATCGTCGACAGTCACCTCGCTTTCGTCGAGGACAAGCACGAATGGAACGGCTCGATGGTGGTCTTCGACATCGCCAGGAAGGGCGACAAGACCGAGGTCCGCTTCACCCACA
>CAYUAW010000587.1:0-4005 GCA_964442485.1 uncultured Polyangiaceae bacterium
GCCAGATCATTCGAGCTCCCGCGACGAGCAAGCCGAACGCGAGAAGCCAGTGCACCCACGGGGGGACGCCGACGCTGACGGCACCGGGTTGCGTCACGCGAACGAAATCGACCTGCAGGGTGGCCGGGAGCAGCGTGTCGAACGGGGTGCCCCCGACGCCGCCGGTCTGCGTTTGCAGGATCAGAAACAGCGGCGTCGACGGGATGGTCCACGCGGGGCTCTGGAACGAGCAACCCGAGTCGCGGCCGTCGACGCCGACGAACACTCCGCGTGGCGTCCAGTCGAGCGTGAACACGTGCCAGTTGCCGTCGACGGGAAACCCGCAGGTGGGGAAGCCCTGGCCGCCGGATCCGGAATTGGTCAGGTTCGCCAGCGCCAGCTGACACCAGTTGTTCAGGTCGCACTCGACCATGTCGATCTCCGCGTAGCTCGGGGAGTTGAGCGACGGACAGCCACCGAAAGGCGTGTCTGCCGAGAGCGGATTCGATTGCTGGCAGTTCGAACCCAGGAGCCAGATCGCAGGCCAGAGAGTCGTCTCCCGCGCCGGAAACCTCGCCCGCACGGTGACCCTTCCGTAGGTGAAGCTCAGGTTCGTCCACTGAACATCCCCGGTCGCATAGGGCCAGGTGCTTGGCTGATGGCGCGCGGAGCCGTCCAGGTTGAAGTCGCCGCAGACGGTCGGCCGTGCCACGGTGGTGATGTTGAGCGCGCCGTTGGTCACCTGGACCAGTCCTGGAACGTTGCACTCCGTCTCGCTCTGCGAGTACTCGCCGTGACGTGAAATCACCTCCCATGCAGAGCTCAGGGAGCTCCCGGAGAAGTCGTCGAAGAAGAAGACGGGCGCGGCGGGCGTCGAGCTGAACGCGACGCCCGTGACACTCTGATTCGCGACCGTCACTCCCTTCGCCGTCGGGCTGAAGTTCGCGTCGAGATTCTTTGGACGGAGTGTGTAGGAGCCGCTCGCGAGACCCGTCAAGGTGAAGTTCCCCAGGGAGTCGGCAACCGCCGTGACCCCAGGCGCCTCGTCGAGAGTCATGATCGTGCCCACTACACTGGGCGAAGCTCCGAGCGAGCCCGATACGGAGTAGGGGCCGGTCGCCCCCCGCGCAGAACCGACCGAAAACAGGAGCGTCGCGGCGAGACAGATGATCAGGAGACCAAGGCGACGCGAGGAGACCAAAGCCATGGCCTCCTTCTGCCGCAGGAATGTCGCGTTCGGGCCACGGCTCAGTTACGAAGTGCGGGCAATGCGCGGCGGACGAGCTCTTCCTGCCGCACACGAGCGTCGCGAGCATCCAGATCGGCGCGATGCGAGGGAGGAACCGGGGAGGGCAAAGGGCGACGGCCTCTGTTAGGATGTTCGTTTGCCCGTGGGGCGAGAACCTCGGAGGTATCCATGCGTCGATCGGTCATTCCGGCATTCATCGCTGCAGCTTGCGTGAGCTGCGGCAGTGACACGCACTCCGGCTCACCCGATGCGGGAGCGCATGCAGGCGGCGCCTCGGCAAGCTCCGCGGGCGGTGCGGGGACGTCGTCGGGTGGTACGGCCTCCGGAGGCGGCAAGGCCAGCAGCGGCGGCACGTCCGGCGCGACTTCGAGCGGTGGCGCGTCCGGCAGAGGCGCGAGCGGCGGCGCGTCGGGCTCGACGAATGGCGACGCGGGTGGCGCGTCGGGTTCCACCGGGACGTCGGATTCGGGCACGGCGGCGGACGCGGGAACCGACGTGTACGGGCCCTGGGCGGGCGGCGCCGCTTACTACCGCAAGTTTTCGCGCGGGCCCTCGTCGTCGTCATCGTTCTTCCCCATCTCCGTGTGGCTGCAGAGCCCCGATCGCGCGAAGGACTATGCCGCGATCGGTATCAACACGTACGTCGGCCTCTACCAGGGGCCTACGGACGCCATGCTCACGACGCTCGCTGCGGCGCCGATGCCGGTCGCGTGCGATCAGAACTCAGTCGGGCTCGCGCATCTCACGGACAAGACGATCGTCGCGTGGACCCAGCAGGACGAACCGGACAACGCGCAAGCGGCGACGGGTGGCGGCTACGGACCTTGCATCTCGGCGACGACCATCCAGGGCCTCTACACGCAGATGCGCGGCAAGGACTCGACGCGGCCCGTCTACCTGAACCTGGGCCAGGGCGTTGCGCACGACTACATCGGCTGGGGCAGCGAGTGCGCGGCGACCCACCCGAAGGACTATCCGGATTACGTGAAGGCCGCCGACATCGTGTCGTTCGACATCTACCCGTCGAACGACACGGACACGAGCGTGCACGGCAAGCTCTGGCTCGTGGCGGACGGCGTGAAGAACCTCGTCGGCTGGGCGGGCAGCAGCAAGCCCGTCTGGAACTGGATCGAGTGCACCGGCATGAACGATCCGTCCGGCAAGCCCACGCCGGCCCAGGTCAAGGCAGAGGTCTGGATGTCCATCGTGAGCGGTTCGATGGGCATCGGGTACTTCGTCCACCAGTTCATGCCGAGCTTCGACGAGCACGCGCTCCTCGACGATTCGACGATGAAGGCGGCGGTCGCGGCCATCAACCAGCAGATCACGACGCTCGCGCCCGTCCTGAACACGCCGCCGATCGTCGGAGCCGGCACGGTCGCCTCGTCCGACGCCTCGGTGCCGGTCGAGATGCTCATGAAGCGCCAGGGCGGGGCCACCTACGTCTTCGCCGTCGCGATGCGCGGCACGGCCGTTCACGCGAAGTTCAGCGCGCTGACTGGCGTCGGCGCGGCGTCCACGGCCACGGTTCTCGGCGAGAATCGGACCGTCCCGGTCGCCGGCGGCGCGTTCGAGGACGATTTCCCCGCATGGGGCGTCCACCTGTACGAGCTAAAGTAGCCGGACCCAATGCCCCTCACCGGAAAACAGCGTCATCACCTTCGCGCGCTCGCTCATCACCTGGAGCCCATCGTTCACGTCGGGCACGACGGCGTATCGGCCCCCGTCCTCGCCCAGATCGACGAGGCCCTCGTCGCACACGAGCTCATCAAGGTGCGCGTCAGCGTCGATGCGCCGGAGAGCCGTGAAGCGACGGCCGAGGCGATCGCGGCGGGCGCGCGCGCGGAGATTGCGCAGATCATCGGGCGCATCGTCGTCGTGTGGAGGCGCCGGACGACGCTGAAGAAGAAGGCGAAGATCGCACTGTCGGCGGACCGTGTGGGCGGCCAGAAGGGCTCGAAGGGGCGCACGCCCGGCCAGCGTGCGCGAGCACAGGCGAAGACCGCAGCCGCGCGATCCGCGAAGCGACGGAAGCTCGCGCGAGCTCGCGCGCCGGTGCGGTCGGGGCCGAGTGGCGGTCCGGGCGGCAGCGGCAGTGGGGCTGCGCAAAAGAGCGGTGGCCGCGGTAGGCCACGTGGCAATCAGAGCGGTCGCGGCGGCGAAGGTCCGCGCGAGTAACGCGCGCGAAGGTCGTGTAAGCTAGGAGGTCGATGCCCGATCGACCCGCACGTACGCAGCAGGATGGCAACCTCGTCTGGCTGGATCTCGAGATGACGGGCCTCGACCCGCAGCGAGACGTGATCCTCCAGGCGGCGCTCATCGTCACCACGAAGGAGCTGGTGCCCCTGGAGGAGTATGCCTGCGATATCTGGCAGCCTGACCCCGAGCTCCAGAAGATGACACCCTTCGTGCGGGACATGCACGACAAGAACGGGCTCATCGAGCGCGTGCGTGCTTCGAAGCTCGAGCTCCAGGCGGCGGAGAAGCGGCTGCTCGAACGCGTCGCTGGATGGTGTACTTACCCGGCCATCCTCTGCGGCAACAGCGTCGGTCAGGACAAGCGGTTCGTCGATCGCCACATGCCCGGCCTGTCCGGCTATCTGAGCTACCGCATCCTCGACGTGAGCTCGCTGAAGCTCCTCGCGCGGGCATGGTACGGGGAAGCCGCGGTGTTTCAGAAGTCGGAGGAGGGCGAGCACGACGCGCTCGTCGACATCCGGAACTCGATCGCCGAGCTCTCGCACTACCGCGCGACGATGTTCAAGACGGTCTGACGC
>CAYUAW010000588.1:0-3987 GCA_964442485.1 uncultured Polyangiaceae bacterium
CTCACCCGGCCGGGCAAATGACTATTCCGGCGGCTCGAGTGAAGGCCTTAAGCTCGAGGCGCCCATCCATTCCGAATGGGCAACTGACTGCCGTCGGGGCATCATGGGCGAAGTCGTCACCGACCTTCCAGCAAGGGGCGTGTTTCTTTCGTACAGTCACCGCGACGGTGCGATTGCGGCTCGGTTGAAGGACGGTCTCGAGCGACTGGGAGTCGGCGTCCGCATCGATAGCGAGGCGATGCAGCCCGGCACCGCCATTCAACGCTTCATTCGCGACTCGATCCGCACGACGGTTGCGACGGTGTGGGTCGTGTCGGAGGCGAGTCTGCTCTCCGACTGGGTGGCCGTCGAGATCGTCACCTCGCTGAACGACGTCGAGCTCTGGGAAAAGCGGCGCTTGATGGCCTGCTACCTGGACGAGGTATTCCTCGACTGCGGCTTTCGCCTGCGTGCCACGGACAAGATCGACGCGCGCCTGAAGGAAATCGACGCGAACATAGCGGAATACGTCGAAAAGAAACTCGACACGGTCGATCTGGACTCGGAGAAATCCAGGCTGTTCGATCTCCGAAACAACCTGGGTAAGCTGCTCAGGTACCTGAAGGAGTCTCTCTGCGTCGACGTCCGGGCGCAGGAGCTCGACGCGAGCCTGCAGCGCCTGGCGAACAACCTGCGGCCGCTGGCTCCGGGCAACCACGCGCCCCTCGCCGCCGCGAGCGACGTCGAGCGACGCGTTCAGGAAGTCTACGATCTCTTCGACACCGCGGACGGTGGCGAGCGAGGGATGAAACGGCTGATGGACTTCGTGAGGGACTTTTCCGACGGAGAATCTCTCCGCAAGGCAAAGGCACTGAACTCGAGCTTTCGACTGCTCGGCGGCCCCCCGAAGGACCACCTGGAGGAATTCTTCGCCGCGCGCGAGAGCATCCTTTCCAGGGCGTTCACCCTCCTCGACGGAGTGGTCGACATGCTGACGCAGAAGGTTGCGTCATGAACGACGCGTCGGACATTTCCACGGCGGCCGAGCGCGTACGGAGGACCATCCGCGACGACGCCCGCAGTGGCGCCGCGGCTCTGGTTGATTTCGCGCAGGCGAATGCCGCCACCGGCCGACTCAAGCACGAGGCTCTCCTCCTGAAGATGCGCCAGCAACAGCTCCCCGGGAAGAGCACCGGGGACACCGAAGCCCTGATGCTCGATCTGCTCGGCAGGATCGAGGATGACCACCGGAAGAGCTGGGATCCCGCCGTCATCGAGGCGCGAAAGGCCGCGCTCAGCAAGCTTCAGGCGCGCCTCCTCGAGCAGCCGTCCACGACCAGGCCCGTCTGGGTGGGCAAGGGTGTCGGAAAGAGCTACCCCGGCACGGACTTCCATCTGCGGGGCGTCGACCTGGAAATCCGCCCCGGAGAAGTCACTGCCGTCGTCGGCCAGAACGCCAACGGCAAGACGACCCTCCTTCGCATCGTGGCGGGCGAGCTTCGGTCGAGTGAGGGCTCGGTCACCTTTCCGATGCTGTCGAGCGGGCCAAAGCTCGACTGGCCCGCGATCAAATCCCAGATCGCCTACCTGCCTCAGGATCTTCCGGTGTTGCACGGCTCGCTTCGCGACAATCTGCACTACGAAGCGGCGCTGCACGGCATCCTCGGAGACGAGAACCAGGGCGAGGTCGATTTCTTCGTCGAACGGTTCGGGCTGGAAGAGCACCTCGACAAGCGCTGGTCCCAGCTATCCGGTGGATACAAGCTCCGCTTCTCGCTGGCCCGCGTGCTGGTCTGCAAGCCGAAGCTCCTCGTCCTGGACGAGCCCCTCGCCAATCTCGACGTGGTCGCGCAGAGTCGCTTGCTCCAGGACCTCCTCGACGTCGCGCGCTCGCCCCGCTACCCGCTCGCCATCCTCATGAGCTCCCAGCACTTGCACGAGCTCGAAGCCGTCGCGAGCACGATCGTCTTCCTCCGGAATGGAGAGGTCGTCTTCAACGGCCCCATGAACGAGGTCGGTCGCGAGCGCGCCTACAACATCTACGAGCTGGGAACCTCCGCCGACATCAGCGCGATCAAGCAGCTCTTCGACGACCCTCGCCACGACGAACCCGTTCACAACGGCGTGAGCGTCGTCATCAAGACCGCAACCGAAGTCGACGCCGCCGCAGCGCTGCAGCGGCTGCTCGCCGCCGGCATCGACATCAAATACTTTCGCGACGTCAGTCGCTCCATCAAGAGCTTCTTCGAGTAGCCGCAATGGGGGAGCGAATCGAAGGCCTGGCGCGTGTTCTTCGGCGGCTGAACGGGTGGGTCACACCTGCGCCCCTCGGCCGACTCGACCAGTGGCTACTCATGCACCGGCCGCTGGTCTGGCGAACGCGGCTGCACTGGGTTGCTTGGTGGGCATTGCTCGCCTCACTGGGTCTCGCGGTGCTGGGGCTTCTCACGCACCACACGCCCGCGGACGCGCCGTCGCCTGCTGAGCTTGCCGTGTCGCTTTACGCGGTGCTGTACGTCACCGCCGTCGTTGCCATCTGGTGGGTAGTGCTGCAGCTCCGGACGCCGCTCGGTGAAGTGGGCCTCCGTCGGCATTCGAGGCTCCTGCTACTCAATATGTCGGCCATCGGCCTTCTATTGGTTCCAACCGCGGTGCTCGGCCTTGCAACGACGTTTGCAGTCGCGAGCTCCATGCCGGACGCCGATTTCGCGCGCGACCAACTGTTTCACCACCAGCACGACTACTGGCAATGCCGCTTCGAGCAAGAACCACCCCATTCTGACGACGACTCGGAAGCTCGGGCGAAGCTCGCGACGTTCGGAGCCACGCCTGACCCGGAGCAGGCTGGCTGCTCTGCAAGGAAGGATGGCCAGAAGCTCACGATCGCCCTCGACGACGCGGCCTCGCTCGAACTCCAGCTCCGACTCGACGGCATCGACTTCGCCAAGGCTTTCTGGCACCACGGCACCCGACAGTATCGGGATGAAGCGGACTCGTCCGTCGGGGTCGCGGCCGCCTTGGCGCTGAGCATTTCTGTGCTCCTCGGGGCGTTCAGCCACCCCGCGTACGCCTGGCGCAGGTTCCCGCTCGAGCTCAACGTGCGGCGGCGAAGCGTTGCTCGAGCGCGGGCTTCCCGCTGGTGGCTTTCGACCTTCGACCACTGGCTGCTGGTGCGATGGCCGCTGGTCTGGGTAGCGCGCCTGCACGTCTATCTGTTCGCCTGGCTGTGTGCCAGCGTTCTGTGCGTGCTTGCTGGTCCGGTTCTGGCGCGCTGCATCTCGGACTTGCCGTCGACCGCGTTCACCACCACCCTTGTTCTCGCCGCCATCTGGCCGTGGTTCTGGCTGCTCCTCAGGCGCGAGGACCTCACTGCAAGAGGGGGCTGCCGGTGGCAACCGCTCGCTTCGGGCATCTTCGCGGCTGCAGCGCTGGTGCCGGTCGGGATGATCGCGACGGGCTACCTTGCTCGTCACGGTTCGCTCGAGAATCCCCTGCTGGACTACGGAAATATCGTTGCTCTTGGTTGCGCGATTATCGGCGCGTGGTTCGCGGTGGCGTATGCCGGCCTTCGCATCTACGAATCTCGGGTCGCAGCGCTGGTGCTCGTCATGGTCGCGCTCTTTGCGATGGGCGTCAGCTTCGTCCTTGCCTTCAACGTGCTGGATGCGCCAAGCGCGAGCCTGACGTCCGTCTTCGTCTTCTGGGCGATGGTAGCGTTCGTCGTTCTGACCTCGTGCGCAAGAAGCGAGGCGGTGGGGAAGGCGCAGCGCCTGCTCGCGGCTTCCTTGATCATCGCAACGCCGACGGTCCTCTTCACTTGCACGCTGGTGAGCCTTGCAAGCTTCCTCTCCGCGTTGAGCGCCAAAATAGCCGCGAACGGGTGGCTACTCACCTTCCTTTGTGGATGCCTCTTCTATGTGCTTTGCGTCTTCGCCGTCGAACCGTTCTCGCAGGTCCTGCGGCGCGCGAAATACGAACCCACACCGCAGTAGCAGGGTGGCAGGCTCC
>CAYUAW010000589.1:0-3940 GCA_964442485.1 uncultured Polyangiaceae bacterium
TCGCCGGCGAAATACTCGGCGAGCTCCAGCGGGCGCAGCACGGCAGGCGGGAGCAGATCGCTCGCGCCGCGGAACGCGAGCCGGAGGGGGAACCGCCTCCGCGGGGCGGGGGAGACGATCGCGAGCGGCGCCTTCGCGTCGAGGCCGAGCACGCTCCGCACCTTGCCGAGCGCCTCGAAGAGACCTCCGTGAGCGTCGATCAGGCCGTTCGCGAGCGCCTGCCGGCCCGTCCACACGCGCCCCTGCGCGACGGCGTGCATCTCCTCCGTCGTCTTGCCGCGGCCCTCGGCCATGCGCGACAGGAAGAGCGCGTAGTGCGCGTCCAGATCCGCCTCGAGCTTCGCGAGGTCGTCCTCCGAGAAGCCGCGCGCCTCGGAGAAGAAGCCCGCGCGCTTGCCGGCGGCGATGAGCTCCTTCTTGACTCCCAGCATCTCGTAGAGGCGGCTCGCCTCTATCTTGCCGCTGACGACACCGATGGAGCCGGTGATGGTCGCAGGCGACGCCAGGATCGATGCGCCGCGGATCCCCGCGACGTAGTAGCCGCCCGAAGCCGCGACGTCGGCCATGGAGACCACGATGGGCTTCGACAGCGAGGCCCGGCTGAGCGCCCGCCACATGAGATCGCTCGCGAGGGCGCTGCCGCCGGGGGAGTCGACCCTCAGCACGATGGCCTTCACGCGGGGGTCGTCCGCGACGGCCTTCATCTCCTTGATGAAGCGACGGGAGCCGGTGGCGCGTGCTCGCTCGCGACCGGGCACGCTGGAACCGCTCTTGATGGTGCCGGTCACCTCCACCATGGCGACGACGGTCGGGCGCCCGCGCTTCGCCAGGTGCTGGGAGAGCCGGAGGTAGGCCGGCAGGCGTAGCGGGCGCCACTTCTTGCTCTGTGCCTTGAGTCCTTCCTCGACGTCGTCGGCGTAATCGATGCGGTCGACCAGGCCGAGCGCCGCGGCTTCCTGCGCCATGAAGGGCCCCCGGTCGAGCCGCTCCCGCACCTCCGACGGCTCGAGCCGCCTGGCTCGCGCGATCGTCTCCACGAGCTGCTCGTAGAGGTCGCCGACGATGGCCGTGGTCATCTCCCGGCTCGCGGGGCTCATCTCGCTCTCGGCGAGCGTCTCGCGAGCGCTCTTGTACTTGCCGCGCGCCCGCATCCAGGCGCGGAGCCCCACGCGATCGAGCAAGCCCTTCAGCAGGACGACCTCGGACGCCACCCCCATGACGTTCAGCGAGCCCGACGGCGGCAGGATGATCTCGCTCGCGCCGAGCGCGACGAGGTACGCGGCGAGCCCCCCCTCTTCCATGTGCACGACGACCCGCTTTCCCCCGTCGCGGACCCGCGAAAGAGCCGTGGCGAGCTCGTTTGCTCGTGCGAGGCCCACGTGCAGCGCGCCGATCTGGACCCAGAGGGTCGTGATCCGCGGGTCGCTCGCCGCGCGGTCGAGCGCGGACAGCAGATCGAGGAGCGCGGGCCCGGGCGCTTCCCCGGAGAGCGCGCCGAGGAGCGACGGGTTCGCGTGCCTGTCCGGCACGCTGCCCTCGATGCGGAACGTCAATGCGTCGTAGCCACGGAGGACGACGTACGCGCGGCGGAATGCCCAGATGAGGGCCCGGACGGGCAACCCGAGGACCCAGATAAGAAGCCGCATGTGGTGCGACATGGTACACCCGAAGGCTGTCCGCCATGCCGCCCGAGCAGGAAGCGCGAACGCTGCGAACGAGCCGCCGTTCTGCGCGCACGCCTCGCCGGTACGGTGCTCGGCTTCTCCTTCGAGCTTGCGGGCTCGGGGTCGTCGCGTCGCCGCTCGGATGCGCGAGGTCCCCGGATTCGACACGGGTCGTCGCCGAGCGCGCACCGGGCCCGACCGAGCCTCCGAAGGCGACTCCGGCCGTGTCGACGGCGAGCGCCTCTTTCGCCCCGGCCCAGGCTCCGCCTCCCGAGGGCCCACGGGTCTTCGCCAAGACGCGCTTCGTCTGGGTCCGCGAGCGCGCGGAGTGGGCGTCTCAGTGGATCGGCTATCTGTGGCCGGGGGAATCGGTGAGGCTCGCGCGCACGAAGCCGATCTACGCGCGCGGCTGCGAGGCCTGGTATGCCGTCGAGCCGCGGGGATACGTCTGCGTGGACGGCCGGCGGGCGACGCTCGATCCGCGGGATCCCGAGCTGGAGCAGATAGAGCGCGTGCCGGTCGCGGCCGCGCCGACGGCGCACCGATACGCAGCGTCGCTGGGAGCGCAGCGCTACGAGCAGCTGCCCGAGCGCGCCGAGCAGCTCGCGCGCGAACCCGACCTCGAACAGCATCTCGCCCTCGTCGAAGCGGCGCGGCGTGGCGGTAGCGTCGACGCGTCGCTCACCGGCGTGGATCTCACGCCGGCTCCCCGGGAGGCAGTTCCCTTCACGATGCTCCCCGTCGATCTGCAGGTTCCACGCAATGCGCTCCGTCGCGATTCCACCATCGCCTTCCTGGATGAGTACCGGCACGACGGACGCTCGTTTCTGCTGACGCCGGATCTCGTCTGGGTTCCGAAGGACAGAGTCCGCCCGTACGACTCGGTGACCTTCGAGGGCGCGCACCTCGACGAGCGGCTGCGGCTACCGCTCGCCTTCTTTCGCGAGCACGAGCGGCCCGCGTACGTGCGGTCGAGCGATGGCCACTTCACGGCGTCGGGGCGAAAATTCGCGCGCCTCTCGTGGGTCGAGCTCACCGGCACGACCGAAGTGGAAGGCGCCGTCCGCTACCTCGAGACGCGGGAGCGCGGGCTCTGGGTGCTCGAGTCCGACTGCGTCGTACCGCAGCCGTCGGAGCCGAACCCGTGGAGCGCTCGCGGTGACGCGCCGCCCGTCGGCGGTGCGGGCGAACGAAGGACGTGGATCGAGGCGAGCGTGAACGGCGGCTGGCTCATCGCATACGAAGGGAGCCGGCCGGTGTTCGTCACCCTGATGGCGCCGGGTCGCGGCGGCGCGAAGCGAGCGGATGCGAAGAACCTCGTGACGACCTCGTCGACGCCGCTCGGCACCTTCCCGATCACCGGGAAGTTCGTCACCGCCACCATGGATGGCCCCGAGGAGATCGTTCATTCCGACGTGCCCTGGGTGCAGAACTTCCGCAGCGCACACGCCATCCACGCCGCGTACTGGCACGACGAGTGGGGCGAGCGCGTGAGCGGCGGCTGCCTGAACGTGTCGCCGCCGGACGGACGTTTCCTGTTCGCGTTCACCGATCCGAAGGTTCCCGAAGGCTGGCACGGAGTTCGCTGGGACCCGCATCTCGGCCCAACCACCATGGTGCTCGTGCATCGCTAGTTCGCCGAGTCTGAAATCTGGAACGCACTTCTCGGCCGAGGCGCTCACGCTGCCACGGTGTGCGCGCCGGTGCGCGGGGCCCACCTCGGCGCACACGCGCTCACGAAAGTGAATCATGCGGCTTCCGAGCACACGGCGAATCGGTACATTGAATGAGCCGACGTTTCGTTCTCGGGCGCGCGAGATCGCCGGCGAGTGGCTCATTTCGATGGAAGAAGAACGCGATCTGGAGAAGCTGCGAGCGATGCTCGAGGCCGCGACGGCCGAGCGAGCAGAGGCCGTGAGCGCGCTCGAGGCGTATCAGCGTCAGACGCACGAGCAGACGCGTCTCCTGATGGAAGAGCAGGACCGCTTCGTGTCACGGCTGCTCGCGGCGCAGGAGCGCGATATCGGAAAGCTGCGTCTCGAGTTCGAGGAGGCGCGCACCACCTGCGAGCGGCTGCACCAGAAGCTGCGCCGCGATCGCGAGGGCTCGGAGAAGCTCGAGGAAGAGCTGGCGAAGGCGCGGTTCGACCTCGACCGTCTGCGCGACGCGAGAGACACCCTTCGCACGGAGGCCGAGCTCGCTCGCGACGTTCGCGCCACGATGCAGGCGCGCATCGATCAGCTCGAGGCAAACCTGGCGCTCGCGCGGGCCATGCT
>CAYUAW010000590.1:0-3932 GCA_964442485.1 uncultured Polyangiaceae bacterium
GAGAAGGTCGATCGCGTGGCGGCGGCCATGGGCTGCTCGCGGGCGACAGCGAAGCGCCGGATCGCGCGCGCCGATTCGGTGATCCGCGCGCGCGTCGCGTTCGCGCCCGGGGAGGACGGCGATGACTGAGCGCGGCACGCCGTCGAAGCGTCCTCCGGGCTTGCAGACGCCCCTCGCGCTCGAGCTGCGCGACCCGGTGCTCGAGTCGCAGGTGCTGCGCATGTGGCACCGGATCGAGGAACGCCGCTCGAGCGCACGAACGACGGCGCGTTCGTTCCTTCTGTGGGCAGCGATGGGCGCGCTCCTCGGAGTCTCGCTGATGCTCGCCGTGGAGGCGGTGCGCGCTCCGTCGCGGAAGGCGCCAGTCGCTGAACGCGCGCGAACCGCGGCGCCTCTCCTTCTTCGTACGGGCCTACCCATCGAGATGGTGGAAGTCGCGCCCACCGCTCCGGCCCGCGGCGTGGAGCTCTCCGACGGGTCCCGTCTCCAGGTGGACCCGGGCGCGCGGCTCGAGCCGCTCGTGTCGTCGGCGACGGACGTCGTGTTCCGGCTCGCCCTCGGGCGCGTCGTGTTCGACGTCGTGCCCGGCGGTCCCCGGCGCTGGGTCGTCGAAGCCGGTATCGCGCGCGTCGAGATCGTCGGGACGCGCTTCGCGGTGCTGCGCGCCGTCGATCACGTCCGCGTGGACGTGGAGCGCGGCGTGGTCCTGGTGCGAGGCGCCACGGTACCGGACGGCGTCGGTCGCGTGGAAGCCGGCCGCTTCCTCGAGGTACGCGCGCCGATCGCGTCCGAGGAGCGCCCCGAAGCGCCAGCCAGCGACAATGCACGTGGTCAAACTTCGCAGCGGAGCACCGCCGCCAGCACGCCGTGGCGCGCGAGCGCGAAGAGCGGACACTACGACGAGGCCTACGCCGCGCTCGGCACAGGCGGCGTGGGCCGCGAGGCCGCGCAGGCGGATTCGGTCGAGGAGCTCCTCGCGCTGGCGGACGTGGCGCGGCTCTCGGGTCACGCCGCCGAGGGCGTCGAGCCGCTCGAGCGGATCCTGAGGGAGCACGCTGCGAGCCCGAGCGCCCCGCTCGCGGGAGTCACACTCGGGCGTATCGAGCTCGGGCTGAATCGACCCGCGGAGGCGGCGCGCGCGTTCGAGCGAGCGCTCGCGCTGCACGTGCCGGGCGGCCTCGAGGAAGACGTCTACGCCCGCCTCGTCGAGGCGTACTCGAGAGCCGGCGATCGCGCCGCAGCTGCAGCCACGGCGCGCGACTACGGGCGCCGCTTTCCGGGCGGACGCCGCTCCGCCGACGTGCTTCGCTGGACGCGGGAATGACGAAGCTCCGTCTCCTCGTGCTGCCGGTCGTCGCGACGCTCGGCGCGGCGGTCGCCCGCGCCGAGACCCCGGCGATGGCCATCACCGACGCGACGGTGTCGGCCATCGAGCTCCATTCGCCTGTCTGTGCGGCGGGTCCCTACGACGGCGCACGGTTGCTCGCGCTGCTCAAGGTCGAGCTCGGGGCCATCGGCATCTCCGACGTCCGGGATCGCGGAACGGGACCGGTGTCTGCGCCGCTCCCTTCCGATCTGGTTGCAGCCGTCGTCCTCTCGGCGCCGCGGTGCGAGGCAGCCGACGAGGTGACCATCCAGGTCGTCGACCGTGCCACGTCGAAGATCGTGCAGCGGACGATGGCGATCGCCGACGTCGCATTCGACGAGCGGCCGCGCGCGCTCGCGATCGCGGTCGCCGAGCTCCTGCAGGCGAGCTGGGCCGAGCTCGAGCTCGGCGCGTCGGCGCCACCCGGTGTCAACGTTCCCCCCGAGATCCGGGCCGCCGTCGTGCAGCGGCTCGCCCCCGCGCCCGTCTCACCCGCGCCGGCGCCCGACGCCCGCGCGCCATTTCCCCCACCCCCTCGGCTCGCCTACGTCGCCCCGTCGGCGAGCCGCGTGCTTCTCGAGGCAGCCGCGCTCGTGCGCGCGTTCCCCGGTCGCGATACGGCGCTGCTCGGCGGCGCCGTCTCCGTCTCCGTGCCGCTCGGAACGCCCTGGGCCGTTCACGCGGGCGCGGACGCCGGATACGGCGATTCCCGCGTCGCGAACGGCACGGTCGGCGTCACTGCCGTCACGGGTAGCGCCGGCATCGCCGCGGTGGCCGGCAATGCGACCACCCTGGAGGTCGGACCGCGCATGCACGCCGGCTACGTCTGGGCGAGCGGCTCTCCGAGCAGCCGGGCGACGAGCGGGTCGTCGTACTCGCATTTCGTCGCGCTCGCCGCGCTGTCGGCGACCCTGCGCGTTCCGGCCAGCGGCTTCACCGCGCTGTGCGGCCTCGACGTCGGCGCCGTCTTCGAAGAGGCGTCGTTCCTGGCGGACAACGCGCGGGTCGCGGGCTTCGGCGGCGTGATGCTCGCCGCGCGCCTCGGGCTCGGCATCTGACGGCCGGGCTCACTCCTCCGCGTCGCGTTCGCGGATGATGGGCCCGATGAACACCGTCCCTTTGCGATCGATGCGCACGTCCAGCTCGAAGAGCGACGTCACGCCGTCGCGATCGATGTCGCCCCGCGCGCGTACGACGACGCTCTTGCCGTCGGGCGCGGTCACGAAATCCGTCGCATAGTTCACCGCTCCGTCGATGGAGTAACCGATGGCGCGCCAGCTCGGATGCGAGAAGCTCTCGGCCGTCAGGATGGCGGGCTTTCCGTAGGGGACGTCCGACGGAACGAGCGGCGCGGAGCTCGGAAAGCGCATCGGCTGCCCGAGCTGCCGCTCGCGTTCGACCACGTCCGCGAGGGCGCGGGCGATCTTGTAGACCCCATCGCGTGCCTCGGCCATGCGCGCCGCAGCGACGTAGTGGCGCGCGCCGCGCAGCGCGAGCGCGGTGACCTGGCCCACGACGCTGCCGTGCCCGTGCAGCGACGGCGCCGCCATCGCCAGCTCGAGGTTGGGCCCCGTTCGCGTGACCGTGGTCCCCTGCACGAGCGCCGTCCCGACGTCGTGCACGCCGGGATCCATGGAGCCGCTCGAGCCGAGCGCTTGCAACAAGCCCTCCTTCAGGATCCGCTCGATGCTGCGCGCGCTCGCTTCTTCACGGAAGGTGGCGTGTGCAGCTAGCTTCGTGCCCGTCCCCGCGACGTCCCAGCGCAGGCTCGCGGAGGCGATGCCGAACGGATTGTTCGCGTGCATCTCGCCCGCCATCATCGCTCCTTCGAAGGAAGCACGCGACGGCAGCCGCACGAAAGGATGCTCCATTCTCTGGATCTTCGCGCGCGCCTCTGCGGCCGAGGTGGCGAGCACGAGCAGATCTCCGCGCGCGGACGTGACGAAGCCGCCGGGAACCTGAAAGCTCCGCCGTCCGTCGAACATCACCTCTCGCGCATCCGGGACGAGCGTCTGCAGACACCGCTCGGCATCCGCGAGGGGTCGCGAAAGGCGGGCGACGGCCGCGCCGACTGGTAACGCGCCCTGCCATTTCAGCCCGACGAGGAGCTCGTCCACGGCGAGGATCGGCTGGAAACCGCAGCGCGTCTCCACGGAGCGGAGCTCGACCTGAAGGTCCACGCGCAGCGTGCCGACGGCGTCGATGAGATCGCGGAGGAGCTCGTCGCGGAGGCGAGCTCCGTTCGCGTAGAAGGTCAGCTCGTCGTCCTCGGCGGCGGCGTCGAGGACGACGAGCGGCGGCAGTGCAGGGGGCGGCGGTGGCGGCGGGGCCAAAGCCTGTGCAGGAGCGGGGTGCGCGCAGGACAGGACCCCGACGGCACACGCCCCGATGCAGGCCATCGTCCGGAGAAAGCCGAGCACCGCGAACCCGCTGGCCCCGCATCGGGCGCGACGACACTCTCTGGACACGGAACCGAGGATACACCGCGCAGTAGCGAAAGATCGCGCTGCTTAGTAGCCGTCCATCGACGCCGACGTCGTCCCCGACGCATCAAAGATGCGGACCT
>CAYUAW010000591.1:0-3903 GCA_964442485.1 uncultured Polyangiaceae bacterium
GCGACGGGGCGATACACGTAGGTCGTCATCGGACCGGTCGGCGTGACGAGCTCGAACTGTTCTGCCTGGAGGATCATCTGGGGCCTGGGTAGAGAGAGGGTGGCGCGGAGTCCTGGACGTCGGTGCCGAGGAACGCCTCGATCTCGTTCCGTCGTGCCATGGTGTCACCGTAGCCGAGTTCGATGAGCTTGCCGACGTAGATGGGGTCGAACGCCAGGTAGGAGATGAGGTCCCAGCCGGTGTTGCCCGTGGCCCCGATACCTCTCAGAAGGTGACGCAGCATCTTCGGGAAACGCTGGTACTGATCGGCGGCGAGCTTCCCCAGATCCTGCGAGGGGCTGAGGGCCAGGGTCGGAATCCGACGGTGCGTTCGATCTCCGAGAGCGCACGGATTGCGCCCACCTGATAGGCCGCTCGAGCGCCCCCGCCGCTCAGCACCAACCCGACGTTTGCCAAGGCTTTCCAGGATACTCCCCCTCGCAACCCGAGGAACTTCAAACCTTCCCCTTCCGGCGGAGGAATCGGCAAAAATCACGGAAGGTTGGGAAGGCTCACGCGCGAGCATTAACTTTCGGTCGACAGGACCGTTTTGAGAAATGCGCACCAGACCCACACGACTGATGGCGGACCCCCACGACGACATCGCAAATACCGAGGACTTCTTCGAGATGTCGCTCGACAATTTGTGCGTCGCCGGCCTCGACGGATACTTCAAGCGTGTGAACCCGTCGTGGACACGCACCCTCGGTTGGAGTGCGGCGGAGCTGCTATCGCGGCCATCCATCGAGTTCGTGCATCCCGAGGACCGCGAGCAGACGCTGGGCGGGCGCGAGACGCTGAAGCAGGGAAGCGCGATGGGGCCTCTCGTCAACCGCTACCTGTGCAAGGACGGGGCTTTCCGGTGGTTCGAATGGCGCTCGATCGCGCACCTCGATCGCGGCCTGGTCTACGCGGCCGCGCGTGACGTGACCGAACAGAAGCTCAAGGACGAGCGGCTCGCTCACGCCGAAGCTCGCGAGAATGAGCTCCGGCGGCAGCTGGCGTTCTCCGAACGGATGGCGTCCATCGGAACGCTCGCCCGCGGCGTCGCGCACGAGATCAACAACCCGCTCGCGTGCGTCACGGCCAATGTGGCCATGATGATCGAGGCGCTCGACGGGGATCAGCGTCGGCAACCCAAGCTTCTGGAGATGGCGGACGAAGTTCAGCGCGCCGCCGAGCGGATCCGGAAGATCGTGGGCGGGCTCCGGACCTTCTCGCGGGCAGACGAGGAACGTCGTGCTGCGATCGACCTTCGCCCGCTCCTCGAGCTCGCCATCGACCTCACTCTGAACCACATCCGTGCGCGCGCGCGCCTCGTGACGGATTTCGGCGAGACCCCGTGGGTCGATGCGGACGAAGCGCGCCTGGGACAGGTGTTCAACAGCCTGCTCATGAATGCCTCGGAAGCGCTCCCCGAGAAATCTCGCGACGTCAACGAGATCCGCGTGGTGACCACGACGGACGCACAGGGTAGAGCCGTCGTCGAGGTTCGTGACACGGGCGCCGGGATCGATGACTCCGTGATGCCGCGCATCTTCGATCCGTTCTTCACGACCAAGCCCATCGGCGGCGGAGCAGGGCTCGGGCTATCCATCTGTCACACCATCGTGACCGGCATGGGTGGTGAAATCACAGTCATGAGCAAACCGGGGCACGGGACGACATTCCGGGTGATGCTCCCCGGCGTGTCGCCCCGCCGGAGCGAGACCGCCGCGCCGGTGCATAGCCCGCGCGCAGCCTCGGGCGCAACCGTCCTCGTGGTGGACGACGAGCCGGCGGTGGGAACGATGCTGGGTCGGGTTCTCGGGCACTATGACGTCACGGTCGTGGTCGCGGCGAAGACCGCTCTCGAGCTGCTCGAAGCGGGCAAGCGTTTCGACGTCATCTTCTCCGATCTCATGATGCCGGAGATGTCCGGAATGGAGTTCTACGACCAGCTCGAACAGCGCTTCCCCGACGCGGCGCGGCGCGTGATCTTCGTGTCCGGCGGCGCCTTCACGCCTCGCGCGCACGCCTTCCTCGACCGCGTCCACAACCCACGCATCGACAAGCCGTTCGACGTGCCCGCCGTCCGGTCACTGGTGGATCGACACATCGCCGCCGCGCGCGAGGCGTGAGCGGCCCCTTCAGTTGGCCCTCCTCCGTCGTTTCTCAATCGCGCCGGCGTAGAATCGGCGCCCTTGTCGGGCATTCGCTGGCTCACGCTCCTTGCCCTCGGGCCGGTCATCCTTGCCTGCGGCTCCGATGTGACCGTGCAGCGGGTCGCGTCTTACGCGCCACACGGCACGACGCTGTCGGTTCTCGGGGTCTTCAAGAACGGCCGGATGGATCCGGGAGCCTGGAACGAATGGGCGCCGACCATCGTCGCCGCGGTCGGTGATGAGACGTGCACGGCGGCGTTCGACGATCGCATGGAGAAGGCCGCGCCCGCGCTGTTCACCGAGCTCGACGAGCAGACCCGGCAAGACGGCATCACCGACGAGCTCCTCGACCGGGCAGCGTCGAACGCTCGCGGCGGCGCAATCCTGGTGGTCGAGGTGTTCGGCGGGGTCTCCCCGGTGAAGAAGCCCAGCAGCGAGGCACCGGCGCCGGCGGCACCACCGCCCTCGACGATGCGCGGGCAGGGTCGTGGACGGCGTCGCAGCATGGCTCCGAGCGCCGCACCTCCCAGGCAGTCACACGACCAGCTGGACGTCTCCGTCGGCGTCTACTCGCTACACGAGCACCAGGTGATGGCGAGCGTCGAGATGCACGCCGACGCTGGCGGGTCGTCCGACGAACTTCGAGCGTTCTCCGACAAGCTCAGGGCGATGCTCCACGGAGCGAAATGCGCTGGGTGGGCCTGGCAAGACGAAGCGAAACCACGCTAGCGAATGTTCTTCGTCCTCATGTCCCGCAGAACGTCGTGTACTCGTGCTGCTCTGGCCCGGGCGGCTCTGCAAGCTCTGCGTGCTCGGGCTGATCGTCGTACGGCCTGCTGAGGACGTCGACGAGAGCCTCGAAAGGGCGGAAGTCGTGGCGGCGGACGGCGGCTTCGATGGCCTCCTCGACGCGGTGGTTCCTCGGGATGAAGGCGGGGTTCACGCGGCACATCGCCGCGGCGCGCACCTCCGGCGTGCCCGACTCGGTCGCGAGCCGCGCGCGCCAGGCCCCCGTCCACGCGAGGAACGGAGCTCTGTCTTCGCCGAAGAGCGCAGTGAGCCCGCCATCCATCGACGGCTCGGCCGCGCACAGGCGGCGAAAGAAGGACGTGTAGTCGACGTGGTGAGTCGAAAGCAGCGCGAGCAGATCCTCGACGAGAGCGCCGTCGTCTTCTTCTCTGCGCGTCAGACCGAGCTTCGCACGCATGACGCTCAGGTACGCCTGCTCGAAGCGCGACGTGAAGCGGTTCAGGCGCTCCGTCGCGACGACCTTCGCCTCCTCCGCGTCGTCGGAGACGAGCGGAAGCAGCGCCTCCGCGAGACGCGCGACGTTCCAGAGCGCGATGCGCGGCTGATTCGAGAACGCGTAGCGGCCGGCCTGGTCGATGGAGCTGAAGGCCCTGCCGGGGTCGTACTCGTCCAGGAACGCGCAGGGACCATAGTCGATTGTTTCACCGGAGATCGCCGTGTTGTCCGTGTTCATGACGCCGTGAACGAAGCCGACGCCGAGCCACTTCGCGACCAGGTCTGCCTGCGCGTCGATGACGCTGTCGACGAGCGCGAGCGCGTCGTTCTCGGTGCCCACGGCGCCGGGGTAGTGGCGGGAGAGCGCGTAGCCCGTGAGGATTCGTAGCGCCCCCTCGTCGCCCCTGGACGCGAAGTACTGGAACGTCCCGACGCGCAGGTGGCTCGCCGCGACGCGCGTGAGAACGGCTCCCGG
>CAYUAW010000592.1:0-3883 GCA_964442485.1 uncultured Polyangiaceae bacterium
GCTATCCTGCGCGCATGCGTGTTCTCGTCGCGCCGGACAGCTTCAAGGGGTCGCTCACTGCCGTCGAAGCAGCAGCGGCGATCGCGCGCGGCGTCGCTCTCGCGTGCCCGGGCGCCGAGGTGCGCTCGCTCCCGCTGAGCGACGGCGGTGAAGGTGTCGTCGACGCGTTGCTGCGTGCTCGCGGTGGCGTCACGCACTCCGTTCGCGTCACGGGTCCGCTCGGAGCCCCCGTCGACGCAAGCTGGGCGATGCTCGGTGACGGCGAGACGGCGACCATCGAGAGCGCGTCGGCGATCGGGCTAGCGCTCGTACCGCCCGGACGACGCACGCCCCTCGAGACGACGACCGCGGGAGTCGGAGAGCTCGTCGCCGCGGCGCTCGCGGCGGGGGCACGGCATATCATCGTCGGGCTCGGCGGCACCGCGACGATCGACGGCGGCGCCGGCATGGCCGAGAAGCTCGGCGTCGTCTTCGACGGCGCGGGTGCGCCGCTGACCGGGGGCCGACTCGGGCTGCTTGGCGCGGTCGACACGAGCGCGCGCGACCCGCGGCTGGCGGGAATCCGGCTGCGGGCGCTCACCGACGTCGACAATCCGCTCACCGGCGCCGAGGGCGCGGCCAGGACGTACGGTCCGCAGAAGGGCGCGACCGAAAGCGACGTCGCCGTGCTCGACGAAGCGCTGTTGCACCTGGCGCGTCTCGTGGGAGATCCCGGGGTTTCGCCCGGCGATGGCGCAGCCGGGGGACTCGGGTACGGGCTTCGCGTCCTCCTCGGCGGCACGCTATCGAGCGGCATCGATTTCGTGCTGGACGAGTGCGGATTCGACGAGAGCGTCGAGGGGTGTGACCTCGTCCTGACCGGCGAAGGTCGGCTCGACGCACAGACCGCACACGGCAAGGTCGTCGCCGGCGTCAGCGCGCGCTGCCGCGCGCGCGGTGTTCCAGTGATCGCCCTGGTCGGTGCGATCGGCGCCGACGCCGACGTCGAGACGCTTCGCGAGCGGGGTCTCACCGCCGCTTTCTCGCTCTGCAGCGGCCCCCTCTCCGAGAAGGACGCGATGGCGCGGGCGCCCGCGCTCCCCGCAGCGCTCGCCGGGAACGTGCTGCGCGTTCACGCGGCGCGCTGAGCGGGAGAACGAGCCGGGCCGAAGCCCCAAAGTCCGAGAAGAATCCGCGGGTTGATTGTTGTTCATGTCGCAACTGTCCGTCTCGATCTGGGGGAATTGTTCCCATCGCGCCACGCCCCCATCCTGTAGCTCGTCAGCGCGCCGCACACTTTGCGGCCGCTCCGAAGGAGTAGAGATCATGACCTGGCAGCTCGACAACGTTCACACCCACGTCGGTTTCTCCGTGAAGCACATGATGGTGACCACCGTCCGGGGACAGTTCCGGAGCTATCGCGGAAAGGTGAACCTGAATCCGAAGGACTTCACTCGCTCCACGTTCGAGGGCGAGATCGACGTTGCGAGTATCGACACGGGCAACGTCGATCGCGACAATCACCTGCGCACGAACGACTTCTTCGATGCGCCGAACCACCCCACGATAACCTTCAAGAGCACTCGCATCGAGGCGAAGGGCGACAGCGAATACGTCGTTCACGGGGATATCACCTTGCGGGGCGTCACCAGGCCGATCGCGCTCGAGGTCGACTATCTGGGAAGCGCGAAGAATCCGTACGGTAAGACGGTCGCCGGGCTCAGCGTGCGCGGTACGCTGAACCGCAAGGACTTCGGCGTGAACTTCAACGCCGTGCTAGAGACCGGCGGCGTGGCGATCGGGGAGAAGGTGAAGCTCGAGGTGGACGTGGAAGTGGTCGCCGCCGAGGAGCCAGTGGCGGTCGCGGCGCACGCTTGAGCGAGCCGTGACACGCGCGTTCGTCGAGAGGAGAGCCCGATTGGCATGAGTGAGTTTCAACGGGATGCCGCGCCGGGGTAGGCTCCCCCGGCGTGACGCGGAAGGAGCCTCGAACTGCCACGGTCTACGTCTTTTGCGCGGCGCTCGCGCTGGTGGCGGTCACGTCGCGGTGCGCCTGGGCCGTCGAGCAGGCGGTGACGATCGGCGCGCCGCCCACGTGGGTCACGGCCGAGCCCGCGGTGGTGAAGGAGCCCGCCGCGAGCGGGGGGCTCTCGCTCGTGCTCCTCGACATGCAGACCCGCTACGAGAAGGGCGAGCGCACGCGTTTCGTTCGGGGGGTGCTGCGGGTCGTCGACGAGCTCGGTGTCGGCGCGGCTGGCCGGCGAACATTCGAGTTCGTGCCGCCTTTCGAAAAGCTCGTGCTCCACAAGCTCGAGCTGCGCCGAGGCAAGGAGCATCTGTCGCAGCTCGGGCCGGAGCGAGTTCGTGTCCTCGACGAGGAGCCGGGCCACGACGCGAGCTCGTACACCGGCGTGCGCACCGCAGTCGTGGAGATGGCGGACGTACGCGTCGGGGACGCGGTGGAATACGAGTACTCCCTGGTCGGCGCGAACCCGCTCCTCGAAGGTCACGTCGTGGACCGCTGGCGGTTCGGGCTACCGAGCGGCGCGGGTCTCATCCGCGGTCGGGCGCTCTCCGATCACCCGCTCTTCATGAGCCCCGTCGGGGGCGCAGAGCCACCCACGTCGGCGCGGGTCGGCGCGCTGTACGAGTACGGAGCCAGCGCGACGCAGCTCTCGCCGGTCGTCCTCGACACGAACCTGCCTGCCGGCTACGAGCCCTTTCCCGCGCTAGCGCTGTCGGATTTCGAGTCGTGGGGAGATGTCGCGCGCTGGGGGGCGGGGCTCTTCGTCGCTCCTGCGACTCACGCGATCATCTTCGACGAGCTCGTCGGCCGGCTCCGCGGCAAGAACGAGCTGCCGGCGCAACGTGCCCTCGACGTCCTGCGCTTCGTCCAGGACACGATCCAGGACGCGCCGCTGAGCTTCGCGGAGAGCACGCGCCCTCCGACGGAACCGGATATCGTGCTCTCGCGAAAGGTCGGCGACTCCAGGGACAAGAGCTTGCTCATGGTCTCCTTGCTGCGCGCGCTCGCCGTCGAATCCGACGTCGCGCTCGTCAGCACGACTCACGGGAAGTCCCTGCTTTCGACCTCGCCCGGCGCCGGCGTCTTCGATCGGGCGATCGTCACGGTGCTGATCGACGGACAGCGGTACTGGCTGGATCCCACGCGCCTCTACCAGCGCGGAACGCTCGCCGACGTGACGGCTCGCGGGCTCGCGTACGCTCTGATCCTCGGCGTCGGGCAGACTCAGCTGACCCGTGTCGACGAGCCGCCGCGCACGCGCGCCGAGATCTTCACGACCCTCGAGTACGACATCGAGGAGCTGGGTGGCGCCGCATCGGTGAGTGTCTCGGACCAGTTCGGCGGAAGGGTCGCCGAGGCACTTCGTGCGCTCAGGGCGTCTAGCTCCACCGAGGAGTTCGAGGACCGGTTCGCCGCACCGGTGATGCGCGCCTGTGCGAACGCGGAGCGAACGGGCGACACGTCCTTCTACGACGACGAGGCGAAGAACCTGATCCACGTGGGTCAGCACTTCGGGCTCGAGCACTGCTGGGGGAACTCGCCGGAGGGGCCGCGGATGTCCATACCGCCCCTCTGGCTGCGCGACGAGCTGCCTCGCGCGGCTCCCGACCGGAGGGGGCCGCTCGCCCTGGACTACCCGGTGACGCTCCGGCAAACCTCCACGCTGAAGGTGGCGCTTGGCCTGCGCATGAAGGATTTCACCCTCGAGCTCTCACCGGGGCCCTTCTCGTTCAAGGCGACGCGCCGCTCGGACGGCGAGCTGTCGAAGGTCCACTTCGAGTACGAGAGCAAGACGGCGAGCGTCGAGCCGAGCGAGCTCGCCGCGTACCGGAAGGCCATTGACGAGATGACGCCTGCCGTCACGTTCGCCATTCACCA
>CAYUAW010000593.1:0-1846 GCA_964442485.1 uncultured Polyangiaceae bacterium
CCACGCAAGTTCGGGTCACGAGCCCGCGCTGCTTCCGCTTTCACCGTCGGCTCACGACTCATGGAGATCGTGTTGCAATTTGTGAAGTATTGCGGAGCTGCAGCGGCTGGGCAGGAAGTGCCTTGCCGGGGTTTGCGCCGAGTAACTTTGCGCTCAGGATCGTTCGGAGCAATGACGACTCTCATCCAGAACGCGTTGCGGCGAACGACCCCGACCACGTCGGCCTCGCCCCGCTCGACCAGGCTCCCGGCCATCCTGAGCCGGCTCGGCTCGTTCGAGATCGCTCGTTCGAAGGCGCTGCCCGTCGCGATCGCGCTGACGTTGATCGCGGGGGTCGGCGACGCGGTGACGACCGCTGACGCGACGTTCACCCTCTTCTACCTCGTCCCGCTCGCCATCGCGGTCTGGTACCGGAGCCTCGGTGCAGGCTACGTGATCATCGGGTTGATCCTGATCTGCGGCATCATGCTCGACATGCGGTTCAGCACGCGTCAGCTGGGTTGGACGTTCGTCGCCTGGAACACGGTCATGGACGCGGGCCTCTTCGCGACGTTCGCTTACGTGCTCTCGACGCTGCGGGAGCGCATGAACCTCGAAGTGCACCTCCGCACCCTGGCCATCGATCAGCTTCGTCACGCGGAGCGGCTGACGACGATCGGAAAGCTGGCGGCGGGCGTCGCTCACGAGCTCGGGTCTCCGCTCAGCGTCATCTCCGGCAGAGCGGCCCTCATCGCCTCGGGAAAGCTCACGGAACCCGACACCACCCGCTCCGCCACCGTCATCGTGCAGCAAGTCGAGCGAATCGCGACGATCATCCGCCATTTGCTGGACTTCTCGCGCCGTGGCGGCACGCACCGGGAAGCGGTCGATTTGCAGAAGGTGTGCCGGGAGACTCTCGATCTCCTCGCCAGCATCGCGAGACAGTCGGGCGTCGAGATGACCCTGTGCGGGTCGCCGGCCGTGGCGGCGTGCAATCGTGGTGAACTGCAGCAGGTGCTGAGCAACCTGATCGCGAACGCGACCCACGCCATGCCGAAGGGCGGCCTCATCACCGTCACCACCGGACTCGCGACGACGCGCCCACCGGACCAGAAGGGTTCTGCTCCGAGAGAGTTCGCGGTCGTCGCGGTGCGCGATGAGGGAACGGGCATTCCGCTCGACGTCCTGCCGCAGATCTTCGATCCCTTCTTCACGACGAAGGACGTGGGGACCGGGACGGGGCTCGGCCTGTCCGTTTCCTACGGCATCGTGCACGACCACGGGGGCTTCATCGGCGTCGACACGCGGGTCGGTGAAGGCACGACGTTCACCGTCTACCTGCCGACCTGACCAGGGCGCGTGCTGGGGGCCAGCTCCTCGGAGCGGGTGACCGAAGGAAAGAGCATGCCGACCCGAGCCTTGTAGCGACGGTACTGCTCGCCGAAGAGCTCCGTCAGGTCGTGCTCCTCGAGCCGGATCCCGAGGAGGATGTAGCCCGTCATCCCCAGCGAGAAGACGAGATGCCCCGCCGTCATGCGCGGAGAGGACCAGAACGCGATGAGAAACCCCAGGTAGATGGGGTGCCGGACGTGGCGGTAGAGGAGCGGGCTCCGGAAGACGGGCGAAGGGATCTCACCCCCGGTGAGACGCGCGAAGACCTGGCGCAGACCGAACAGCTCGAAGTGGTTGATGAGGAAGGTGGAGACGAACAGAACGCCCCATCCGAACCAGAACGCGGCGCCCAGCAACGCAACGCCCACCGGGTTCTCGACCTTCCAGACGAGCGCCGTGATGGGCCGCCACTCGGCGTACAGAAGCAGGAGGACGAGGCTCGCGAGCAGCACGTAGGTGCTCCGCTCGATCGACG
>CAYUAW010000593.1:1946-3876 GCA_964442485.1 uncultured Polyangiaceae bacterium
CGAGCGCCCGCTCGGCGAGCGACTCCGGAGTGACGGCGTCGTAGTCGACGGAGGAGTCGACGCCGTAGTTCGCGAGCCGCCGCCGGACGTGAACCCCTTGCTCGAAGTGTCGGCGCAGAGGAAAGCTCAGGAAGGGCCGCCGGGTCGCCACGAGCTCCATGCACGTGCTGAGGCCTCCCTGAACGAGCGCGAGGTCCGAGCAGGCGAGGTGCTCGAAGAGGTTGTGCACGTAGGGCCTCACCTCGAGCCCGTCGATCCGGGGAAGCGCATCGGTGGGCAACCGGGGGCCGGCCACGAGGATCATGCGAAGTTCCGGCACGCTGCGCTTCATGGTCGGGTACGCGTGTGCAATCTTCGTCAGGAGATCCTTCCCGACCGCGGTGCCGCCGACGGACGCGATCGCAATCTTCTCGTCCTTCCGGTAGCCGAGCCGGGCGCGGATCGCCTCGGTGTCGGCGAGCGACGCGGGGTCGAACGGCAGCGTGTAGCCGCTGTAGGAGAAGTTACGGTCAGTCCATGCTCGGATGCTGGGCAAGCCTGGACCGAACGGCGCCTCCGTCACGTCCTCCGGATTGCCGACGAAGACGGCCGCGTCGCGCACGTAGGGAAAGCGCTCGACGTGCTCGATGTCGTCGGCGTTCCTGTCCGCGCAGAGGAAGGCTTCCCGCTCGTCGTCCTCCATCGGCAAGCATCCCACGAAGTCCGTCAAGAAGACGAACGGCTGGCGCTTGAGCTCGGGGTTCTCGTGGTAATAGTGGTCGACCTCCCACGACTCGTCGCCGATCACCAGATCGTAGTGCTCGCTCTCCATCAGGTCGACGAAGGTCATGAAGTTGTTCGTCATGAGCTCGTCCATCGTTCGGAGCGCGAAGAACGCCGACAGGTCGTGCTCGCCCGCGACGTGCTCGAAGTGCTTGCTCTCGCTCGCGAGCCGCGGGGTCAGCGGGTGTAACCGCTCACCCTCCCGCTCGAGGTAACCCTTCGCGGGGTCGACGGTGAACCAGTCGATCTCGAGCTCGGGACGGAGCTTCCTGAGCTCGCGTGCGATGGCCAGATCCCGCTGCGCGTGCCCGAGGCCGATGGGGCTCGAGATGAAGAGCGCCCGCGGCTTGCGGCTCATTGCTCGCGTCCAGGTTCGGGTCTGCGGTGGACCGGCCACGAAATCGCGGACCGAGCGGTTCCACACCACGGGATCGCGCGCTGCCGTCAGGTGTCCGCCGCCGCCGATGGTGAGCAGCCGAGCGCCGGGCACGAGCTCTGCAATCGCCTTGCCGCTCGCGTAGGAGACGCGTCGATCGTCGTCGCCGTGGATGACCAGCGTGGGGCACCTCACCTTTCGAGCGAGCTCCCTGACGTCCTGGTGGAGCCAGCCATTGAAGCACAACCCGACGATCTCGCCTGTGCTCGCCCAGCCGTAGCGAACGGCGTCCTCGAACGGCTTGGTCGAATGCGGCTCGGTGAAGCAGATCGAGAAGAAATGCTCGAGGAAGCCGGCGTAGTTGCCGCGGATGCGCTCGGTATTGGCGCGCAATCGAGCCTCGGGGTCCGGGGCGTTCAGGAGTGATTCCGCGTATCCGCCCGCCGCGATGACGTGCGTGACGCGCTCCGGCTGCTCCGCGGCGAGGCGCAGGGCCGTCATGGTCGTCGCGGAGATGCCGACGACCGCGACGCGGTCGACCGACAGAGCGTCGAGGACCTGGACGAAATCGCGGTAGTACTCGTCGAAGGTGTACGCGGCTTGCCCCTCGGGGCGATCGGAGCGGCCGTTGCCGCGGCCGTCCATCGTGACGACGCGGAAGTGTCGCGATAGATACGGGACCGTCGCCTTCAGCATTGCGGTGTGCGTGATCTGGAAGATCGGCGCGAAAGCGATGAAGGGGCCGCTCTCTCCCCAGACCGCGTACCAGCTCTTGACGCCATCGCGCTCGAC
>CAYUAW010000594.1:0-3872 GCA_964442485.1 uncultured Polyangiaceae bacterium
GCACAATACGCTCGCCGCGGAACAAGACTTCGGACGAGAGTACATGGACTTCGCGCGCGGCGTGACCGACGGAGCCGCGCCCGAGCGGCGGTAGCGACCCCGACGGGAAGGGCAGACGCCGTCCCTCGACCGAGCGAGAAGCTCAAGCGCGCTTGCCCCCGCGGCCCGTCCGGGGGATGCGCGGAGCGCGACCAGATCGACGAGCACCCCACGCGAAGCGGCCGCAAGCAATCCGGGGTCGCTCCACGTTCGGCGCCGTCTTCGGACGTGGCGAGCTCGGCGTCGCGCTCGCGACGGGCTCCGCCAGCTCCGTTGCCACGAGCAGCTCCGGAGCGGCGTTCCATGGGGCGCTGGCGCTCGGCGTGCGTGCGGGGTCGTCGATTGGAACGGGACGCCTGGATCTGGCCCTCGACCTCGGCGTTGCCTCCACCGCGACCGCGCAGCTGGATCACCACGACGAATTGAGCCTCGGCACCTGGGTCATCACGGCGACCGCCGGCATGGTGTTTCCGTAAAGGTCTGCTCTGACGCATACGGACGAAACCCTGGGCGGACACTGGGTTGGACAAAAATTACACATGCTGGATGAAGCGCGGCGAAGGATGGCGTGAACGGGGGTCATGAGCTCGGGTGAGCCTTTCGCGTGAAGGAAGCTGTGATATTCTGTGGGGTGGCGCAGCTTTTTCCCTCCCGGGGACATGACATCGCATAAGGCTTCGATCGCGGTTTCTCACAGGAAGGCCCTGCAAGGGCTCACACCTCGGCGCTGGATGGCCCTGGCCCTTGCATCGCTCCTCGGGGCGATCGCCTGCGCCCAGGGCGAGCAGCTCGACGGCACCAAGACGGGGGTCGCTTCCGGCGGGGGAGCGAGCGGCAGCTCCGGCACGGCAGGCACCGCAGGCACCGCAGGCAATGCAGGCAGCGGTGGGGATGGGTCACCCGGAAGCGGCGGCTCGACCCCGGGCTCCGGCGGCGCGGCACCTGGCGACGGCGGCGGCACCGGCACGGGAGGGAGCGCCTCCGGTGGCGCTGCCTCCGGTGGAAAGGGAGGCGCAGGTGCAACTGGCGCAGGCGGCGCGAGCGCAGGCGGCGCGCAGACCGGGGGCAAAGGCGGTACCGGCGCCGAAACCGCAGCCGGCGGCGCGGGTGGCGGTGGCGGAGGTACGGGTGGCAGCGGCGGTGCGGCCGGGTCGGGCGGAACCGGAGGAATGACTGGCGCCGGTGGAACCGGCTGCATGGACCCGGTCGGCAACGCCAATCGCAACCCGGGCTTCTGCGATCTTTCACCGCCGATGGGAGCCGCGCTTCCCGCGACGGGCACGCCGTTGACACCGGCGCCGCCGTCGGGCTGGACCTGGTACCAGATCGACGGCGCCGTATGTCGCGACGGCTCGCCGACGGGCTTCTTCGTTCACAACGGTTCCGCCGACAAGCTCGTCATCTATCTCGAGGGCGGCGGCGCGTGCATGAACGGCAACTATTGCTCGTTCAATCCGGCGAACGCCAACCAGATCCTGTCCGGCGACGGCCAGACGGTGTTCGGAACGGCCGGCGGCGCGGTCGCCGGCAGGCAGCAGCCCGGCGTGTACACGAACGGCGCGGGCTTGCAGGGCATCTTCGACACGACGAACGCCGCGAACCCAGTCAAGGACTGGAACCAGATCTACGTGCCCTACTGCACCGGCGACGTGCACTTCGGAACGCGCAAGAGCGCCCCGGTGCCGGGCCTGACAGGGGCGCAGCAGTTCGTCGGCTACACGAACATGCAGCTCTTCATGGGCCGCATCGTACCGACCTTCAAGAGCAAGGTGAGCCGGGTGCTCCTCACCGGCGCGAGCGCCGGCGGCTTCGGCGCGGCGCTGAACTTCAGCATGGTGCAGGATTCGTTCGGCGACGTGCGTGTCGATCTCGTCGACGATTCGGGGCCGCCCTTCGACGACCAGTACATGCCGCCGTGCGTGCAGAAGCGCTGGCGCGACCAGTGGGGCTTCGCAGGCTCGCTGCCACCGGACTGCACGGAGTGCCAGTCGACGGACGGCGGGCGGCTGTCGAAGCTGTCGGATTTCCTGCTTCGCAAGCACAAGCAGTCGAACGTCGCCTTCATCTCCACCATGCAGGACGAGGTCATCCGGCTCTTCTTCTCCGCCGGGCTCGCCAGTTGCCAGAACTACGACACGGCCAGCCCGGCTGCGATCGTGCTCTTCCAGGCGGACCCCACCGTCTACTTCGCAGCGCAGCCGTACACCGATGGGCTGAACGCGCTCCGCGCGAACTACGTGAACACCGGCCGGTTCTCGACGTACTACATGGGCGGCGCCGCCCCGAACGTGCAGTGGCACCAGCACATCTTCCGCTCGCGTTTCTACGACAAGGGCGGCGCGAACCCTTCGCCGAGCATCGAGTCGATCGCCACCTTCGTGACGAATTTCATGAGCAACAAGATGGAGCAGGTCGGGCCCTGAGCGTCATTGCTCGTCTTGACGGCTCCCACGCAAGGGCTCCGCGTGGGAGACCGCGCTCGAACCCGCTGGGCGATCGCTCGCCAGCACAAGGTCGCGCCCGACCGGGCGGACCTCCGCGAGCATGGCGCCCCGCGCTTCGGGGCCCAGGAGAGATTCGACCACCCACGACGCCAGATCCACGCCGGCGAGACAGGCTGCCGCGGTGGCCACCTTCCCCGAGCGAACGAAGGGAGCCTGCACGACGTCGACCCCCTCGGCGCGCAGGAGCTCCGCCACGATGGGATGCGTCGTCGCGGGCCGTCCGTCGAGGAGCCCGAGCGCGGCGAGCAGGAGCGCGCCCGAGCACATCGAGCCGATGAGCTGGCGCTCCGGATCGAGGCGGAACCGGGCGAGATAGCCCGGATCACGATACAGCACGCGCGTCCCGGGGCCGCTCGAGAACAGGACCGCGTCGGCGCTCGACGCTTCGTCGATGGAGCCGTGCATCGGCACGGTGAGACCTGTCCGGCTCGTGTAGTGGGAAGCGGTGCCGAGGAGCTTCACCGACCAGCCCGGGTGGCGAACCCGGTTCAGCAGATCCCAGGCGAGGAAGACGTCGATGTCCGTGAACTGATCGAACACGACCTGCGCGACGAGCATGCGATGGAGCCTTGTACAGCGAGGAGAGTCGTCAATGGACCGCGAGCCGCATTCAACGCGAGGGAAGATCGCCCGAGGCGTCGAGCTCCGACGGGTCTGCGCACACCATGCTCACTGTGCACACTTGCCCCGCGACGCAGTCGCGCGACGTCACGCACTGATTGCGGCAGGACAGGTCCTTCGCGCACAGAAGCGGCGCCGCACAGTCGGAGTTGTGAGAGCAGGCGCTCTCGGTCGCGAGCTGGCACACGCCTCCCGCAGCGCTCTCGACGCAGCGCTGGTTCAGCGGGCAGTCCCTGGTTTGCGCGCACTGCGCATGGCAGAGCCCGAGAAGGCACACGAGCGCGCCCGCGCAGTCGCTGTTCAGCTTGCAGACATGTTCGGGTACGGCACCGGAACCGCCCGCAGGGGCATCGGAGCCGCCCGCGCCCGTACCCGAGCCGCCCGCGCCCGTACCCGAGCCGCCCGCGCCCGTACCCGAGCCGCCCGCGCCCGTACCCGGGCCGCCCGCGCCGGCATCGGGGAGCGCGGAAGCCCCGCCCGTGCCGGCCGCCGGAGTGATCACCGTTTGACCGCCGCAGCTTGCAAGGACGAGAACCGACGTGAGCGTGCAAACGAGCTTCCTCATTGGTCCAGCGGAGTCTCGGTCGCTTCTGCGCATCTGTAAATCGGTGAGACCGGTCACTGCCTCGGCCACAGCCGCTGGACGACTCTCTGCATTGCGTTTGGACGTGCTCGCGCCCACCCATTGCCTCTCTGCATTGCGGTCGG
>CAYUAW010000595.1:0-2066 GCA_964442485.1 uncultured Polyangiaceae bacterium
GCGGTCATGACGAGACGTAGAGCGTCGGCGACGGCGTCGTGCGTCGCGCCCACCGACACCGAGACGCCGGCAGGGTCGGACGAGAACGCGGGCTCGATTCCGAGCGACGTCAGGCGGCGTGCGAGGCCGTCGCCTTCGACGAGCGAAAGCGCGATGGCCTCTGGAATCGCTCGCTGCGTGGCCAGAGCAGGAAGTGCCGCGGACCACGGTGCGAAAACCTGGAACCAGACGAGCGGCAGCTCCGATCGCGTCACGACGCGCAGGCGCTCACCGCTCGGCGACGAGCTCTCCACGGGGCGGGTGATGGGGACGTCGGGAAACGCCGTCCTGTCCGGCAGGTGATAGAGCATCCGATCATCGGGCTTCGCGGCCGGCGAGGGACGTTCCAGACGGAAGGTCCGACGCGGTTCGCCTTGCGCGTAGCCGCCCTTGCGGCGACGCGGATCGGGTTCGACCCGTGTCACGACTCGACGTGGCGTCGTCAGGTGTCGTGCGATTGCCGCGGCCACGGCGGCTCGGTCGAGCCCTTGAAGCCGTCGAAACAGCTCACGTGAGTACCCGGGCTTGCCCGTTGCAGCGAGCGCCTCGCCGTCCCAGAACGTGCGCGCACCCAGTGAATCCCTGGAGAGCGCCGCGTCGCGGACGGTGACGCGCTTCGCCCGGAGGAACTCTGCGTCGCTGAAGGCACCGCTCCCGAGCTTCTGCAGCTCTTCCTCGACCTGGTCGAGGGTCGCTTCTTCCCAGCGCGTCTCGGTGACGTTGCAATGAATCGAGAAGACGCTGCCGAGCTGCATGCCCTGCTGCGAGACCCGGACGTTCTCCGCATGGCTATGTTCCTCGAGCGAGGTCACGAGGCGCGCCTCCGTCAGGCGGACCGCCACGTCGAGCTCCGGATTGTCGGTCGCGAGATAGCCGGGAGTCGCCCACGCCACTTCCAGAGCGGGCGATTCCACGGGGGCGTCGACCTCGACCACGCGTGCGGAGGGTGCGGCAGGCACGTCGGGCAAGCGCGGAGCCGCCGAGCCGGCGATGCCGCCGAAGTACTTTTGCACGAGAGCGGACACGCGCGCCGGGTCGACGTCACCGGCGACCGTCATGGTCGCATTGGCCGGCGTGTACCAGGCATGCAGCCAGTCGCGCGCAAAGCTCTGCGTCACGGTCTCCGACGGTTGCAGGTCCTCGAGGAAGTACGGATGCCCAGGCCCGAAGACCGCTCTCTTCGCGATCGCGTCCAGGTTCTCGAGCGGGCTCGTGGCCCACTCCGAGAGCTGGCCGATGCCCACTTGCCCTGCAGGAAACCCCATCCTCTCCGCCTCCAGCCACAGCGCGAGGTCCAGCGCGTTCGCCGACACGAGCGTCGTGACGTGCGTCGAATCCCTCGTCACGCTCACGTTCCGCTCGAGATGCACCACGCTCGCGGCGTCCGCGATTCGCTCCGCTTCCCCGCGGCGCAGGTGGCTCGATTCACCTGCGCGAAGGACATACCCGATTGCCCCCGAGAGACCGGGCAGCTCGAGCGGGTCCATCGCCGCGCCGATCCCATAGCGGATGTCGATCGCGACGAGCGGTGCTCGCTGATCCTCGCGCGCCACCACGTGAAGGCCGTTCGGAAGGACGCTCGTCACCGTCGGGTCGAGCGTTTCGAGAGAGCCCGCCGTCGTCTGTGCGCGCGCGGGCATGGCGAGCGCCGCGGCGCAGACCGCGCCGGCGACTCCCTTCGAGATCCACCTCATGCTCGCGGATTCTGCAGTGCCCGCGGGGCGCTGGCAACGAGCGCTGAGTCGCGACGGAACATGACGGCGTCTCGACTCGAGCTCACCGGATGGTAGAGTGAGCGCCAGTTCATGACAGGGTGGGTGCCACGAATCGGGCGCGGCAGCAGCTTGCTTGCTGCCGCAGGCCTGGCCCTCGTGGCTTGTGGCGGTAGCGCAAACGGGGGTACGGGGCGCTCTTCCACGGGTGCCCGCGACGGCGGCGCAGATTCCGGCGCAGCGTCGCGATTCCGGACAGGGACGGCGGTGAAAGCGCAAGCAGTGGCCCGGTCGGCGCTCCGTGCACGACGGACG
>CAYUAW010000595.1:2166-3863 GCA_964442485.1 uncultured Polyangiaceae bacterium
TTCGACGGCATCGTATTGCTCCCGGCTTCGGGCGGTGCGACCTTTGCTGCGTCGAACATGCATGGTGACCCGTCGGCGATTGGAAAGCTGCTGGCCGCGATCGGACGGACCGGCTTTCGAGCACTGGTCGGCAATTCGTTCGTTCGTGCGCGCCTCGCAGCGTCCCGCAGTACACCGGTCGACGGCAGGACATTGCATCCCGAGTACGCCGCGATGCTCGCGCTCGACGACCTCACACAGCGTTCGGATTTCACGCCATTCGGCGCCGCGAAGGCACGCGCTCGCGTCGCCCGCGAAGTCGGAACCGTCAACATCCCGGGTCCTGCTGTCGACAGCGAGGACGTGGAAATCGCTTCGCCCGCCGGACCGATTCCGGCGCGCCTCTACGTCCCACCGGGCGTGGCTGCGCCGTCTCCCGCGGTCGTGTACCTGCACGGCGGCGGCTGGGTGACGTGCAGCGTCGCGACGCACGACAGCCTTTGCCGGCGGCTCGCCCACGCGGCGCGCTGTCGAGTCATCTCCATCGAGTACCGTCTCGGTCCGGAGCACCCGTTTCCCGCCGCGGTGGACGACGCGCTAGCGGCGACGCGTTTCACGCTGGCCCACGCGGCCGAGCTCGGCATGGACGCGACACGTATCGCCGTCGCGGGTGACAGCGCGGGCGGCAACCTCAGCGCCGTGGTCGCGCTCCGCACGCGCCACGACGAGCGGCGCCCTGCGCTCCAGGTGCTCATTTACCCCGCTGTCGACATGACGTGCGGCACTCGCTCGTACTCGCTGTTCGCCGAGCGTTACTTCCTGACGCGGCGCATGGTGGACTGGTTCGTGCGTCACTATGTTGGCGGGGGTGACGTTCGCGACCCTCGAATCTCGCCGCTCCTCGACCCGGAGGTCTCGGGCGTCCCCGCGTTGATCTACACCGCCGGCTTCGACGTGCTGCGGGACGAGGGGCTCGCGTACGCCGAGCGGCTGAAGAGCGCGGGAACGCGGGTTACCTACCGCGAGTTCTCCGACGCGATCCACGGCTTCGTCTGCATGACGGCGGTGAATCCCGCGCTCGACGCGACGAACGAGATCGCCGCCGAGATCGCACGCGAGCTCGCTCGATGAAGAGCGCCGCGCGGGGCGGCGGGTTCAGGCCGGCGATTTCAGTGATCGGCTGGGCTCCCGCTTCACATGACAGCAGCCGAGGAGATTGCTGCTCATGAGAAAACGTTCGGAAGTCGTGATGGGCTTGCTGGTGATTTCGATCTTTGTCGCCTGCGGCGGAGTCGAGCATTCGCTGGGCGGAACCGAGGTCAGGCAGAAGGCCGAGGACGGAGCCAAGGCCAGTAGCGCGTCGCAGGATGCTGGAGGAAGCCCCGCGGTCGATGGAGCGGCGGCGTTGCCCGCGGCGACGTGCGGCTCGTGTCCGGACTCCGTCGCCTACGGGAACAACTTCGCCGGATGCTGCCTCGCCGACGGCAGCTGTGGCGTCGAACTGGGAGGGACCTCCAACCTGGCGGTGAGCGACGACGGAACGCGGAGCCTTCCAACCGGGTGTCAGGCGCGCGACCAGGTCGGCGTGCCCGACCCGACGTGCCCGAGCTTGTATTCCGGCAACCTTGCCGGTTGTTGCCGCCCCGACAACACCTGCGGCGCCGATGTAGGGATCCTCGGGCTCGGCTGCGTGCAGGAGGTCGTCACTACTCCCCCGC
>CAYUAW010000596.1:0-3850 GCA_964442485.1 uncultured Polyangiaceae bacterium
ACCACCTACGACGAGAGCGCAGGAGCGACGCCGACGACGACGATCATGGGTGCGGATCCCCATGACGATTGCGGGACGGCCCTGGCCCTCGGCGACATGAACCACGATGGGTTCCAGGACATCATCTTCGCCTGCTCGGCGGCTTCGGGTCCTGGAAACACCAGGACGAAGTCGGGCGAGGTGAACGTGATATTCGGCGCCAGCGCCCTGCCGGCGACGTTTGACCTGCTGTCGACGAAGTCGCGGCTCATCCTCTACGGAGAGGCAGCGAACGACCTGCTCGGTCGCGCGCCAACGAGCCTCAGCGCGGCCGACATCGACGGAGACAATCTCGCCGACTTCTGCGCCGGGACGACGCTGGGCGGCGGCTCGATCCACCCGGGCCGCATCGATTGCGTGATGAGCACCTTCTGAGAGCAACGCGCATGTCCGGTCTGCTCGGCTTCGGACGAGCAGGCCGGTTCTGCGACGAGCCCGCAGGCACCCCGGGTGGAGGTGTTCAGCGGGGACGTGCGCCGCGGTTGCCAACGGCAGCGGCGAGGCGCCAGGCGGCCGTCGGCGTTGCGAGCTTCACCAAGCGCCTCGCGATGGCTCCCACGTTCGCGGCGCCTCGGAGGCCCCTGGCGGTGCACTCGAGCGCGGCGCGTCGGTCGCCGACGTCCAGATAGTAGCCGCCGGCTCGGAAAACGAGCGCGGCGCGTGTCCGCTTCAGCCCCCTGCTTGCAACACCCAGCGTGGGTCCGACGCGGTCGTGCGCATCCAGCGCGCTGTCCAGCATGAAGAGTACGTTGGCGCTCACGTTGCTGTCGTGCTGGCGCCAGGAGCCCACCACGTGAGGGGTGAAGGCGAATGGGCCGAGCCCGGAGAGCCGAAGGTACATCTCGTAGTCCTCGAGGCGACTACGTTCGTTCCACGAGAATTGCCCGAGCGCGGAGCGGCGGTGCAATACGGTCGGGCTCTTCGGGATGGAGCGACCTGCCAGCAGAGCCAGCCGCATGTCGCCACCGAAGTATTGACCCCCATCCGACGAGCAGCTGATCCGGTCTCCGCGTTCATTGATGATCCAGGCGTGGCCGTAAGCGGCGACCGCGCGCGCGTCGGATTCGAGCATCGTCGACAGGGTCGACAAGAAATGGGGCTCCCACGTGTCGTCGGAGCCGATGTACGCGAAGAATTCGCCGCTGGTCCGCGAGAAGGCCTCGTTCAAGGTCGCGCAGAGGCCACGGTTCGGTCGGACGACGAGCTCGCAAGGGAACGGGCACTCCGCGAGAGTGCGCTCGATGATGGCCGGGGAATCGTCGCGCGAGCCATCGTCGATGACCAGCAAGCGCGCGGGAGCAAGAGCCTGGCGGAAGATTGAACGGAGCGTCTCGGAGACGAAGCGCCCATGGTTGTACGAAGGTACGACGACCTCGATGTGTGCCGGCTTCGCTCTGGCGAGCACGTCGTTTTCCATCTTGAGGGCAGGGGCCTTGAGCGATTGCCGCCGATCGCGTGGCTCCTACCACGTTCTCGGCTCGCCGAGGATCACCTTTCCGAGGCGCAATCTTCTAGCTCGTCGGCAGCGAGCAGTCGACGGTCCGCCGCCAGGGGATGTCCCTGCGTCGGCCGTCGCGCGCCGCGAGTGCTCGCCTTGCCGGGGCTTTCACCGTACGGCATGCTCGCCGAAGCAGCAGGACTGGCTTTCGATTCGAACGGGAATTGCCACGGAGTTTGCATTTGATTCAACCGCTCTGGCCTCGAACTCACAGGAAGAAGCACTGGCAAGATCGTCTCGCTCGTGTGAGGAGCGTGGTGAAGTATCCCGGTTACTGCCTGATCTGTGGCTGGCCCACCCTGTTCTGTGTGGAAAAGGACAACCTGCGAGAGACCGTGATCTGCAAGGTGTGCTGGAGCTTGAATCGTCAGCGTCAGTTGATCGCCGTCTTGCTGAACCGCATGGGTTTCACCGGGATTCATGCACGACTGGCCAATCTGCCGCGTGACATCCGCCTCTGGAATCTGGAGACGAAGAGAACGCTTCATGAACGCCTGTCGAAGCACCTCCGCTCGAACTACATCTCGAGCGAGTATCTCGCGCCTTCGATTCCAAGCGGCACGGTCCGAGATGGGATCTTGCACGTCGACATCCAGAACACACACTTCGCCGATGAGTCCCTGGACGTCATCTTGTCGAGTGACGTGTTCGAGCACATCCCGGAACCGAGACAGGCAATTCGCGAGACGCACCGCATTCTTCGCCGCGGGGGAATGCACGTCTTCACTGCCCCTTTCAGCCCGGATCGCTTCACCACCGAGCGACGCGCCGTTCTCGACGAGACTGGCGGCCTGCGCCATCTGTTGCCACCCGAGTATCATTCCGATCCCATCCGACCCGAGCAGGGTGCGCTCGTTTACAACGTGTTTGCCCCCGAGCTTCTTTGCGATCTCGAGACGGCAGGTTTCGAGCCGGAGCTGTATTTCTTGCACGACCCCGTGCGTGGCATCCTGGGCGATACGGGGTTCGTCATCGCGGCTCGCAAGCCGTAGCGACGGCCCCGCGCTTTTCGACCGGGAGACGGGTCGGTGGCCACGAATCAGAGCTTCGTGCAGTGGACAGGAACCGGGTTCAGGGCGTGCTTTTCCCCCGGCCTGCCGCCGTGGGCCGATCGAGCCCGGCACGAAGCGCCCGCTGCCAAAAAAGCCCGCCCCCGCCCCCTGGCAGAACATCCCTGGGGCTCGACGGCATCGAGCTGCTGAGCTACGACAGCGTCGACTTTTTGAACCCGACCTTGGTCGCGCGCATCTCAAGCAACTCAGGACACAGGGCGCATGCTGGTAGACAGGCAATTGGCTGAGCTCGATAGCTGCTCGCCGCAGGCAAGCCCTGGCACGCCGGTCGATGTCGTCGTCACCGGGCAGTCCCACGAGCTCGGGGGGGCTCGTGGACTTCGCGGTCGCCTGGGAGCTCCAGACAGTAGGCCCGACATCCCGGATGAGCCTGCGCAGCTCTGAAGCGAAAATGGCTGCGAGCGGCGCTTCACATTGCCGTTCCGACGGCAGCGCTCGGAGCTCGGCGGCCGTCCAATCCGTGGCATTTCTGTGGTCGCAGGAGATACAACATGACCCGTCCGCGTTTCAGCATCGTCGTACCAACGCGAAACCGCCCCGAGACGCTACACGGGACCCTGCGAACCTGTCTCGGCCAGTCGTACGAGGATTTCGAAATAGTCGTTAGCGACAATTTCGGAACTAGCCGCACGCGAGAGGTCGTCGAAGAGCTCGCCGACCCGAGGATCCAATATGTTCGCACCGAGTCACCGCTTGCGATGAGCTTGAATTGGGAATTCGCCCTATCCAAGTCTAGCGGCGAGTTCCTGATATTCCTCGGCGACGACGACGGCCTCTTCTTTCATGGGCTGAAGGAGGCTGACGAAGCAATCCGCAGCATGGGGATTGACGTGCTTTCCGGGCGCTCGGCATATTACACGTGGCCAGGTGCGCCGACGCCGGGCTACGCCGAAAATACTCTGATCATTCCTGCGTCCATTGCGAATCAGGTCAGGAATGCCCGGCTCGCGCTGGACTTGACGCTCGAGCGCCTGGTCCTCGTCAGCATCAGCCCGGGACACCGGTGGCACCTTCCATCGATATACAATGCCTTCGTGCACAGGCGGGTCGTGGAACGCATACGAAGCTCGAATGGCCGGGTCTTCAATAGCTCAATTCCTGATTGGTACTCTGCGTTCGCGATTGCTTCCTGCATTGATCACTACGGGGAATCCGGCACACCACTCCACATAGCCGGAGTGAGCAAGAAGAGTAACGGCATCGCATTCTCGAATGGGCAGACGACTCCAATTGCACGTGA